>DHLZ01000116.1:8713-13869 GCA_002405515.1 Planctomycetaceae bacterium UBA4655
ATGCCGCGTTGGCGCTGCTCGGCGTCGGCCTGCTCGCCTGCCTGCTCCCCTTCGCATCGCTGCAGCGATCGATGAAGGCGTTCGATCCCTGGGCGCCGTCGTTGATGGCGGCGGTCGGCCTGCCCGCCTTCCTCACTCCCACCGACGCCATGATGCAGGTCGGGTCGATGTTCGATCACGGCAATTCCGTCGGGGCGGCGTATGTGCTGCTCTCGGTCGGGGCGGGGCTCAACCTCGGCCTCGTGGCCTGGACCTGGCGGACCTGGGGCCTCCGGGCCGCGGCGGGCTGGCTTGTGATCTTCTTCGCGACGGTGCTTGCGATCGCGGCGGCGATCGAGCGGCCGCTCTCGTTTCGGGACGCGCCGCCGGAAGACCATACGCACGCCTTCGACGTCTTCTGCATGCCGTTTCCGACCAGCGAATCGGCCCCCGGAAACCGCGTCGCCGCCCTGCTCGCCGATCGGGTGCCACGGCATGAATGGATGGCGCTCGGACTGCTCGGCGTGATCATCGCCGCGGGCACGGCGATCCGCTGGCTCGACCCCGGCGAGGCTTTCGAGGCCCGGCTCGTGCAGGGCTCGACCTCGGCGGGATTGCCAGCCGGTGCGTCGAGCGGCCCCGCCCGCTTCGACGTCGCCCTGCCGGCGCCGGTGCTCGGCGGCGTGCTCGTCTCGGGGCTCGTGGCGGCGAGCGTGGCCGCCGCGTATCTCTACTACCCCGACCTTCCCACCTGCCTCCAGGACTTGATCGCCGTCGAGGCGGAGACCCACTCCGCGGCGCTCGACGGCGACAAGCGGCGAACGCAGGTCTGGATCGCGGCCTGGGAAGACCTTGTGCGGCGGACGGAGGTGGGCCTCTGGATCCGACGCGGCACCGTCACGCGGGCGATGACGGAGGCCGCGGAGGAGCTGCGGGAGCGGATCGAGGCGCTCGAGCACGCGGTGCTCGATCCCGAAACGATCGATCGAGAAACGGTGGCCGCCGAGCTGAAGCGGGTGCTCGCCGCCGGGCGAGCGCACCGCGACGCCCTCCGAGGGCAGCCCGCGGGCGATGCCGCCCCCTGAAACGTGGGTCGGTCGCAGGCCGCTCGTCGGGCAACCGCTTGAAAGACGTCGGAGGACTCATTGCGGGCGATCGGCCGGTTTCGAAATCGTCCGGAGACCGAGAGCCGGGATTCGGGTCAGATTCCGTCGATCACCAGCGGCGTGCCTGCCAGCCGCAGGTGGCGGTCGGTAGACCAGCAGGTCTTGCACTTCCTCACCCGCGCCAGATGAAGCCCGACGGCATCCGCGAGCGTCAGGGCCTGGTCCGCGAAACGCCGCAGCAGCAATGCGGCTGCGGCCATCTCCTTCGGCCCGACGGGCACCACGACCAGAGGCGTCAAAGCGTCCACCAATGCCAGAAACTCCAGCGCTCGCGTGCCGTCGAACCGCCGCAGGAACCAGCCGTGGCCTTCGGCGATCACCAAGGGGCTCGTGCACAGTCGGGGCGGATCGGAGAACAGCCGGGCGAAGATGGCGTGGTGGCTGTCGGAGCCGTCCATGAACGCGATCAACGCCGACGTATCAACATACGCTTCATGGCTTGTGGCCATACACGACCTCGTCGATGCGGACGCTGGCCCGCGGGTCGCCCGACTGAACGGTCCCGGCGAACCTCATCCAGGCCGGCCGACCCGTCGGAGGCAGCACGCCTTGAAGCGAGCGGCGGAGCAGCTCCGCCAATGAGATCCCCAGCCGCTTTGATTCGGCCTTGGCGGCGGCGTAATCCCTCTCAGACAGACTGATCTGCGTGCGAATCATGATAACATCCTACACGACAGTGTTATCACTGCACATCGTGCGCCTTTTTCCCGGTTTCAACGCCGGCATGATCGCCCGGAAAGAAGCCGTGGAATCGAGGCCCCGTGATCACCTTCGAAGACGCCGAAGCAACAGCTGACTGCGGCCTGAATTGACAATGACCACTTCGGCGACCATGGTCATCGTAGTGGTCACAAACAAGCTCTGGCGGATACGGTGCAAACAATCCAAGCATCGGAATTCAAGGCTAAATGCCTCGCGTTGATGGACGAGGTCGCCGCGACCGGGGAAGTCTTGGTCGTCACCAAGAATGGGAAGCCCATCGCGGAACTGCGGCCATATTCCGGGGGGAAGGTCGGCTCGCCATTCGGCCTGCATCGGGATCTTCGCGTCATCGGCGATATCGTGGCGCCGATTGCTGCAGATGATTGGAAGGCGCTGGAGTGATCGTGCTCGATACCCACGCGTTGTTGTGGATGGATCGCAACGACCCGATGCTTGGGCCACGGGCCCGCGGCTTGATCGAGAACACCTGGCGTTCCGACGTCGTCGCCGTCAGTGCGATCAGTTTCTGGGAAACTGCCCTGCTGGCCGATCGCGGCCGCATTGTCCTGCCCGTGCCGGCGGAGGCCTGGCGTCTTGATCTCCTGCAGGCAGGGCTGCGCGAGATCGCCACAGACGGCCGCGTCGCGCTCCTTGCCACCCGCCTGGAGGGAATGCATCGCGATCTTGCCGATCGCTTTATCGTGGCAACCTCGCTCCAACTCGGGGCCACCCTGGTGACCGCCGACGGACTCCTTCTGGGGTGGAACGGAGATCTACCGCGACAGGATGCCACAGCCTGAAGGATCGGCTGCCAACAGCTTCGCGTTTGGCACGTCACGTCAGCCTTCGATGCCTCGCGTCCGGTCGGTTCAGAGGCCGGTGATCAGTCGATCACCGTATCCTCGACATGGCTGCCCTCGGCATCGTGACGGACTTCGGCGTCTTCTTCCCCCTCCTCTTCCCCCTCCTCGACGGCGAACCGCCAGGCGGGAAACGGATCCTCGAAGCCGAGCCAACCGCCGGGGCCGAGATCCATCTCCTCGTCGGTGAGGCAGCAGGCGTGCAGCGAGGCTAGCAGCCGGTCGGAGAGCTTCGCCCCGATCACGACGAGTTCCTGACGCCGGTCGCCCCAGGGCTCCTCCCAGACGGCCTCGACATCCTCGTGATCGAGATCCTCGGGCCACTCCTCCTCGGGTGAGCTCGCGAGCCACGTGCCACCCGGCTGGAGGCTCGAGACGACCCCGGCGGTGGACCAGACGCCCGCCCAGTCGTGCCGCGTGGCGAGCCAGACGAATCCCTTCGAGCGGATCACCCCCTTGAAGCCCTTCCCGGTCACGAAATCCCAGAACCGCTGCGGATGAAACGGCCGCCGGCTCTGGAACACCCGGCTGGTGATGCCATATTCCTCGGTTTCCGGCACGTGGGTGCCGGGGGCCTCCGCGAGCCATCCGGGATGCCCCGCCGCCGCCTCCATGTCGAAGAGGCCGGTGTCGAGCACCTCCGACAGGGCGACCCGGCCGCGGTCGGCCCGGATGATCCTCGCCTTCGGATTGAGCTTCCGCAGGATCGCCTCCAGATAGGCGACGTCGTCCTCCGCCACGAGGTCGGTCTTGTTGACGACGATCACGTTCGCGAATTCGACCTGGTCCACGAGCAGCTGCACGAGGTCGCGGGAATCGTTCTCGTCGAGCCCGACGCCCCGGTCGCGAAGCTCGTCCCGGCAGCAGTAGTCGTCGAGGAAGTTTTTCGCATCGACCACGGTCACGAGCGTGTCGAGCCGGGCGAGTCGCGAGAGGCTCTCCCCCTGCTCGTCGGCGAACGTGAAGGTCTCGGCGACCGGCAGCGGCTCGGAGATGCCGGTGCTCTCCACGAGCAGGTAGTCGAACCGCTTCTCGCGGGCGAGCCTCGCGACCTCCTCGAGCAGGTCCTCCCGCAGGGTGCAGCAGATGCAGCCGTTGGAGAACTCGACGAGCTTCTCCTCTGTTCGGCTGAGCCTGGCGGCGGTCCGGCTGAGCCTTGCGGCGGTGCGGCTGAATCTGGCGGCCGTAGGGCTGAGCCCGGCGGCGGACTCGCCCGGCTCGTACGGCCCGTCGACGAGCTGGGCGTCGATGTTCACCTCGCTCATGTCGTTGACGATCACGGCCACCCGGAGCCCCTCGCGGTTGGCGAGCACGTGGTTGAGCAGCGTCGTCTTGCCGGCTCCCAGGAAGCCGGAAAGCACGGTGACGGGCAGGCGGTCGGCAGGGGCGTCCGATGGCGTGGGCATGGATGGTCTCCTCGGTGCGCGGAACGATACCGCGGCACCCTACCGCACATGCAATGCATTTGCAACTCAATCCGATTCCGAGGCCGCATCTCGCCGGCAGGGAGATCCCGGCCGCCGGTGGCGATTCGCCGGGGTGTCCCGGAAAACCCGGGCCTATGCCCGGGGCCGGTTGCGTCGCGCGGAGCGCACCCGTATCAATCGTGCTCGGGAACATTGGATTTCGAGGCCTTCTGGAGAACTTCTTCATGAACATCGTGGATCTCATCACAAGCCAATTGAGCGGCGAAGTGCTCGGCAAGCTCGGCGGCCTCGTCGGCGCGAGCGAATCGCAGACGAAGTCGGCCACGACGGCCGCCGTGCCGGCGATCCTGGCCTCGCTCGGCAAGCTCGCCGCGTCGAGCGGAGGCGCCGACAAGTTGGCCTCGGCGATGGGCGGCCTCGATCTCGGCATGCTCGGCAACCTCGTGGGAGCGCTCTCGGGCGGCGGTGCCTCCAACATCGGCCGCAGCGGCGGCGACCTGCTCGGGTCGCTCCTCGGATCGGGTGGCCTGTCGATGCTCGTGAAGGTGCTCGGCGCGTTCGTGAAGATGAACCCCGACATGACGCGGAAGCTCGTCGGCTACCTCGCCCCGGTCGTGCTCGGCATCGTCGCCAAGCAATTCACCGGCCGGCCCGACGCGACGGGCGTCTCGCGGCTCTTCTCGGAGCAGCAGTCGAACATCTCGCGGGCGATTCCAGCCGGCTTGTCGCTCGCCGACCTCGGCGAGAAGAAGGCCGGCATGCCGGCGTGGCTGCCGCTGGCGGCGGTCGTCGCGCTGGCGGCCGCGGCCTGGTACCTGTTCGACCAGAGGAAGGCGAACCGAAACGACGAGATCGACGTGATCGAGGAGGTCGTCGTCACGCAGCGGACGGAGAAGCCGGCCGACGAGACCCAGCGCCCGGTGGACGCGACCGACGCGATCAAGCTGGCGACCGGGGCCGTGCAGGTCGGGAAGGACCTCACCTCGCTCCTCGGGGGCCTCACGGACGTGCTCGGCGGCGTC
>DHLZ01000116.1:14061-14498 GCA_002405515.1 Planctomycetaceae bacterium UBA4655
GCGATCGAAAAGGGATCCGCGGCGCTGCCGGAGGCGGAGAAGGCGACGATCGCCGACCTCGTCACCGAGAAGCTCGGGCCTCTTCAGAAGCTGATCGATACCGTGATGGCGATCCCCGGCGTGCGGGAGATCCTCGGCAAGGTCGTCACGCCGATGGTCGACGCCCTGTCGAAGCTCGGCCGGTAGCACTGTCGGCTCAATCTGAACCGTCCGGTGCGGCACATGCCGCACCGGACGGTTTTTTTATGCACGTCGGTTCTCGCAAAAACCGGAAGCCCGAGGCGCAAGTTGCCCTGCGGGCGTTTGCTGGAAATGCCCGGAAGCCCGAGGCGCAAGTTTCCCTGCAGGCGTTGCGTTGAAATTTCCGGAAGCCCGAGGCGCAAGCCGAGAGGGGCGTTGACGTGGCCCCGCGAGTGGATGCCCGGTCACGAGCCCGC
>DHLZ01000264.1:0-10081 GCA_002405515.1 Planctomycetaceae bacterium UBA4655
CGCGGGGTTTCCCGTCGAGCCTCCACGCCACGGCGACGAGATGCCGGTCGAGGCGTCCGGCGAGGAAGGCGAACTCGCCCGGGCCCGAAGGCCGCCAGCGGACCATCCGGTCGCCGACGCCGATTGATATCTCCGCCGCGGGCGGGGCCGCCGCATCGCGACCGACCCGCACGACGACGTACGCTCCGACGTCGGCCACCGGCAGAAGCACGCGTCGCTCGGTTTCCGCGAAGGCGGCGTCGTCGAGGATCGATTCGCCGTCCAACGCGATCTGCGAATCGTCGCGACCCGCCGCAATGGCTTCCTCCCGCACGACCGTCGCCCGCTCCACGAACACCGCGGGCGGCGGCAACGCGATGCGGCCGTCGAGTTCGAGGTCTCCATCGACGATGCGAAGCGTCGCTGGACCGCACGCGGCGATCCGCTTGATCGCCTCCGTGCCGTCCGGCAGGACGGCGATCCATCGCTCGTCGATCGCAGGAGTTCGCCACCGGTCCCTCCACGGCATGACGCCGGTCGTGACCCGGTCGCCCGGCATGAGATCGGGCGCCATGGAGAGCCCCACGACCTCACGACGAACCGGCAGCGAGATCGCGATCACGATTGCCGCGAGGACCACCGAAACGAAACGCCGCATACTCGCTCCCCGACGGCCCCTCACCCGTTCACCGCGCGATGGCGGCCCTTCCCGTTCCCCTTCGGCGATTCACGTGAGGGCGAGCGGCCCGTCACCGCAGTAGTCGGGATTGCCGAAGCGGCCGAGCCCCGTGTGACCCATCGCGTGGGCGAGCGACAGGAGCAGCCGGTTGTGCGACACGCCCGGCAGGTGGAGCGAGCGGCCGGTCCGAAAGCCGAGTCCGCCTCCGACGAGCACGAACGGGATGTCCTCGTGGGAGTGCGATTTGCCCTCGCCAAGCTCGTTCGTCCAGAGGATCGTGGTGTGGTCGAGGAGCGAGCCGTCGCCCCCGGGCTCCGGCGTCTCCGCGAGCCGTCTGGCGAGATGGGCGACCTCGCCCGCATACCAGGCGTTGATCTTCGTGAGTTTTTCCTGGGCCGAGGCGTTGCTGTTGGGCTCGTGGGAGAGGTCGTGCTGCCCCTCCTCGATGCCGAGCCACTTCATGCGGGGCTGGCCGACGGCGTTCGTGTACTGGAGCGTCGCGACCCTCGCGAAATCCCCGGCGAGCGACGCCACCAAGAGCTCGATCTGCATCCGGCTGATCCGCGGCATCTGGTCGTTCTGCTCGACGACCCCCTGCTCGAGCACCGGCAGGGCGTGCCGCACCTCCTCGCGGTGGGATGAGAGTTCCTTCTCGAAGTCGCGGACGAGCGCCGCATGCTCGTCGAGCAGCCGCCGATCCTCGGCCGGCAGCGCCGCCGCGAGCTTGGCGAGATCCTCCGAAAGCTCGTCGAGCACACTCTGCATGCTCTCGCGGCCCTTCTGCCGACCGTAGAGCTTCTGGAACATCTGGTACGGGTCGTCGATCGGCGTAATCGGCCTGTTCGGCCCTGCATAGACCATCCGCGTCCACGTGTCGGCGTGGTTCGGAACGAGCACACCGAACTCGAGCGAGCCGAACCGGCTTGCCGTCGCGGGGTTCGCCTGCAGAAAGCCGCGGATCTCCTGGTCGATCGAGCGGCCGCTCGCCCATCCGGCCGGCGTGTCGCTGCCCCCTTGGACGTTGCCCGGGAAAAGCTCGATGCCCGTCAGCAGGCAGCCGATCCCCCGCATGTGCCTGTCCCCGTCGCCGAGGATCTTGTTGTGAACCCCCTTGAGCACGAGCAGGCGGTCCTGGAACGCCGCGAGCGGCTCGAGGATCGGTGGCAGGGCAGGCACGCAGACGGGCCCCGGGGTGCGGAACGCTCCCGGGGTCGCCGGCCAGAACGCATTGCGGACGACGCCGTCGGGGCTGAAGACGATGACGAGCCGCTTCTTCGGCCCAGCGGACGACGCCGACAGGCTCGGCAGATTGCCGATGAAGGGACGCAGGGCGGCGGTCGCCCCGAGCGAGCGGAGGAAGTCGCGACGAAGGATCATGGAACGCTCCCGGGAGGCGGCACCGCCGCCATGACCATGATATCGACCAGAAGCCGCCGGATGTCGAAGGAGCCGGCCTCGAAGCCCGCCCGGAGCGTCGCAAGAGCCTCCGGCCCCCAGGCCCGCACCGGCTGCTTCACGACGGCGTGAAACAGGCTCTGCACGAAGGCCTCCTGCGCGTCGCGGCTCCCCACGAGGTAGGCGGCAAGCTCCCGCGCGCCGCGGAACGTCGCCTCATCACCCTCCCGCGGCTGGTAGGAGCCCGAGGCGTCGACCGGCTTCTTCGTCTCGCCGAGGAGTTCGCTCGTGCGATGGCGACCGATCGCGTCGAACTCCTCGAGCGAGAAGCCGAGCGGGTTGATCATCGTGTGGCAGGTCTGGCAGGCGACGCCGCTCGTCTGGAGCTCGACCCGTTCGCGGGTCGAAAGCAGCGGATGGAGGTCGGCCGACAGGGGGGCGACCGCTTCCTGCGGCGGCTTCAAGACGTTGCCGAGCACGTTCCTCGCGAGAAAGACGCCGCGGTGGATCGGCGAGGTCGCGCCGGAGTAGGCGAGCACGCTCATCATGTAGGGATGCGTGAGCACGCCCGCACGCCGGCCGTCGTCGAGCCGCACGCGGCGAAACCCGGCGTCGAACGGCAGCGAAAGTCCGTAGAGGGCCGCGATCCGGCCGTTCACCGGCACTTCGTCGTCGAGGAAGAGCCGCCGCCAATCGCCTCCATCCCGCCAGAGAGCGTCCTCGAGGAAGAGCTCGAGGCTCGACCGCAACTCGGCGGCGAGCGCCGGGGAAAACTCCGAAAAGAGGGTCGCGTCCTTCACGAGCTCGGGCCCGTGGTCCACCCGCAGCCAGCCGAAGAGAAAGTCCCGGAGCTTCGAACGCGTCCTGCGGTCGGCGATCATCCGCTCGGCCTGACGGCGGATCTCGTCCGACGTCGCAAGACAGCCCTTCGCCGCCGCTTCCAAAAGCGGGGGATCGGGGATTGAGTCCCAGAGGCCGAAGGAGAGCCTCGCCGCCGTCGCGAAGCCGTCCGACGGTCCGGCCGGCTCGCGGAAGAGGAACCGCGGCGACGAGAGGCACAGCAGGATCGCCCGCTCGAGGCCCGTGTCGGCGTCCGGGGCGGCGGCGAACGGCCGCTCCAGATACACCTGCTTCGCAGCCGCGTCGAGCGGCCGGCGGGAGGCCCGCTCGACGAAGTTCGTCGCGAAAGCCCGCAGTTTCTCGCGGCGGTCGGGGGCGTCGCGGTTCGCGCCGGCCAACTGCTCGAGCCGGCCGAGCACGTGATCGGCGGTCTCCATCGCCGCCGCGGTCGCCGCGGCGAACCACTCCTTCGAAACGGCCGAGCCGCGTTCGTAGCCGATGCTGCGGTCGTCCGGGGGAAACGGCGTCGAGATCACGAACGTCGGCGGGGCCCGCTGCGGGATGAGCCGGTGCGACGGCACGACCTCGAGCACGCCGTGCGGCGGCTTCCAGAGGAGCTGGATCGATGCGTGCGCCGGCGGCTCGTGCTTCTTGTCGTCCACCCCCTGGTTCGCCTTCGAGAACTCGAGGGTCAGGGGATACGCCCGGCCGCCGAGCAAGCGACGTGTTCCGCGATGCTCGATCGTGTCGCCGCTTTTCACCCACGCGTCGATGAGCGGACGATCGGGGGGCTCGTCATTGAGGCGGAGCTTCACGCCATGACCGCTGCGGACGACGAACTCATAGACGCCCGTCTCCGGCGGCACGATCGAGCCCGTCCAGCGGATCGCGAAACGGTTCGGCTCGAACCGCTCGGGATCGGGGCCCTCGATGCCGAAGTCGAAGTCGATCACGGGATCGACCTGTTCGTAGACGAGCCCGCGTTCGCGGTTGAAATCGCGTCGGTGGAAATACTCCGCCCGAAGCCCCCGTCTATCGTCGATCCCGGGGCCTCGGCCTCGGAAGCTGCCGACCAGGTCCGCGATCGCGTTCTCGAACTGCCGCACCGTCAGCCGCGAGAGCTCCTCCCGGGCAGGACGGTTGCGGTCGCGGGCGATGGCGGAATAGAAGCTCGCGTGGATGTACTCCGCGACCCGCCTCGCATCATCCCCCACGACCTTTTTCGGGTCGTCCTCGGGCATGGTTTCGTCGATGGATCGCGCGAGCTGCGCGACCGAGAGGTCTCCCGCGAGCGGCTGCGGAACGCCGGGCGTGCCCTTGCCCCCTTCGCCGTGACACCGCTGGCAGTGCGTGCGATAGATCGCGAGGCCAGACTGCTCGCCGCCCATGGCGCATGCCTGGAGGAGGGCCAGGACGACCGGCGGCAGCCATCGCATGGCGGTGGAGGGCATGGGGCTCTCGTGCGTCTTTTCCCGACACAAAACTATATCGGCCCGGCGGACCCGATCCAAACAGCGGGCTTCCGGGGACGCTCAACGCACCACGCGGGCCCCGCCGCCGGCGATCTGCTTCTCCACTTCCTTGCATGTCGCCATGGAGGTGTCGCCGGGCGTCGTCGAGGCGAGGGCGCCGTGGGCCGCGCCGTATTCGACCGCCTTCTTGGGATCGTTGAAGGCGAGGAAGCCGTAGATCAGGCCGCTTGCGAAGCTGTCGCCGCCGCCGACGCGGTCGAGGATCTCGAGTTCGGGATACGTGCGGCTGTCGTGGAAGCCGCCGTCGTGCCAGAGGATCGCGCTCCAGTCGTTCTTCGTCGCCGTGATCACGCGGCGGAGCGTCGTGGCCGCGACCTTGAAGTTCGGGTACTCCTTCACGGCCGTGCCGATCATCGCCTTGAAGGCGTCGGTCTCGATCGTGCTGATCGAGTGATCGACCCCCTTCACCTCGAACCCGAGCGAGGCGGTGAAGTCCTCCTCGTTGCCGATCATGACGTCGACGTGCCGGGCGATCTCGCGGTTCACCTCGCGGGCCTTGGCGAGACCGCCGATCGATTTCCAGAGGCTCGGCCGGTAGTTGAGGTCGTAGGAGACGATCGTGCCGTGCTTCTTCGCGGCCTGCACCGCCTCGATCGTCAGGGCCGCCGTCGATTCGGAGAGCGCTGCGAAGATGCCGCCGGTGTGGAACCACCTCGCGCCGAGCGACCCGAAGAGCCTCTCCCAGTCGATGTCGCCCGGCTTCAGCTGGCTGGCGGCCGTGTTGCCCCGGTCGGGCACGCCGACCGCACCGCGGATGCCGAAGCCCCGCTCCGTGAAGTTGAGGCCGTTGCGGACACTGCGGCCGATGCCGTCGTCCTCGCGCCAACGCACGAAGTCGGTGTTCACTCCCCCCTGCATGATGAAGTCTTCGATGAGGTGGCCCACCTCGTTGTCGACGAAGGCCGACACGAGCGCGGTCCTGAGGCCGAAGCACTTCTTCAGACCGCGGGCGACGTTGTATTCGCCCCCGCCTTCCCAGGCATGAAACGACCGCGCCGTGCGGATCCGGCCCTCGCCCGGATCGAGCCGGAGCATCACCTCCCCGAGCGAGACCTCGTCGAACGTGCAGGAACCGGCGGGCTTGATCGGAAGCATGGCGTCCTCTTCTGATGGTGGGTTGCTAGATGGCGGGGCCGGAGAGCGGCGGCATGTCGGCCTCCCGGGCGATCTCGTTCAGGGCCTCGACCTCGGCCGTCGAGAAGAGCAGTCCTCCGGCCGCGTCGCACCTCCTCGCGGCCTCCGCCTCGAGCTGGCCGGGCAGCATGCAGGATTCGTTGCCGTGGCCGAGGATGTCGGCGAGCACGGCCTTGACGTTGCCGGCCTGCGAGCGGCCGAACGCGAACGCCCCGCCGCTCATCGCCTCGGGATGGATCACCTGAAAGAAGAAGGCGCAGCCCTGCTTCTCGCCGGGAACCGCCCCGCGGCTGCGGATCGTGGGGAGCGACCCGCCGATGAGCCCGGCCACGATCTCGTTGATGAGCGAGAGGCCGTAGCCCTTGTGCTCGCCGAAGGGGAGCAGGGAAGCGGCGGCGGCGGGATCGGTGGTCGGCACACCGTCCTTGTCCACGGCTGCTCCGGGCGGGAGCTGCTTCCCCTCCCGCTTCAACTGCTGCACGCGGCCCATCGCGACGACCGAGGTCGCCCAGTCGATCACGATCGGAAAGCCGACCGCTTCGACCGTGGGAAAGCCCCAGGAATGGGGATTCGTGCCGAGCGTCGGGAACTTCCCCCGGAACGGCACGACTTCCGCCAACGAGGCGGTGCAGTTGGTGTAGGCGATGTAGCCACGCCTCGCCGCCTCCATGACGTAGCCGCCACCCCAGAGGTAGTGGAAGGCGTCGTCCACCGAGACGGTGCCCGTGCCGTATCGTTCCGCCAGCTCGATGCAGCGGTCGATCGCCTGCCACGCGACCGACTGGCCGAGCTTCTTCCTCGCGTCCCAGACTTCCGCCGCGGCGAACCGGCCGGGCAGCCTGCGGATCTCGGCCCTGGGCACGCAGCCGCCCGCCTTCGAACCGAAGAGCTCGTCGAGGTGGAGGGCCTTGATCGCGTTGTGGGTGCGGATGCCGTGCCGCGTGGCGGCCGTCGCGAGCTTCGCGGCCTCTCCCGCCTCGGAGGCGTCGAAGCCCCGCTTGAGATAGGCGGCCCGCACGACCGCCTCGTGGGCCTCGACGGGGATGACGTGGAAGGTTTCAGGCATGTTTCGCGACCGGGACCTCGGGATTGACCTGTGCCAGCGGCTTCTCGCCGCGCATCGCCCGCACGAGATTCGTCACGGCGGCCACCGCCTGCCGCTCGACGCTCTCGCTCGTCCGCGAGCCGACGTGCGGCGTGACGATGCAGTTTTCCAGATTCACGAGCGGATGGCCGGGGGAGGGGGGCTCCTCGTCGAGCACGTCGGTGCCATAGCCGCCGACGATCCCCGCCCGCAGCGCCGCCGCCATGTCGTGGGTGTTCACGATCTCGCCACGGGCGCAGTTGAGCACGATCACTCCCGGCCTCATCTTCGCGATCGTCTCGGCACGGATGAGGTCGCGGGTTTCCGGGGTGAGGTTCGTGTGGAGCGAGATCACGTCGGCCGCCGCGAAGAGATCGTCGAGCAGCTCCGCCTGCACGACGCCGTGCTCCCGCGCGAAGGCGTCGTCCCAGAAGAGGTCGTAGCCGATCACCGGCATCCCGAAGGCCCTCGCCCGGATCGCCACCTCCTTGCCGATCCGCCCCATGCCGACGATCCCGATCGTCTTGCCCAGTAGCTCGTGCCCCGTCTTCCGCTTCCAGCCCCCAGCGCGGGTCGAGTCGGCGTGGTAGAGCAGGTGCTTCTCGAGCGCCAGCAGGAGCAGGAACGTGTGCTCCGCCACGGTCGTGTGGTTGACGCCGGGCGTGAAGAGCAGCGGGATGCCGAACTCCGTGCAGCTCGCGACGTCGATCTTGTCGACGCCGATGCCGTACTTGCTGAGCACCTTCAGCCGCGGGCGGGCCTTCTCGAGGACGGCACGGGTGATCGCGTCGTCGCCGCAGATGTAGCCGTCGAACTCGCCGACGAGGGCAAGCGTGTCTGTCTCGTTCAAGGGGCCGCGGGCGGTCACGACCTCCCAGCCGGTCTCGGCGAGCAGGTCGTGGTGGCGGCCGGGGGTGTCCTGGAACGACGTGGTGGTGAGGAGAATCCGTGTCACACTTTCACCCACTGGTGGGATTTCGCGCTGGCGAGCACGGCGTCGCAGACCTTCTGCGTCTCGAGTGCGTCGCGGAAGGTCGGTCGGCAAGGCTGCTTCTTCGCGTAGGCTTCCAGGAAATCGGCCACCTGGTGCACGAACGAGTGCTCGTAGCCGATCGCCAGGCCCGGCACCCACCACTTCCCCATGTAGGGATGGTCGCCGTCGGTCACGTGGATGCTCTTCCAGCCCCGCATCGGCCCGTCGTCCCTGTAGTCGAAAACCTGGAGCCGGTGGAGGTCGTGGAGATCCCACTTGAGGCTCATGTTCTCGCCATTGATCTCGAACGTGTAGAGCGCCTTGTGGCCGCGGGCGTAGCGGGTGCTCTCGAAGAGGCCGAGCGACCCGTTCCTGAAGTGGCAGAGGAAGGAGCAGGCGTCGTCGATGCCGACTTTTTCCATCTTGCCGGTGAGCTGGTGCGTCCGCTCCTTCACGAACGTCTCGGTCATGGCCGTGACGTCGGCGACCGATCCGTTGAGCCAGATCGCCGTGTCGATGCAGTGCGCGAGCAGGTCGCCCGTCACGCCGCTGCCGGCCGCCTTCGCGTCGAGCCGCCAGAGGGCCGCGCCCCCCTGCGGAAGATCGGCGTTGATCGTCCAATCCTGGAGAAACTCGGCCCGGTAGTGGAACACGCGGCCGAGCTTCCCGGAGTCGATGATCTGCTTGGCGAAGGTCACCGCCGGAATGCGGCGGTAGTTGTACCAGACGGTGTTGGCGACGCCCGCCTTCTCGATCGCCTCGCACATCCTCTCCCCCTCGGCCACGTCCATCGACAGCGGCTTTTCGCAGAGGATCGCCTTGCCGTGCTTCGCGGCTTCGATCGCGATCTCGGCGTGGAGGTTGTTGGGAGTGCAGATGTCGACGGCGTCGATGTCGTCGGACGCGACGAGCTTCCGCCAGTCGGGCTCGACCCGGGCGTAGCCCCAGCGGTCGGCGAAGTCACGGGCCTTCGCGGCGTCGCGGGCCGACACCGCCTGGAGAACCGGCAGGTATTCCAGGTCGAAGAAGTCCTTGACGCGGTTGTAGCCGTTGGAGTGGGCGCGGCCCATGAAGCCGTAGCCGATCATGCCGATGCGGAGCGGTTTCGCCATGGTTTTCCTTTCGTCAGTTCCAGCCGTGGGCGTCGCGGACGGCGATCATGGTCTTCAGGATCGTGTTCCAGGTCTTCGGGTTCTCGAGCGTCGCGTTGGGGAACATGCAGCCGTCCCAGCAGATGTGCTCTATGCCGCGATCGGCCGCGCCCTCGAGCCAGAGCCCCGAGCACCTCACGATATCGAGCTTCCCCTTCGGATCGTCGGCGGGACAGTGCTTGCCAGTCTTGTCGTGGGAGCCCGCACCATGGACCTCGCCGTCGTTCTGCGCGACGTGGAAGTCGATCGTCCAGGGCCGCAGCTTCGCGACCATCTTCTCGTAGGCGGGCCAGAACTCCTCCTCCGCGTAGCCGGGCTGCACGAGGGCGTGCTCCGGGGCGTTGTAGCCGAGCAGATAGAGATACGTGTGGGCGAGGTCGGCCTGGAACCCGAGCGTCTCCGGCATGCCGACCTCCTCCAGCAGATCGAGCATGTCCTTCCAGGAGTGCATGCCGGCCCAGCAGATCTCCCCCTCGGCCGCCAGCCGCTGACCGTGGTCGTGCGCGATCTTCGCCGCCTCGCGGAAGGTCTCGGCGATCCTCGCCGTGTTGGCCTGCGGGTTTTCCCGCCACTTCGCCACGCCGAACTCGGCCGAGTCGATCCGGATCACGCCGTACTTCCGCACGCCGTGCCGCTCGAACACCTTCGCGATCCGGCAGGCCATCTTCACGGCCGAGAGGAACTTCTCCTTCGCGGCGGCATCGCCCATCGCCGAGTCGCCCACCGTGCCCGGCCAGACCGGCGCCACGAGCGACCCCACCGTGAACCCGTGGCCGCAGATCATGTCGGCGATGGCGGCCAACTCCGCGTCGCTCGCCTCGGGATTCGTGTGGGGCAGGAAGAGGAAGTAGTCGATGCCGTCGAACCGCTGGCCGTCCACGCTCGCCGCGGCGGTCAGCTCGAGCATCCGCTCGAGCGAGATCGGCGGCTCCTGGCCGGGTTCGCCGCCCTTGCCGACGAGACCGGGCCACATGGCGTTGTGAAGCTTCGGGGCGGTGTGCGGCATGATGGCGTGGTCCTCGCTGGGTCGCTGTCGGAATTTGGGCGGTCAGGATGGTGCAGCGGCGCTGGTGCTGGGTCGGGGGTGCCCCAGCCACGTCTCCGGACGTTCACTACGGGCTTCCAGCCCTCCGCTCACTGCATGTCCGCGGCGCTCCGCCATCCCTGGCTGCGCTTGCTTCCATAGCCCGGCGACATGGCAGGGGCACCCCCTCCCGAATCCTCGCTCCCAGGAGATTCGCGGAAAGAAGCGTCGCTTCATCCCTTCCTCCCGTGCTTGGGGATATCGGGGTGGACGTCGGGGCCGAAGTAGCG
>DHLZ01000264.1:10322-12352 GCA_002405515.1 Planctomycetaceae bacterium UBA4655
TGAAGAGCTCGTCGGCGGTCATCTCGCCAAAACGAATCAGCGTGGGCGTGGCGACGTCGTGCACGCCCACCTTCCCCTCGCCCTGGACGGTGATCCAGCCGCTCGCGCCGGCGTCCTTCACGGTGATCTTCGCGCCCGGCTCGAGCGTCAGCTCTTTCGCGCTGAAGAGCTGCCGGCCGTCGACATGGCCGTAGACGATCCACCTGTCGGTCGCGCCGGGAAGGCTTCTGTCTCGATCGACGATGGGCGAGAGGAAGTTGCTCTCCTTGTAGTGCGTGTCGACGTTCTTCTCCCAGTCGAGCTGGCCGATGATGAAGTCGAGATCGCGGTGCTTCTCCTTCGGCATGTCCTTCACCAGCAGGCTCCAGGGCACCGCGCGGCCCTCGACGAGCGACTGGAACATCGCGAACACGTCGCTGCCCCACTGCGGCTCGTAGGTGAGCAGTGACCCCGGCGCATGGAGCACGCCCGGCGGGATCAGCCAGCCGGTGCCCCGCTCGAGCCGGTAGGCCTTCGAGTGGTAAAGGATGCCGTTGTCACCTTTGTTCCAGTTCTCGAGGCAGCGGCGGAGATCCTCCTTCGTGGTGCCCGGCTCGAGGCCCATGAAGGTGTAGGGGAAGTTGTTGTCACAGTTGTTGTACTGCGGCGGAAAGTAGTAGCTCTCGGGCTTGCCCTCCTGGCCGACGAGCTTCGCGTCGTCGAACGACTGGTGCATGTGGTGGGGGATCGGCCCCATGTTGTCGAAGAACTTCGAGTAGACCGGCCACTTTTTGTAGCGGTCCCAGATGCCCTTGCCGACGAGCTTCGCCCCTCCTTCGCTCACGGCGTCGCGGAGCAGGAACCGCTCACCGTCGAACACGCACCAGGAGAGACCCTCGTCGGGAACCCGGCCCTCGTTGGCCGCCTCGGTCGTGCTCGCGAACCACCGCTCGTCGATGCCGCCGCGGTCGAGACCGTAGGCGTAGTAGTCGTCGGGATGGAGGCGGACCCGCTTGCCGGGGTGGAGAAAGCTCCGCGGCACCCACGTCGGCGAGAGCCGGATGATGCCCTGGCCGGCATTCATCGCGTGGTCGAGCGAGGTGCCGACGTTTTTCGACTCGGGGAGCTTGGCGGAGGTGCGGCGAGCGGTGGCGGTGGACATGGAGCAAGCCTGCTGCGGAAAGAGGTTCCAGAACGAGCCATGTTTGTACGAATCCCGGGAAACGGCCGCAAGAACCGGCTGGATTCGGCACGGAGCCCGACGGTTTTGCGGCGGCCTGCTCTCCAGCTCAAAAATCCCCGGCCATCCCGCCCCCTCCACGGCATGTGGTGACGGTCCGAACCGCCGTCATCGCGCGGCAGGTTCCCCGACCACCGCCTCCGCGAGCTTCCGGACCGACAGCGGGGCCGAGCCCTCGGCCTTGTTGTTGATCGTCACGAATGCCTCACGGCCAGCGGCGGCGGCATCGCGGATGAGCCCGGCGAGCGACCGCCGCGTCGGCAGGTCCTCCTCGACGATTCTGGCGAAGGGAAAGTAGTCGGCCCGTGCCTCCTCGTAGCCGCGGCCCGCATGAAGGTTCCATCTCGCGACCACCGGCTCGCTCGCGGCGGCCGACGCGACGCCGAGGGCCGCGGCCTGCACGTCCACCGGCGGCATCCGCGCGTGCACCGCCAGGCAGGGAACGCCGCCGCCATCGCGGATCGCGGCGGCGAACGACTCGGTCGCGCACTCGGGATCACGAAGCTCCACCGCGTAGAGATTGCCCCGCGGCAGCATCGCGAGGAAGGCGGCGATCCTCGCCGCGAGCTTTTGCACGTCGGCGATCAGCCGGCGGCCGAGCGGCGGAAACTGGAAGACGAGCGGCCCTGCGTTCCGCCCGAGCCTTTCCGTCGCGGGCCCAACGAACGACTCGACTGCGAGCCTCGCGTCGAGGAAGCCGGGGTTGTCGGCGGAAATCTCCCCCGAGCCCGGCTTCCGCACCGCCGGGTCGGTGATCGCAGCGGGGGCCTTCACGACGAACCGAAAATCCTCCGGCACGCTCGCGGCGTAG
>DHLZ01000169.1 GCA_002405515.1 Planctomycetaceae bacterium UBA4655
CAAGACGTAGAGCCATCCGCACTGCACTCGCCGTGCCTAACAGGATTGCCATAAAGGCCCGGAATCATCGAGCACCTGGTGTCCTGAATTTCCGATTCAGGACACTAGCCGGCGCCGCGTCCGCCGCAGTAGTCGATCGCCCGGGCGATCTCGCTCTTGAGATCCTTGCGGTGGACGATCCGGTCGATGAACCCGTGCTCGAGCAGGAACTCGCTCGTCTGAAAGCCCTTCGGGAGCTCGATGCGGATCGTGGCCTTGATCGTGCGGGGCCCCGCGAATCCGATGAGGGCCCGCGGCTCGGCGAACACGAGGTCGCCGAGGCTCGCGAAGCTCGCCGCGACGCCGCCCATGGTCGGGTTCGTCAGCACGGAGATGAAAAGGCCCCCGGCCTTCGAGTGGGCCGCGAGGGCCGCCGAGACCTTCGCCATCTGCATGAGCGAGAGGATCCCCTCGTGCATCCTCGCGCCGCCACCGGAGGCGCTGATGATGATCAGCGGCAGCTTCTCGGCCGTGGCTCGCTCGGTGAGCCGGGCGAGCCGCTCGCCGACGACGCTTCCCATGCTTCCCATGATGAACGACGAGTCGGTCACGCCGCAGGCGACGCGGCGGGCACGGATCATGCCGGTGCCGGTGAGCACCGCGTCGGTGAGGCCCGTCCGCTTCTGTTCGGCGACGATCCTTTCGGCGTACGCCTTGCGGTCCTTGAAGCCGAGCGGATCGGTCGGCCGGATCGAGGCGTCCCATTCCTCGAACGTTCCCTCGTCCATCAGCTGGGCGATCCGCTGGACGGCCGAGACATACCAATGGTGGCCGCACTGCGGGCAGACGTTCTGCATCGCCTCCGCATCCTTGCGGTAGATCGTCCCGCTGCAGCCCTCGCATTTCAGCCAGAGCCCCTCGGGAACGCCCCGCTTCGCAGGCGGCTGCTTCTTCGAGGATGGGGGATTTTCGGTGATGGCGTCGATGGGCGCCGAAAGGGCTGTCTGCACCGTTTCCATGCTCGGCATTCTACGCGGTGATCGGGGATCGACGCAGCGCCAGTTCCCGCCGCCGGCGTGCCCCGCCGACCGCCACGGATGCCAGCGGGCCTTTCTTCAGCACGTTCCGCCGTTCAAATGAGGCATCCGCGGCGGTTCGGACGGCTGAACGGGAGGGAGCCGGAGCGGCCGGATCGCCCACTGCTCCGCAAGCGACAGGAGCCGAACGCCTTCTTCACCTTCCACGGGCCGCCAGAGGTCGCCGACCGGTTCGCCGGCCACCACCCAGCGAATGACCCGCTCCAGCGGTTCGGGAACCACGACGGCGATGCCTCCCTGGCCGTGCCTCTTGGCGATCCGCTCGAGCGTGGCCGCGACCCGGTCGCAACACTCGTCGAGCAGTTCTCCCTGCGGCGGCGCCACCGACCAGGGATTCTCCAGCCACTGTCGATGGAGTCGCGGCTGCCGCGCCTCGATCTCGTCCACACGCAGGCCCTGCCACAGCCCGTGATCGAGATTTCCGAGACCGGGACAGGGTTGCGGCTTCAGGCCGAGACGACGGCCCACGATCTCCGCGGTCTCGCGTGCACAGCGGGCCGGGGAGGTGAAAAGACGACGAATCTGATTGGACGCGAACGAAACCCCCGTCGGAAGCGGATCGAGCATCCTCCCGGCTCGATCGGCGAAGCTGCGGGCCTCCTCCATGCCCGAGGGGCTCAAGGGGAGGTCGAGCGTCCCCTTGATGCGGCCTTCTTGGTCGTAGGAGGTCTTTCCGGACCGGATCAGCAGCAGAAAATCGGCCATCGAGCGAAGTCGCTCCTCGGGGGCTGTGGCTTCCATTGCGCAGCGGACACGACCCGCTTCGCGGCGGGCGAACCCCGCTCCAGGGCGTCGGGGAGGCGGCTCATGCAGCCTCCCGTGCAAGGTGTTCGAGGGTGCGGATCGCGGCCTGGTAGTCGCCGGACCGGATGACGGCGCTTCCGGCGACGAGCAGTTCGGCCCCGGCCTTGGCCGCGGCCGCGACCGTCGAGGTGGAGATGCCGCCATCGACGCCGATGCGGAACGACAGGCCACGGCGGCGACGGATTTCCGACAGGCTCGATATCTTCTCGAGCGCGACCGGCAGGAAGGCCTGCCCGCCGAATCCAGGCTCGACGCTCATCACGAGCACGCCGTCGCAGTGTTCGAGGTGGGGCTCGACCCGCGAGAGCGGCGTGGACGGGTTGAGGGAGAGGTGGGCGAAGGCGCCTCGGCGACGAATCGCGGCCAGAACGGCCCGCACGTCATCGACCGCCTCGACGTGCACCGTGATGCAGTCCGCCCCGAGATCGAGATAGTGGTCGACCGTCCGGGCCGGATCCTCGATCATGAGGTGGACCTCGATCGGGACGGTGGACGCCCGGCGGACCGCCTCGCAGACCACCGGTCCGTAGGTCAGCTGCGGGACGAATCGACCGTCCATCACGTCGAGGTGCAGGGCCCTGGCGCCGGCCGCCTCGAGCCGCTCGATCTCGCGGGCAAGGTTGCCGAAGTCGCACAGCAAAAGCGACGGCATGACGATCGGACCGGGCGCCGGCAGCCTCGCCGGGCCGCGGGCCTGATCGGCTGTTCGATCTGTCTGGTCGTCCTGACGCGTCACTGATCGGAGGCGTTCGCCCCGGGCCGACGCGGCCCGCTGCGAAACCTCACTCGCTCCTCGAGAACGGAATCGATCCATTTCTCCCGCCGCCCGATTGTGCGGGCGGGAAGATGCCATGGAGTGTACCCTACGACGGGCGTGGGCAGGGTAAGCCGACCGTTTCGACCCCTGTTTTCAGCGGTCGGAAGCCGCTCCGGACGGCCCGCGAACCTTCACGAAATTCTCACGCGGCGTCGCTAGAATCCCCGGGGCAATGCCGTCACAAACCATGGAGGTCGATGTGCCGTTCTTCTTCGCTCCCGCTTCCGCTTCTCTCTCCCGCCGCGCCGCCACCGTCGTGGCCGCCTCGCTCATCGCCTGCCTGCCACTCTGCTGCGATCGGTTCATCCACTCCGCGGTCGGCAAGGAGCCCGACGCATCGGCCGGCTCGCTGCCCCCTTACACCCGAGCCACCGGCGAGGTCTCCGGGGCGCTCAAGTGCGTCGGGTCCGACACGATGAACAATCTGGTCGCCCTCTGGGCGGAAGGCTTCAAGAGGCACTACCCGAGCGTCCGTGAGGCGGTCGAGGGGAAGGGGTCGGCATCCGGCCCGCCGGCCCTCACCGAGGGAACGTGCACGTTCGCACCGATGAGCCGCGACTGGAAGCCCTCGGAGACCGACGCGTTCAAGGGCCGCCACGGCTACCCGCCCACCGTCGTGCCCACGGCGATCGACATGCTCGCCGTCTTCGTCCACAAGGACAACCCGCTCGAGAGCCTCTCGATGGAGCAGATCGACGCGATCTTCTCGAAGAACCGCGCCGGCGGACACCCCAAGGACATCCGGACCTGGGGCGACCTCGGCCTGACGGGCGAGTGGAAAGACAAGCCGATCAGCCTCTACGGCCGCAACGCCACGAGCGGGACCTATGGGTATTTCAAGGAGCACGCGCTCTTCAAGGGTGACTTCAAGCCGACCGTGACCGAGCAGCCCGGCAGTTCGGCCGTGGTGCAGGCCGTCGCGAGCGACAAGTTCGGCGTCGGCTACAGCGGCATCGGCTACCGCACGGCCGACGTCAAGGCTGTGGCCATCGCCCCGGTCGGAGGCAGCCCCGTCAAACCGGAGCCGCAGTTCGCCTACAGCGGCGAGTATCCCCTGGCCCGGTTTCTCTACCTGAGCGTCAATTACCAGCCGGGCTCGAAGCTCGACCCGCTGCGACGCGAGTTCCTGCGATACGTCTTGAGCGGCGACGGCCAGGGCGACGTCAAGAAGGACGGCTACCTGCCGATCACTCCGCCGATCGCAAAGAGAGGTCTCGCGAGCGTCGGCATCGAGTAGCGGGGGGCGACCCCGAGCGGGAAGGGAAAATCGCTGTTGAGGCCGGGGCAGGCGAGTCCCCTTCGACGACACTTCCCCGACGGATACCCTGACGGGACTTGGAGTCCGCGCATGAATGCTCCGGGAACCTTCACGGGCCGACCTCGCCGACGCACGACGCACCCCTGGGTGCGCGGCAGCGACCTCGTGGCCCGCGTCGTGATCACGGCGGGGGGCATCGGCACGATCGTGGCGGTGTTGCTCGTCTGCGTCTTCCTCCTCGCGGTCGCACTCCCGCTCTTCCAACGTTCCTGGATCGAGCCGTTGACGACGGTAGCCGGCCGCGGCGACTCCGTCGCCGACGGCAGGTTCGTGCACCTCGGCATGGACGAGTCGGGAAGGATCGGCTTCGCCCTGACAGGAGACGGCGGCATCGACGTCTTCGCGGTCAAGACGGGGGGCAGGATTCTCGGCCGGTCGGCGGAGGAGACGGGCCTGGCGGGCGTGTCGGCGGTCCGCATCGCACCGGGGGGGATGGACGCCGTCGTCGGATTCCAGGACGGCAGCCACACCACCGGCAGGCTCGGACTCGAATCGACCTTCCTCGCGGCCTCCGACGTGCCCGCGGAGATCGGCCACCTGCCGCCCGGCGACGCCGTGTCCTGGAAGGACCGGGTGCTCGTGCACGCCTCCCGTGACCTCTACGCGACGGTGAAGCTCGTCGTCGAGATGGACGAAAGGCAGGCCGCCGCCTCGCCGTCCCCGATCGTCGATTGCGACCTCACCAAGACGGCGTCCGGCCCGCTCGTGGCGCTGCTCGCGAAGGACGGCGCCGCGCGGATCGCCTCGACGTCGTCCCGGCGGAACTTTCTGACCGACGAGATCGTCACGACGAAGGTGGTCGGGACGATCCCCGCGGGCGACGACGCGGAGACAAGGGCGTCGTTCGTGCGGGTTTCGGAGTTGGGAGACCAGGTGCTGCTCGTCGCGGCGGACGGCACCGCCCGCCGGTACTCCACGAAATCGGTCCAAGCCCCGCGGCTGCTCGAAACCGTGGACGTGGCCGAAGGGAGCAGGACGGTCACGGCGGTCGCCAGGCTCTACGGCGGAAACGCGATCGCGGTGGGCGATGATGCCGGCGGCGTGGACGTCTGGTTCACGACCCGGTCGGCGCGAGAGGGAACATCGCTGCCCGAGGACGGTTCGACGCTCACCCGCACGAAGTCGTTCGCCCCGCCAATCGCCACGAAATCGCCGGCCGACGCCGTCGTGGCGGTCGCCCCGTCGCCGCGGTCCCGGTTGCTCGCCGCGGCCCACGCCTCGGGCCGCATCCGGCTGCTGCATTCCACGACCCGTTCCGAGGT
The DNA here is from genome assembly GCA_002405515.1 of Planctomycetaceae bacterium UBA4655. Lineage (GTDB taxonomy): Bacteria > Planctomycetota > Planctomycetia > Pirellulales > UBA1268 > UBA4655. The sequence goes on from DHLZ01000169.1 coordinate 5,278, forward strand.
CGTCTCGGCGGCGGTCCCGAAGGCGGCGGACGGTCCGGTGCTCGGTCCGCTTGCCATCTCGCTCCCCGAGACCACGCTCCTCGCCGCGCGGGGCGACGCCGTTTCCGCCTGGCGTTTCGACGCCGGCAATCCGGAGGTGACCCTCGCCACGCTTTTCGGCCGCATCTGGTACGAGCAGTACCCGCAGCCGGTGCATGCCTGGGAGACCACCGGACACGAGTCGTTCGAGCCGAAGTACGGTCTCGTGCCGCTCGTGTTCGGGACGATCAAGGCGACCGTCTACTCGATGTTCTTCGCGGCGCCGATCGCCATCCTCGCGGCGATCTACTCGAGCCAGTTCATGCACCCGAGGTGGAAGGCACGCGTCAAGCCGATGATCGAGATGATGGCGAGCCTGCCGAGCGTCGTGCTCGGATTCTTCGCCGGCCTCGTGCTCGCGCCGGCGGTCGAGGGATCGCTCATGGCGTTCGGGGCGTCGCTGTTCACCGTGCCGCTGTCGATCGCCCTCGCCGCCCATCTCTGGCAGGTCCTGCCGCGGGCCTGGAGGGTCAGCTTTTCCGGTTTCAGGTTCGCGATCGTGCTGCTCGCCGCGATACCGCTCGGCGTCGCGGCGGGCTGGTTGGTCGCGAATCCCGCGGAGCGGTGGCTCTTCGCGGGCGACGTGCAGGCCTGGCTCGACGGGCACGGCGGCAGCGGCCTGGGCGGCTGGGTCGTGATGCTCCTTCCCGTGTCCGCCATCGCCGTGATGATCGGCATGGGACGGGCCGTCACGCCGTCGCTGCGGCAGGCGAGCGCGGGCTGGTCGACGTCGAAGGCGGCGCTCGTGTCGCTGGCGACGTTCGCCGCCGGGGTGGCGGCGACGGTCGTGCTGGCGGTGGCGGCGGCGGTGATGATCGACGCGCTGCGGCTCGACGCCCGCGGCGGCCTCGTGGGGACGTATGCCCAACGGAACGCCTTCATCGTCGCCATCGGGATGGGCTTCGCGATCATCCCGCTCATCTTCACGCTGGCCGACGACGCCCTCTCGAGCGTGCCGGAACACCTGCGGAGCGCTTCGCTCGGGGCCGGAGCCACGCCCTGGCAGACGGCCATCCGCGTCACCGTGCCCGCCGCCGCGAGCGGACTGTTCTCGGCGGCGATGATCGGCCTCGGACGCGCCGTCGGCGAGACGATGGTGGTGCTCATGGCGGCGGGCAACAAGCCCCTGATCGACTGGAACGTGTTCAACGGTTTCCAGACCCTCTCCGCCGCGATCGCCACCGAGCTTCCCGAGGCGGCGAGGGGCTCCGCTCACTATCGAATCCTGTTCCTCGCCGCCCTCACGCTCTTCGCGATCACCTTCGCCGTCAACACGGTCGCGGAGTTCGTCCGCCAGCGGTTCCGTCGGAGGGCCCATGAGCTCTGAAAGCCCTCCCACCACCGCGGTGCCGGCCCGATCCCGCCGTGTTCGCAGCGCCTACTCGAACCTCGCGGCCCACGGCGAACCATGGGTCTGGCTCACCGGCGGAGCGCTCGCCGTCGCGCTCCTCATGATCACCGCCCTCCTGGGATTCATCGTCATCCGCGGTGGATCGACGTTCTGGCCGCGGCCGCTCGAGCTCGCGGAGCTCGCCGAAGGCCGCAAGGTGCTCGGCGAGGTCGCCGGCCATGAGCGAGTGAAGGCGGATGATGCCGCCAGCCGCTTCCTCACCCGCCGCCTCCTCCGGGTCGCCAATTTCGAGCTGACGGGGAAGCATTACGAGTGGTTCGACGACGACGCGATCGCCGCGACCACGCTGCCCGAGTGGGCCACGGCGATCGAGCGTGTGGAGGGGGGCCGCTTTCACGGCACGCCGCGCCGGCTCATCGACGGCGGGCAGGCGATCGCCGAGGGCCCGGCCGCGACCTGGAAGGAATACGAGCGAATTCATCCCGCCGTGCGAAAGCGGGCGGCGGAGATCCGCCGGATCGATCGACACGACCGCGGCGTCGTCCAGCGGAGGCTCAGGGCGGCGAGGCTCGCGGTCGTGCAGGCCGAACTCGATGCCGGCCGCGCGAGCAGCCGCCACCGCGACGCGATCGAACGCGAGCAGAAGGTCGCCGAGGAGGCCGATCGCGACACGAAACGCTTCGACGCGGCGACCGGCGAACTCCGCCGGGAGAACGACCGCTACGCCCTCGAGTTCGAGACGGCCGCCGGCGAGACCGTCTCGATGCCGCTGGCCAACATCGTGCGGGGATGGCAGCCCAACAGGCTCGACTTCCCCGGAAAGCTCGGCGTCTACGCATCGCGGTGGGGCGAGTTCCTCGCGGACGACCCCCGCGAGGCGAACAGCGCCGGCGGCGTTTTCCCGGCGATCTGGGGAACGGTCGCCATGACGCTCATCATGGCGGTGTTCGTCGCCCCCTTCGGCGTGCTCGCCGCGCTCTACCTGCGGGAGTACGCCTCGCAGGGGGCGGTGATGACCGCCGTCCGCATCGCGATCAACAACCTCGCGGGCGTGCCGAGCATCGTCTACGGAGCCTTCGGCCTCGGGTTCTTCTGCTACCTGCTCGGCGGCGGGATCGACGAGCTCTTCTTCAAGGCGAGCCTCGTGGCGGACAACCAGCCGACCTTCGGCACCGGCGGACTCCTCTGGGCCTCGCTCACGCTCGCCCTGCTCACGCTGCCGGTCGTGATCGTCGCCACGGAGGAAGCGCTCGCGTCGGTTCCCAACTCGATGCGGGAGGGCTCCTATGCCTGCGGCGCCGGAAAGTGGCAGACGATCCGCCGGATCGTGCTGCCCCGGGCCCTGCCCGGCATCATGACCGGCCTCATCCTCGCGATGGCACGCGGGGCCGGCGAGGTCGCGCCGCTCATGCTCGTCGGCGTCAAGAAGCTCGCGGTGGACCTTCCGATCGACGGCACGTTTCCGTTCATCCACCCGGAACGGGAGTTCATGCACCTGGCCTACCTCATCTACGACGTCGGCTTCCAGAGCCCCAACGCCCAGGCGGCCAAGCCGATGGTGTTCACGATCACCTTCCTGCTCGTGACGATCATCGCGCTCTTTAACGTGACGGCGATCTGGATGCGGGCGAGGCTCCGCCGCCGCTACGTCGTCCAGCAGTTCTGACGCTGGACGACGCTCGCCGCCCGCTGCTTTTCACGCTGCGGCACGGACGAAGCCCCTGCCGGATGCTGGCAGACCTTCCCGGCTGCGGTATGCTTTTCTCCGAGGCTCACATGAACTCCGCGATCGAATCCCCCGCCATCCCCGAAAGCCCGCCAGGCCCGGCGGCTTCCGACCGTCTCGTGGCGGTGGCCGCGGGCATCGACGTGCCGTCGGAGGTGCACGCCCAGGTCGGCCGGGAAACCCCGGTGCTCGAGATCGACCGCTTCAACCTGTGGTATGGGCAGAAGCAGGCGCTGCACGGCATCTCGATGCCGATCTCCCAGTCGAAGGTGACGGCGCTCGTCGGCCCGAGCGGCTGCGGCAAGTCGACGCTCCTGCGGAGCGTGAACCGGCTCAATGACCTGGTGCAGAACGTCCGCATCGTCGGCGACATGCGGCTCAACGGCGACTCCATCTACGACCCGCGGACCGACGTCATCGAGCTGCGGAAGCGGATGGGCATGGTATTCCAGAAGCCGAACCCGTTTCCGATGAGCATCTACGAAAACGTCGTCTATGCCCTGCGGATCGACGGCGAGACCAACCGGGGCGTGCTCGACGAGGTCTGCGAGAAGAGCCTGCGGGGAGCGGCCCTCTGGGACGAGGTGAAGGACCGGCTGACCGAAAGCGGCCTCGGGCTCTCGGGCGGGCAGCAGCAGCGGCTCTGCATCGCGAGGGCGATCGCGGCGGAGCCGGAGGTGCTCCTGCTCGACGAGCCCTGCTCCGCGCTCGACCCGATCGCCACCGGCAAAATCGAGGACCTCATCCAGGAGCTGCGGGGCCGCTACTCCGTGCTCATCGTGACCCACAACATGCAGCAGGCGAGCCGCACGAGCGACTACACCGCCTTCATG
>DHLZ01000180.1:0-16613 GCA_002405515.1 Planctomycetaceae bacterium UBA4655
GCTCCTCGGGCTTCCGGAATTTTTTTCACACTCCGCCTTCAGGGAAACTTGCGCCTCGGGCTTCCGTGCATTTCCAGCGTTGACCGTGAGGGGCTGTCCGTGCCCAGTAGGCGGCGTATGCAGACAAGCGAAGCAAGGATTGCGGAGCGTCGTCGGCATCCGAGAGAGCGAAGGGCAGGATGCCCTCCGCGAACGTCCGGCGACGGGGCAGGGACGCCCCCTCCCACGACACCAGCAGCTTCTGCTGGGACTCAAAAACGGCAAAGCCGCAGTCAGGTCGTCAGCGGTGGCGGCGACGCGGCGAACCGGTCCAGCAGATCGGCCGACCACTCGGTGTCGTTCTCGCGGGGGCCGACGGCCGCGAGCACTCGGCCGCGAAGGAGCACGCCCTTCTCGACGACGCTCGGGAAGAGATGGCACTCGATCGCGACCGGTGGCATGGCCTCCGGCCTGTCGGGGGAATCCTCGCGAATCGCGAGGCGTCTCGCTTCAAGGGGATGAGTGGCCACGAGCACGCTCGGGCCCGAGGTGGGCCGCGCGAGGGCCGCCGCAGCCGTCGGCGAGATGATCTCGCCCGCGGGAACGAGCGAGCGGACGATCACGGTCGCGTCGCTCGCGAGCAGCGACGTCTGACAGGAGACGACGAGTTCCCAGGCGACGACCGCCGGGCTCCCGGTCGGCCACCGGCGCCACATCGCGGTCGCCTTCAGCGACCGCGGATCCTGCGGTTCGTAGACGGCGACGACATCGTCGCCGCGAACCCATCGGTCGGTCGGCGGGATCATGTCGTCGTGTTCGCCCGCCGCACGTTCCGCGGCGGGGTCGAGCACGAGGCCGAGCAGGGAGACCGGCCATGGAGGTTCGCCGCCGACGAACCCGATTCCAGCAGCCGGGCGATCGAGGAGAATGCTCGCCGAGGGCGTTCCCGGTCGAGTTGCGGAAGCATCGAGGGCCTGCCTCGCGACGAGTCCCTCGAACGTCCAGGCCGCGGCGGGGACGATGGTGCGGTCGTGGGGGCGGGGGGAAGTCATGCAGTCATATATACTGCGCGGCGATGGAATATCCGCGAAGGTCCGTCCCTGCCGCCGCCGACACCCTCGAAGCGAACCTGACACGCTGGCTCGAGGCCTGCGAGCGGGCTGCCCGCGAGGGAGGCCGAGTGCTCGGAGAGTGGGTGGGGCGGTTCGGCGTCGAGAACAAGGGACCGCGCGACCTCGTCACCGAGGCCGACCGCGAGTCGCAGCGGGCGATTCGGGACATCCTGCTCGGCGAATTCCCCGATCATGCCTTCGTGGGCGAGGAGGGGGATGACGGGCTGGGTGGACGCCCGTGGCGGGAGGCGGCGGCCGGCGAGCCACCGCTCACCTGGTTCGTCGATCCACTCGACGGCACCACCAACTACGTGCACGGCTACCCGGCCTACTGCGTGTCGATCGCGCTCTTTCGGGGAGACACGCCGCTTGTCGCGACGGTCTACGATCCGGTCGCCGAAGAATGCTTCGTGGCTGCCGCGGGGCTTGGCGCACGATGCAACGGGCGACCGATCCGCGTTTCGGCCGCGGTGGATCTCGCGGATTCGCTCGTCGCAGTGAGTTTTCCGACCCACCCGAGCGTCGAGTCGGCGGCCGTGGACGATTTCCTGGCGGCCCTGCCCCTCGCACGGTCCGTCCGACGCAGCGGATCGACCGCCTTGAACCTCGCCTGGCTCGCTTCGGGCCGGCTTGATGCGTTCTGGGCGCGTCGCATCCAGAGTTGGGACGTCGCCGCCGGGTTCCTCCTCGTCCTGGAAGCCGGCGGGACGCTCGGGCGGTTCGCGGTCGATGCCGCCTCGCCGCCGGGACCCTCGCTGATTCCGATGGCCGATCCTTCGTTCATCGCCGCCGCCAGCGTTCCGCTCCTCGAGGGCCTCCAACAGCTGTTCGCCTCGCGCGACGGCCTGCCGGGAACCTGATGCCCGGCCGCGGCCGCCGATGAAGCCGTGCCGAATGTGCGGGTCGTGCGCGGGCTGCGGGGCGTGACGATTGTTCGGCGGCGAGCGGCTGCGAAAGATGTGCGTGGCCGCGGAGTCTGAGGTACCCTCCACGAGGAGGTTGTTTTGTGTCGCATTCACCCCGGCGGCGATCTTGCAGGTCAGGCCCCAGTCCCTGGCGACCGCGATTCGTCGTTCTTTTTTTGGCCGTCATCGCCGCGGCGGTCGGCCTGCGCACGGTCGCGGTGGGGCAACCGCCGGCGCCGCGGCTGGAGGAGGTGAAGCCCGAGATCTTCTACCTCGAGGATGCCGCCCGCGGACTCCTGCCGGTGCCCGGATTTCGCTACGAGGATTTCGTCGAGATGCTCCGGCTGAAGGAGGGGCTCCCACGCGGGCCGCAGCCGCCGCCGGCGGTGATCACGAGCGTGATGGTCGAGGGAGAGACCGTCGGCGACGAATGCCCCGCCACCATTCGCATGAAGGTCGTGCAGTCGGACGCGGGCTGGGTGGGAGTGCCGCTCGCCCTCGACGGCTTCCGGCTGACCGAGTTCCCCGTCCACGAGGGGAAGGGGCGGTTCCTGATCGACCGCGAGAACGGACAGCCGGGCGGCTACCGCGGCTGGTTCGAGGGACGCGTCGGCGACGAGCACGTCATCGTGGTCCGCGGGGCGTTTCGCGTCGATCGGGCGAAGGACCAGGAGGCGCTCTCGGTGGACCTGCCGCGGGCGGCCGCCTCACGGATCACCATTCGCACCGCGATCGAGGACCCGGTCGTGTCCGTCGATCCTCCGCGGGTCGAGCCCCGCGTGGAACGGGCCGCCCCGGATTCTCCGGCGGAGACCCCGCGGGGCGGCGAAGAGCCTGTCGATGGCCCGCCGCGAAAGGATCCACGCGGCAGCCTCGTCACGCTCGTGGGCTTGGCCGGCCCGACGCGGATCCTCATGCGCGGCCCCGGAGCCGTCGCCTCCGTGAACACCGCGGCCCCGCAGGCCGTTGGCGAGATCGCCGTCAGGATCGACGGCCGTCGTGCGGTCTCCGACGTCGCGGTCGAACTCCGCGGCCTGCCGGCCGGCATGCGGACCGTGACGGTGAGGTTGCCGGCCCGCGCGTCCGTCGTCGCCGTGCGGCCGCCGTCCACCCTCGTCGAGACGCGGGGCGACGAGGCCGGGCCCGATGCCGTGTTCGCGGTGTATCGCGATGCATCGGGCAACGCCACGCTGCGGTTCGAATGCGAGACGCCGGTGGAAGGCGGGACGGTCGAATCGCTCGCCTACCGGGTCGACGGCATCGCCGACTGGAGGCAGTGGGGCCGCATCAGCATCCTCGTCGATGGCGATTGGCAGGTGAACTGGGGGCCCGTCCCCGCGAATCGTCGGGTCGATCCGCCGGCCGGCCTCGACAACGGCCAGTGCATCGGGGCGTTCGCCTACGACTCGCAGCCGGCGAGGCTGCCCCTGCAGGTCAAGCCGCTCGGCAGCCGGGTCGTGATCGAGCCGGAATACGCATACGCCGTCCGGGGCGGGCGGATCGAGCTCGACGCTCGGCTTCGGATCTCCGTTCGCGGCCGCCCGATCACCGACATCGAGCTTGGGCTCGATGGTTGGGGCATCGACGCCGTCGGCCCCTCGAGCCTCGTCGATGCCGACGCGATCACCGGCAGCGGCGGCAAGCTGAGGATTCCTCTCGTGAAGCCGCTCACGGGCAACGGCACCGTCGAGATCCGGGCGGCACGAACCATCGCGAGGAGCGACGAGCGGGTCGCCTGGACGCTGCCGGTGCCGAAGGCGAACCTCGTCGGTTCGGCCTCCGTGACGATCGTGTCCGACAGCGACATCGAGCTGGTGCCCGACGTGGAGCTGATTCGCGGCCTCGTTCGCCAGGCCGCCTCCGGACGGGGAGGTGACTCCACGGCGCTCGCCTACCGTCTCGAGGGCGCGGAGGCCGCGTTCGCGGCCGCGCGGCGGTTTCTGCCGCGGCGGATCGACGCGATGATCTCAACCCACGCGGTCATCGACCGGTCGGACATCGTCGTGGATGAGACGATCCGCTACGACATCGCCCACGTTCCGCTCGCGTCGGTCTCGCTCGCCGTGCCGAGGTCGGTGCACGAGTCGGGCGGGCTCGAGGTGCGATACCAGGAGACCCTGCTCAACCTCCGCGAGTCGCCCGAGCGTTCTTCCGGGGACTCCGCGGCCGCCGGCGAGCCGTCGCCGCCGGCCGTGGTGAGGCTGCTCGCCGAACTGCCCTCGCCGCGGCTGGGGGGCGTCGATCTCAAGGTCCGCTATTCGCTCAAGACCCCGGAAGTTCCCGCCGAGGCCACCGTCGCGGAGGATCTGCCGATCGTAACGCCCTTGGAGGGAAAGGTCGCCCGCCAGTCGTTCTCCGTCGAGCCTCAAGGAGGGCTCGCCGTGGATCTCCGCGGCGACCAGTGGAAGCGGGACGTCTCGACCCAGGGGGGCGGTGGGTCGCGGAGTTGGACGTCCTCCAAGCCGCAGGAGAGCGTGCCGATCGCGCTCGCCGCCGAGCGACAGACCGCCGCCGCCTCCGCGATCGTCGAGGCTGCATGGCTCGAGACGAGGGTGCTGCCGGACCGGCGAGAGGACCTCTTCCGTTACCGGATCGAAACCAAAGCCCCCGCGATCCAGCTGACGTTGCCCGGTGAGTCCGCTTCGAACGCCGTGGAGGTGAGGCTCGACGGTCGCAGCGTGGTCGGTGGAATCCAGCCGGGTGGCCGCATCGTCGTCGAGATTCCCGCGGGCGGCAGCCTCGGCGAGCACCTTCTCGAGATCGAGCGGGTGCAGCCGAGGCCCTCGCTCTTGGAACCGCTCGTTCTCGAGGCTCCGCAGTTCGGCGATCGGACGCAGCAGCGACGCTTCTATTGGGAGGTGCAGTTCGAGACCGACGAGCACCTCGTATTCGGTCCGCGCCGATGGACGTCCCAGCAGGGCTGGGAATGGTCCGGACTGGGGTTCGTCCGGCGTCCGGTCGTTTCCTGGAAGTCGCTCGCGCGATGGGTGAACCCGCGGCTCGAGGAGGAGACTTCCATCGACGAGGAGCGGTCGAGCCCCGCATTGGTCGGGCGACGCGACGTCTACTCGGGGATCGGATGGCCCGGCCGGGAGGCCGTCTGGATTTTGCCCAGCTGGCTCATGGTGGGATTGGTCTCCAGCCCGATCCTGCTCGGCGGACTGGCGGTCGTTTACCGGCCGGCGACCCGGCTCGTGCCGCTCGCCGTCGCGCTCGGCGCGACGTGGACGGCCCTCGCGGTCGCCTTGCCGGATCTCGCCCCACTCGCCGTGCAGTACGCCGTGCCGGGGCTCGCGCTTTCGGTCATGGCCGCCGGCCTGCGCATGGCCGTCGCGCCGCGGGCGGCTCGCGAAACCGAAACGGCTTCTTCCCGCGTGATCATCTCCGGATCATCGACCCGCACGGTGGCGGTGCCGTCGGTCCTGATCGGCGCCGGTTCGTCCGCGACCGCGAAAGGGACCGTGAAAACGGTTCTCCAGGCGATCGTCCTCGCGGCTGCGGGCGGCGCGGCCGTGCAGGCCGAGGAGACCGTCAAGGCCGAGCAGACGCTGCGGTTCCTGCGAGTCCGTGTGCCGGACCAGAAGGCCGCGTCGGAAATGGGCGGAGGAGCCAGGTACGTGCCCATGCCGCTGGCGGAGTTCGACGCGGCGGTTTCCCGGGCGGAGCCGTCGTCACCCAAGCCCGGCCGACGTGCGCCGACGCTGCAGCGGGCGGTGTACCGTCTCTCGTGGCAGCCCGGCCACGGGCTTACGGGAACGGTGGAGTTCGACGTCGAACGGGGGTTCGACCTCTTCCCGTTCGTCGTGCCGATCGGCGGGCTCGGGATCGAGGCCGCAACGGTCGAGACGAAGGACGGCACGGGTGTGGCGACCGTCGCCGGCCTGCCAGACGGGCGGGTCGGCGTGTTCGTCAGGCAGCCTGGTCGCTATCGCTGCCGTGGGGCCGCCGAGTCGGTCTCGCGATCCGCAGGCCCCGGACCGACGGCGGAGTCCTCTCGCTCTTCATCGGCCACCCTCCCCATTCTCACGGCGGTCACGACGACGATCGAACTCGTGGTGCCCCAGGGCGTCAGGCCCGTCGTCGAGGGAGGCCTCGCGACGGTCACCCGTGACGACGCGGACGATCTCGCGGGGTGGCGGTACCGGATCGTGCCGCGAGCCGTCGAATCGCTGACGATCCGGTTCGAGCAGGGGGCGACGGTCGTGCCATTGGACGTGGTGAACCGCCTTTCCATCGCCCGCAGGCAGTGGTCGCTGGAGGCCGTCATCGAGCCGCGTCGGCCCTGGCGGGACGAGTCATTGAGCCTGATGCTCGATCCCGGTCTGGCAGTGACGGCCGTGGTGCTGCGTGCCGAGGGGGCGATTCCAGGCGGTCCGCTGCTCTGGAGCGCCAGTGACGACGGGGGAAGCATCCGCGTCCGGCTGCCACCCGGCGGGAGCGGCGGCCGCGCGGCGGTCGTCGTGTCCGCCGTCGCGGCCTTCGACAGGACGGCCGCGACGACGAGGCTTCCCCTCGTGCGGCCGGCGTCGGAGGCATGGGCCTCGGGCCTCATGATCGTCTCGCTCGACGACTCGACGACGTTCAGTTCGGTCGAGGTGGAGAATGCCGTGATCGTGCCGACCGCTGAATCGTCCGCCGGGCGAACCGATGCGGAGAGTGAACGGGACCGGCTGCCCACGATCACCGTGGAGCAGCAGTCCGTGGCCGGCGCCGCACGGGTTGCGGTCGGCGACCGCGTTCCGGAGATCGACACGGCCAGGGTGACGACCGTCGACATGTCCTCCAGAGGTGCGGCGACGGCCCGGGCGATGGCGAACATCCGAATCGGACGCGGCGAGTTGTTCGAACTCAAGGCGAAGATCGGCCCGGGATGGCTGATCGACTCCGTGGAGATTCCCGGCGAGGCGGTGCCGCTCGACTGGGGCGTCGAACGCTCCTCGCCCGGGAGCGTCCTGCGGGTGGGGCTCGTTCGCGGAATCGCCCCGGGCCGCGATCTCTCGCTGCGGGTCGTCGGCCATCGCTCGGTCCTGCCGCAAGGGCGGGCCTTCCCCACCGCGAACCTCGACATGGTCCGCTTCGACGGTGAGTCGGAGGGGCAATCGCTGATCGACATCCGCGCGAACGCGGAAACCACGATCCTCGTCGGCGGAGTCGCCGAGTCCGTCAGGGATTCCGAAGGGCTGCCGCAGAGGACTCGGGCCCTCCTGGAGCCCGGTCTGCCGAGGGCGAGGCTGCCGGCGGGCGAGCTCGCCAAGGCGGGCGAGATCACGTTTCTCCGACGGCGGCCTCCTGTCGACGTGCAGACGCGGATCCACGTCACCTCGCGGGAAGACCGGCTGACGGAGTCGTTCACGTTCGAGTGTGCGCCGAGGGGCTCCGAGGTCGATTCACTCGTGGTCTTCCTTTCGGAGCCCGCGGAGTCGCCGACGGAGTGGTCGGTCCTGGCGCCGTCCTCGTCGAAGGTGTCGGCCCGCCGCATCGACGCCGAGCCTCGCCGCGACCAGAAAGACACGAACCAGTCGCGTGCCGCCGAGTCGTGGCTCGTCGAGATCGCGCCGCCGGTTCGCGAGCCGGTGTCGATCAGGGCGACTCGAACGGTTTCCTTCTCGGGACCGCGGCGGGTGGCGCTGGCGTGGGTGGAGGGAGCATCGACGAGTGGCGGTGATATCTTCGTGCGCGACGCTGGCCGCGGGCGACCGATCGTGACGGCGACCCGGCTCCCGGAGATGCCGGGGCGGGCGGTGGGTTCCGATCGGGCGGGCATGCCAGTGGCGGCGTTCATGTTCGACGCCGCGCGGGATATCGCGCCGGGAGGACCGCCGCCGCTCGAACTCGCGCCCGACGTCGATCCGGCGTCGAAGGCCCGCGCGTGGGTGTGGAGCGAGACCACGACCACGTGGTGCGACGAGTCGGGCAGCACCGACTACGAGACCAGCTTCGTCATCGAAAACCACGGACGCAGCGGCGTCACGCTCGATCTGCCGGCGGACAAGCGGCTCGAGGGAGTGGTCGTCGACGGCGTGAGGCTCCAGGCCACGGGATCGGACGCTGCCGGCGGCCAGATCATGATCGAGCTGCCGCCAGGCAGGAGGTTCGTCCGGCTCGACCTGAGGTTGGTCTCCGAGTCGCGGCCGATCTGGGGATGCTGGACGGTGAACGCCGCCGCCGGTCGTCTCGACCTGCCCGTGTTGGAACGCTCGTGGCTCCTCGGGCTCCCTCCGCAGCTCAAGATCGCGATGGCCTCCGCGCGGCACCGTCTGACGGACGCGAGCGTTTCGTCGTGGCCGGGGCGGCTGCTCGGCATCTCGCCCTCCCGGGAGAGGGCGCCCTACGGTCTGCAGCGATTCGTGCCGGTCGACGGAAGTGCGGGCGAGGCCTCGGTGACGCTCGTGAGGTCGGAGGTGGTATGGCGGGCGGCGATCGCGGTCGCCGCGCTGGGCCTTGCGGCGGGCTGGTGGCTCTCGCGGAAGCGGCTCGGTGCGATCCTGTTTTTCGCGCTCGTCTGCGGGCTGGCGGTGCTCTGGTCGGCCGCCCCGTGGTACGGTCTCGCGAGGTCGCTCTTCTCCGGTCTCTTCGCGGGGGCTGTGATCCGTCTCGCAGGGCGTCGCGGCATCCTGATCGGCGCGTCCGCGGCGGTTCTCCTGGTCTCCACTGGGGCCGGCGCGGCCGAGCCGCTGCCTCCGGCACGGGTCTTCATCGCTCCCGGCGACTCGGGGCCGATCGCGCTGGTTCCCGAACCGATCTTCCGCGCGATCGCCGCGGCGGATCGGGGGCCGGCGACCCGGGCGGTCGGCTTCGTGCGTACCCGTCTGGACGTCCGCGGCAGCCCCGCCGGCGACAACGCCCCTTGGGGGCTCGAGGCCGAACTCGATGTGGAAGGGGGCGGGCGGATCGTGCTCGATCAGCCTGCGGGGGGAGCGAGGTTCGTCCCCGGATCCGCGTCGCTCGACGGCGCGCCGCTCGCCGACGCGGTCTCGGCCGACGGTCGTAGCCTCGCGGTGGACCTCGACGGTTTCGGCAGGAAATTGCTTCGCGTCGAACTCCGCACGACGTTCGAGTCGGCCGACGCCATCGAAGAGGCCGTCTTGGCCCTGCCGGCGGCCGCGCGGTCGACGGTTGCGATGCCGGCGGAGTGGATCTCGGCTGGCGGCTGGCCGCACGAATGCGAATGGTCGAAGGGCGGGACTGCGGCCGATCGTCGGTGGAACTTCGCCGGCCGCACGACGGACGATGGCATCGACCCGGTGGTCTTCGACGTCACGGGTGGCACGGCCGTGAGGATCTCGCGGACGAAGCGACGCGGTGCGTCGATCGTGCGTCGGGCGGCCGCGGTGTCGTGCTCGCACGATATCGAGTGGGGCGAGCGGGAGTGCATCGTCCGCGTCTCGATCGAGGCGGAGGCATCCACGGGCGGTTCGGGGGACCGCATCTGCCGGTCGCTCGATCTCGACGTCGATCCGCGGCTTGTGGCGATCGAAGATCCACTCGTGGACGGCGATGGGTTCGTGGCAAGGTTCGGGCCACAGGGCCGCTGCTGGGTGGAGTGGACGACGCCGGATGCGTCGCCGCGGAGGGCATCGCTCGCGTTTCGCATGCCGCTGTCCTCGCCCGTTGGCATCTTCGATCTTCCTGTCGTCGTCCCCGCCGGCAAAGTCGAGGCGACGATGGACGTGAGGCTGAGAACCTCGAACCCCGGCCTCCGGGTGACGGCCGACCTCCCGGCTACGGTGAGGATGCTTCCGCCCCGCGCCGACGACGTGGTCGGCCGTTCGGTCGGATGGTCGACGAGGTCCGTCGGCGAGCGTGTGTCGATCGGCGTCGGCCGGAGGGAGCTTCCCGTGCCGGTCGCACAGACCCTTTCGTTGTCGCTCGAACCGGACCGGACTCGGCTGCGGCTCGACGCGCGGATGGGGACCGCGTCCGCGACCCTGTCGGAGCTCCGCGTCGCCGTGCCGGCGGAATGCATCGTCGACTCGGTGAAGCTCACCGCGGTCGATGCTTCCGAGGGGTCGCCCGAAGCAAGCCCGGTGGACGCCGGCTTCTTTCGGGAACGGCCCGACCGCGTGAAGATCATCGTGCAGCGTCCCCGCAGCGGTCGCCACCGCCTCGTCCTCGAGGCGCGTCTGCCGGGGCCGCCTTCGACCTCCGGACGGCTGCCCGTCGCGCGGGTTCTCGTCGGCGGGGCCGACCCGCTCGAGATCGTGGTCTCGGCGCCGGACGACAAGGCCCTTTCTCTCGGCGACGGACAAGAGGCCGTTGCACGGGCCACGCTGTCGCTCGCAGCCGAAGACCGGGCACCGTCATTCCGGCTCGTCGAGCGTCGCCGTCCGGACGGAGGCGGTGACGCGGCGGCCGATGCCGCCACTGCCGATGCGGATCAGTCGAAGGGAGCCGGTGACACTCCTGACGCGGACGGTGACCGTGTGGAGCTCGCCGACGTTCGGCTCGCCATCGACGACCGTGGACGTGCTTGGGGCGTGGTGCGGTTCGAACTCATGACCCGGCAGACGGTGCTGCGACTTCGCCTGCCCGCCGGCTTCCGGCTCTTCGAGGTGTTCGTCGACGAACATCCTGCGGCGACCAGGCCCGCCGACGACGGCGACTGGGCGGTGCGGCTGCTCGACGTCAGCAGGCCCCGTTCGCTCGTCGCCGTGTTTCTGGGGGAACTCGGCGACCGGGTCGCCTCGGGCGACGCGATCGAACTGGCGCCGCCCGAGATCGGATCGATGCCGGCTGCCGGGGTCCTCTGGACGATCCGCGGCCCGCGAGACCGCGCCATCCGCTTCCTGTCCGCAGGCGGCGAATCTGCCGGCGAGGACTTCGTCGCCGCCCGTGCGCGGGCGCTCGAACGGTTGACCGCCGACGTGGTGCGGGCCTTCGAGGGCCGCAGTGCGGAGGAGCGGGCGAGGATTCGATCCCACCTCCACCGCGACGACTCGGCCGATTCGGCGGCGCCCGAGTCCGCATGGGATCGAAGCAGCCTCGCGCTCGCGCCGAACATCTTCTTCATGACCGGAGCGAAGGAACCTTCGATTCGGTTCCGCATCGCCAGGCGGCGGGATCCCACGCTTCCCGCCAGGATCGTCGGCACGCTCTGCCTTGCCGCCGCCATCGCCGTCGCGTGGCGCGTGGGCTGCGGAATTCGCTCCGCCCCGGCCTGAAAACCGGCGTGAAAGCGGTCTTTGTCGCGCGGGAACCGTTCGCTACCGTCGCCCCGCGGATCGGGAATGGCGAGCACTGCCCGCCCGGTCGCGTTTCGTGTGATCCATCGCGACGGGCAGGGAAGAGGTGAACATGAACTTCGGAGCACTCCTGCGGTCGCGGTATGCGCCGTGCCGCATCGCGATCGTCGTCTCGTTCTCGATGCTCCCGCTCGGGGCCGTGTCGGCGGCGGGTTACCGGACGCCGAACTTCGTCGTCGAGGCGCCGACGGAGGCCCTGGCCCGCAAGATCGGCGACGCCGCCGAACAGTACCGCCACGATCTCGCGGTCGAATGGACCGGCAGGCCGCTGCCCCGGTGGAGCAGCCCGTGTCCGATCACGGCGCAGGTGCGGCCCGGCCTCGGTGCCGGCGGTGCGACGAGCTTCGTCTTCGAAAAGGGGGAAGTCTTCAACTGGCAGATGTCGATCCAGGGGAGCGAGGAGCGGGTGCTCGATTCCGTGCTGCCGCACGAGATCACGCACACGATCTTCGCGAGCCATTTCAGGCGTCCGCTTCCTCGCTGGGCCGACGAGGGGGCGTGCACGACCGTCGAGCACCCCGTGGAGCGGGCACGGCAGCACACGCTTCTCATCGAGTTTCTCACGACCGGCCGGGGCATCGCCTTCCCCAAGATGTTCGCCATGCGGGAGTATCCGCCCGACGTGCTCCCCCTCTACTCGCAGGGCTATTCGCTCGCCCGTTTCCTCATCGAGCGGGGCGGCCGGCACAAGTTCGTGGCGTTCGTCGGGGCGGGGCTCGACTCGGGCGATTGGGCGAGGGCGCTCTCGAGCCACTACGGCGTGAGCGACCCGTCGTCGCTCCAGGAGGTCTGGCTCGACTGGGTGCGGAAGGGTTGCCCCGCGCCGCCGGCGTCGTTGGCCGGGCCGCCCGCGAGGCCCGTGGCGGGCATGCAGGCGTCGGCGACCGCCCGCGGCCAGAGCCCCGATCCGCTCCCGGCACCACCGCAACCCGTCCCGTCACAGACGGCGGCCATCGCGACGCCCCCGAGGCGTTCGATCTACTCGCTCGCCGCCGCCCGCTCGCGGGTCGCCGGCGGCAGCGATCCAACCCGGAAGCCCGAGGCGCGAGCCGAGAGGAGCGTTGACTCGGTCCCGTGAGTGGGTGCCCGGTCAAAAAACGCTTTTGAACGACGCCGGATTGCCGCCGGGGGAGCGGACGCATCGTCGCTACGGCGAGGATACGCCTGATGCTCCTCAACGTCCGCCCCGCGGGCGTTCAGCATCGATGTGCCTGTGCGACCGCGCTGCACAACGCCGCGGTCCCGGAAGCCCGAGCCGGAGGTTTCCCTGCAGGCGAACTCACTGGCTCCCCGGAAGCCCGAGGCGCGATTTTCCCTGCAGGCCGAGTTGCGAAAAACCCGGAAGCCCGAGGCGCAAGCCGAGAGGGGTGTTGACGAACGCGCCGTGAGCCGGCGTCGCGGTGTTCAAAACGCCCTCACGGCCGGCCCCGCGGCACCCGCCGTCGATCGACTGCTGCCACCCCAACCCCCCTCTCGGCTCGCGCCTCGGGCTTCCGAAGCGTTGCGTGCCGAAGCGTTGCGTGCCGAAGCGTTGCGTGCCGAAGCGTTGCGTGCCGAAGCGTTGCGGCTCGCGGCTTTCAGCAGTCCGCCCCGCGGCGTTCAGCGGCGGACGGTCGGGCGGGCACCCAGGAACCGTCGCAGGCCGCTGATGAGCCGCGGCGTCGGCTGTCGGGCCGACTGCGTGTAGAGCGGCGTGCGGCCGTCGTACGTGACGATCAGCTCGACCTCGTCGGGCGGCAGGGCAACGCCGCCGAGGAGCGAATGCAGCGGCTCGGCGGCCCGCTCGGCCGAGGCGTCGTCGTGGGCGGCGATCTCGGCGACGACGAAGTTGTCCTTGGCGAACGAACGGAACTCCGGATCGTTCACGAGGCTCGCCGTCCGCATGCGGCTCGCCTGATCGGACGGACGCGAAACGACCAGCAGCACCGGCCGCTTCGCACTCTCGGCCTCCTTGACGGCATCGCGGACCGCCTCATGCACGCCGTCGTTCGCGGCCGCGACCGCAGCGGCGGCTGGCGGCGGGGCGGAAGGCCTGGCGGCTGCGACCGCCGACCAGCCTTCGAGTTTCCTGCCGACCAATCCGATCCAGACATCCGCGGCCTGCCGCGAGTAGCCGGGCTGGGCGGCGATCTTGGTGCCGTCCGGGGCGACGAGCACCACGTTCGGGAACGACTTCACGCCGTATCGCTTGCAGAAAGCCGACCGTTCCTCCCGGACGGCTGCAGTGATCCCCTGCCTCGGCAGGTCGATGACGAGCAGTTCCACGCGGTCCTTGGCCCACTCCCTGAAGGCCTCCGTCGCGAGCACGTGTTCCTCGAGCAGGTGGCAGTGGGGGCACCAGTCGCTGCCGGTGAAGAGCACGAGGATCGGCCGGCCGCTTCCCTGTGCGGCCTCGAAGGCCGTCTGGGGCCTGTCGGTCCAGCCGTCGAGGGCCCACGACGTGCAGCATGAAACGGCGGCGAGGGCGGCGACGACCATGCCGACGAAGCGACGGCCGACCGTCCTGCCGAGCCGAGAAGCCGTTCTGGCGGCGTGGTTCGCGGGGCCGGCCGTGGCTGTCCGGTCGAGCAATTCGAATCGCAGCATCTGGATCAACCTTTCCCCTTGAAAAAAGCGGCCGACGGGCATCGCCTTCGGGCTTTCCATCGGACCACCGGTGGTAAGTCCATCAGTGTGCGGTGACGTGGAGGCCGCTCAAGGCTTTTTGTGCAGGACTGGAGAATCTGGAATAAATGGAGAAGTGTCCGCTTCGCAAGTGTGTTGGCGGCTCGGCCCGCTTGCCCGATCCGACGGCGTCCGGCATGCCGCAAAAGCTGAACCATTGTTGAAAACCCTGTCGGCCGCGAGATGAAAAAACGACACCACCCGCCGTTGCCGGCGGGTGGTGCGTTTCGCCTATTGAATTTCAGGAGCTTCCGGTCGCGACTCGATCCCGGCCTAGAACTGCCAGATGACGTCGCAGCCGCCGTAGAGCTGGCCCCACTGGTCGCCGCGGCCAAACGGCAGGGCCGGATTCAAGTTGTTGTCCACACCCCGGTTGCCGCTGTACCAGTCGTAGCGGAGCTCGGGCCGCACGATCCAGTTCTTGTTGGGCTTGTAGTTCAGGCCCCACGTGAGCGCCCAGAAGTTCCCGGCAAAGCCGCCGTAATACGGCGTCTGCCCGAAGACGAAATTCCGCAGCGGACTCACGACGCGATACCCGTTGTTGTCGCGGAACCACTCGAACCGCATGCCCGCCGTCCACGCGTCGCTGAGCGTGTAGAACAGGTACTGGTTCACGCCATACCACTGCGCGGTCTGGAGATTATCGACCGGGCCGAACGCGTTGAACTGCCAGCCGTTGTCGTGCTGGAGCACGTACGTCAGCTTGTCGGTCACCTCGTTGGTGTAGACGAGGCTGTAGACCGACCGGTTCCCCGCGATCGCTTGGCCGAACTGGGGGAGTTCGTTGCCCGTGTGGACCGTGAAGGTCAGGGCCTGGGTCTGTTCCGAGTTCTTGAACGTCACACCACCGAGGTAGGCGGCGTTGCTGTTGAAGCCCGGATATCCGGTGTTGACGATCGGGCCGAACGTCGTCATGCCGTCGTCCCAGTTGTCCCAGCCGTTCGTGATGCCGTTGTAGATGATGATCTGATCATTCGGCGTCCACGTCGTCAGGATGCCGGTGTGCGTGAACGGCTCACCGTACTGCATCGTGTAGGCGTGGGTGTAGAAGAAGTTGCCGATCGCCGGCACCACTTCGTAGCCCATGATCGTGTAGAAGTGGCCGAACTTCACGGCGAGGTCGTTGTAGCCGACCTCGGCGTAGAGCTGCGGCATCGCGAGGCCGTAGTACTTGTTGGAGCCCCACCGCGGCGCCCCGAGGCCGATCGGATCACCCGCCCGTGAGGCGTCGAGCCCGCGGGCCGTGGTGAAGATGTAGTCGGTGCCGTAGAGCAGGTCCACGCGGCCACCCCAGTCCCAGCCGCCGCTCTCGGTGTCGAGCGTCCGCTCGTTCACGAGGTAGAGCTGGTTCATCTGGCCCTGCCAGGCGCGGTCGTTGAACGTGACCGGGCCGTTCCAGGGCGCACCCCAGTTGTTGGCGCCGATGCCCATGTCGAGCCAGCCGTAGGTCTTGATCCGCATCGAATCAAGCGCCTGGGTCTGGAGGTAGCGATTCGGCCCCTCCTCGACCTCGGCCGCGGCCTCCTGCGGCGGGAGGGCCCGCATCTGGTAGGCGTCCTCCTGCGGCACGTTCGCCATCACCGGCGCCGGATTGCCCGCTGGGGCCGCCGGGGCGGGCTGAACCGCCTGAGCCGGGACGACCGACCGGACGGCGTCGCTCGGCGAGGCCGCCTCGTTCTGGGCGAAGTAATCGTAGTTGCCATACTCGTAACTGTTCGGACGCGGCGGTTTCGGCGTCGCGTCGGCTGCCATCACCGTGCCGGCGGTCAGAAGACCGGCGGCGACGGAGAGCGGCAGGGAGATCTTGATGCGTCTCATGACCTGTGAAGCTCCCAATCCTGAAGGAAAAACCTGAAAGCGGACGTCGCAATCAGGGTGGCGTTCCCAAGCCGGGAGGAAAACGAGCGGCTCCGAAAAGCCGACCGTAGGCGATATCCCCCCGACCCGCTGTCGTGATCGACCTCTCCGCGACAGCCGGCGGGGGGATTTTTTGAAGGTCGCTACAGATGTCGCGACCGGAATCGCGGTGGTGGCAAGCCGTGCCGGTCGCGCAAAGGCCCCCGGGCGGGCCCTACCCGAAAGCCCCTTCGAGCAGGGCCTGGACGAACGCGGCGGGGTCGAAGGGCTCGAGGTCGTCGGCCGACTCGCCGAGCCCCACGAACTTCACCGGCAATCCGAACGTCTCGGTCACCGGCACGATCACCCCGCCCCTAGCCGAGCCGTCGAGCTTCGCGAGCACGATCCCCGTGCAGCCCGCCGCCTCCTTGAATCCCTTCGCCTGCGAGAGCGCGTTCTGCCCGGCCGTGGCGTCGATCACGAGGAGCACCTCGTGGGGGGCCTCGGGCAGCTGTTTCGAGACGACGCGGCGGATCTTCCCCAGCTCCTGCATCAGGTTGGCCTGGGTCTGGAGCCGGCCGGCCGTGTCGATGATCGCCACGTCGAATCCACCCTCGACCGCCCGGGCCACCGCGCGGTGCGCGACGCTCGCCGGGTCGCAGCCCGGCTCGCCGCGGACGATCTCGGCGCCGAGCCTCCCGGCCCACATGGCGAGCTGCTCGACGGCCGCCGCGCGGAACGTGTCGCCTGCGCCGAGCACGACCCGCTTTCCGTCGCGGGTGAACCTCGCCGCGAGCTTGGCGATCGAGGTCGTCTTGCCGGATCCGTTCACGCCGGTCACGAGGATCACCGTGGGGCCGCTCGGCGCGACGGCG
>DHLZ01000180.1:16818-27130 GCA_002405515.1 Planctomycetaceae bacterium UBA4655
GCACCGCCTCGGGATCGACCACCCGTGCCCGCTGCTTCGACTGCACGTCCCGCACGATCGCCTCGGCCGCGGCGGGGCCCATGTCGGTGCGAACGAGCGTGCGCCGCAGCTCCTCGAGGAAGCTCTCGTCGACGAGCCGTCCTTCCTTCTTGAAGAGGTCGCGGACGTCGGTGTTGAGCACCTGCACGGTCTTCGCGAGGCCGGCCTTGAGCCGGTCGAGCATCCCGGCAGGCTTGCCGCCTTCCGCCGGTTTTTCACCCGCCCCCGACGTGCCGAATCCAAACCAGGCCATCTGCTATCCCTTATCCCTTCGTCGAGGAGGTGGCGGCGGCCGCAAGTCCGCGGTCGGCGAGGAGCCGGCCGAGAATCCCCGCGACGAACTTCGGCGACGCGGTGCTCCCGTACCGCTTCGCGAGTTCCACGCCCTCGTCGCAGGCGACCTTCGGAGGCGTGTCGGTGTGGAGGATCTCATGGCAGGCGACCCGCAAAATAGCCCGGTCGGTCGCCGCCATTCTCGCGACCCGCCAGTTTTCGCTCGCCGCCTCGAGCACGGCGTCGATCTCGGCACGGTGGGCGAGCACGCCATCGACCAGACCGCGGGCGAACGCCACGAGGCCGCGGGCCTTCAGGCGGCCCTCGAGAAACCGCGAAATCTCCTCGGGATCGACCGCGGGATTCATGTCGGCCTGGTAGGCCGCCTGCATGGCGACCTCGCGGCCGCGGCTTCGTGTTGGCATCAGGGATCCTGAGGGAAAGGCAGTCGCAAGTTTACCGGACGTCCGCTCGGAGGGCTTCCTCAACTCCCCTCTCGGCTTGCGCCTCGGGCTTCCGTGTTGCGGGGTTGGGTTGCAGGGGGGAATCGTGGTTCCAGGTCAGGACGGCGCGGAGATTGCGGCGGAGAGACCGATCATGGCGATCGCCGCCTCGGCGCACTCGTGCCCCTTGTTGCCGTGGCCGCCGCCCGCCCTGGCGACCGCCTGGGCGAGCGTGTCGCAGGTGAGCACGCCGAAGACCACCGGGATGCCACGCGATCGTCCGCAGGCCTCGATGCCGGTGGCCGCGGCCTGCGCGATGTGCCGGTCGTGGCTCGTCTCGCCGCGGATGATCGCCCCGAGGCAGAGCACCGCCGCGTAGCGGCCGGTGGCCGCCAGCCGGTCGGCGGCGAAGGAAAGCTCGAAGGAGCCGGGCACCCAGGCGACGTCCACCGCGCCGTCGTCGATTCCCGCAGCCACGAGCGTGGCGACCGCCGCGTCGAGCAGCCGCGACGTGACCGGAGCGTTGTACCGCGAGACCGCGATGGCGACCCGGGTCGATGGCGGGATTTTCCCGGCGGGCTCGAGGGTGTTGGGCATCGAAGGGACCGCTACGACTTGAGGCTCATGAGGAACTCGGAATTCGACTTCGTCTTCGCGAGGCGGTTCACGAGCAGTTCCATCGCGTCGGGCGGATTCATCTCGCTGAGCACCCGTCGCAGCACGCTGATGCGGCGATACTCGTCGGGCTCGAGCAGCATCTCCTCGCGGCGGGTGCCGGAGCGGTTGATGTCGATCGCCGGCCAGACCCGCTTGTCGACGAGCCGACGGTCGAGCACGATCTCGAGGTTGCCCGTGCCCTTGAACTCCTCGAAGATCACGTCGTCCATCTTGCTGCCGGTGTCGACGAGCGCCGTCGCGATGATCGTGAGCGAGCCCCCCTCCTCCACCTTCCGGGCGCTGCCGAAGAACCGCTTCGGCCGCTGGAGCGCATTGGAATCGACGCCGCCGGAGAGGATCTTGCCGGAGTTGGGCACCTCCGAATTCCAGGCCCGCGCGAGCCTGGTGATCGAATCGAGGAAGATGACGACGTCGCGGCCGTATTCGACGAGCCGCTTGGCCTTCTCGATGACCATCTCGGCCACCTGCACGTGTCGGCTCGCATTCTCGTCGAACGTGGAGCTGATCACCTCGCAGTTGGGCCCCTTCACCTGGCGCTCCATGTCCGTGACCTCTTCCGGCCGCTCGTCGATCAGCAGCATGATCACGAAGGCGTCGGGGTAGTTGTGGAGCACGGCTTTGGCCATCTTCTGCAGCAGGATCGTCTTTCCGGCCCGGGGCGGACTGACGATGAGTCCGCGCTGTCCGAACCCGATCGGCACGACGAGATCGACCACCCGCGTGGAGAGCTCTTCGGCCGCGGTCTCCATCACGATCCGCTCGTCGGGATGGAGGGGCGTGAGGTCGTCGAAGAAGACGCGGGTCGAGAGCTTGGCGGGATCCTCGCCGTTGATCGCCTCGACCCGGAGGAGGGCGAAGTACCGCTCGCTCTCCTTCGGCGGCCGGATTTGGCCGGCGATGTTCATGCCCGTGCGGAGGCCGAACCGCCTGATCTGGCTGGGGGAGACGTAGATGTCGTCGGGGCAGGAGAGGTAGTGGTAGTCGGGGCTCCGCAGGAATCCGAAGCCGTCCGGCAGGATCTCGAGCGTCCCCTCGCCGAACATCAGCCCGTTGAACTTCACCCGCTCCTTGAGGATCCGGAAGACGAGCTCGTTCTTCTTGACGCCCGTCACATCGCCGAGCTGCTCCTTCCTCGCCAGATCGATCAGCTCCGGCATGCTCATCCGCTGGAGGCCGCTGAGGTGGGTGTCGCCCTGCTTGATCGCCTCGTAGCGGTCGCGGGGCTGCGCGTCGCCCGATTGCACCTCCTGCGCGATCTCCTCGGCGATCGAGAGAGGTTCTTCGGAGACGTCCGTGCCCTCGGAAGGCGAAGGGGTCGCCTGCGGGCGGCCACCGTTTGGCTTGACGCGGTCTCGGTCCGGCTGGAGGTGGTCGGGGTCGGGCATGGAATCCTCGAACGCGGCGGGCGTGGGTGTGTGGCTCAGGGTGGGAGAAAGGAGTCGCGTTCGGGTAGGCAGGAAAAGTCGTCACTCCGCCCGTCCTGCCGCGTTGCACGGCAGGAACCGCTCTGAGGGCGAGGCTGAACCCCTCGGCCGCACAGCAGGAGCGACCCGGCCGTTCACCGGCCCATGGTCCCCAGCAGCTGATCGACCAGCCGCGAAGTATAGCGCACGTCCCCCGACGTATCCAGAAAGTTCGCCGGCGGCGGGCGTTCGTCGGTCTCCCGTGCCCCCGGGCGGGACCGGCTGCGGGCCCAGGCGGCATCGCGGGCCTCGATTTCGGTGGCGTCCCAGCCGCGTGCCGCCAGCCGCGCCCGCCGCACCGGCTCGTCGCAGACGACCTCCACCACGTGCGTGCAGCGGTGTGTGAGGCCTGATTTCAGGAGGAGCGGAACGTCGAGAACGACCGGCCGGGACGGCTCGGCCGCGGAACGCGCGTCGAGGATGGCGTTGATCCGGGCGGCCACCCGCGGGTGGATGATCGCCTCGAGGTCCTCGAGCGAAGCGGCATGCTCGGCCGTCGGCCCGAAGACCAGCTTCGCGAGCTTTCGTCGATCGACCGAACCGTCGGCCGCGACCACGCCGGGGCCGAACCTCCCCGAGACGAGGCGGCCCACCTCCGGCTCGGCGAGCAGCTCGTGGGCGATCCGGTCGGCATCGACGACGAACGCCCCGCGGTCGGCGAACAGGCCCGCGACCGTGGACTTCCCCGCGCCGATCCTGCCGGTCAGCCCCACGACGATCATTCCGTCTCCCCGCATTCGTCCCAGGTGCGGCCGTCGCTCACCGAAACCTCCAGAGGGACGTCCAGCCGCATCGCCGAACGCATCTCGTCGGTGACGATGCGACGCATCCGCTGCACGTCCGCCTCGGGGCTCTCGAGCACGAGCTCGTCGTGGATTTGGAGCACGAGCCGTGCCGGCGAGCCCGCCGCGCGGACCGCCCGCTCCACCCGCAGCATCGCGAGCTTGATGAGATCCGCCGCCGAGCCCTGCACGGCCGTGTTGATCGCGGTCCGCTCCGGCAGCGTCAGCGAGAACGTGCCGGACGAATCCCGGCGCCTCTCCCTCGGCCGCACGCCGGCGATCGACCTGCGGCGACCGAGGATCGTCGTCACGTGGCCGTCGGCGAGGCAGCGGTCGAGCAGGTCGTCCATGAAGGCGGCGGCGCCCGCAAAGGTGCGAAAGTAGTTCGTGCGGAAGGCCGCGGCCTCGAGCGGCGTGATCGACAGGGCCTTGGCGAGGCCGAACCCGCTCTGACCGTAGAGGATGCCGAAGTTCACCGCCTTCGCGATCCGCCGCATCTCGGGCGTCACCTCGTCGGCCGCGGCCGAGAAGACGGCGATGGCGGTGCGGGTATGGATGTCCTCCCCCTTCGCGAACGCCTCCCGCATCGCCGCGTCGTGGGAGAGGTGGGCGAGGATTCGCAGCTCGATCTGCGAGTAGTCGGCCGACACGAACCGCCAGTCGTCCCCGCGGGGCAGGAATGCCGAGCGGATCTCGCGGCCCTCGCGGGTGCGGATCGGGATGTTCTGCAGGTTCGGGTCGCTCGACGACAGCCGGCCGGTGGCCGTGACGGTCTGGTTGAACGACGTGTGGATGCGACCGCCCGTCGGCTCGACGAGCTTCGGCAGGGCGTCCACGTAGGTGCTCTTGAGCTTCGAGTACTGGCGGTGCTCGAGCAGCTTGGCGGGGAGCGGATGGAGCGGCGCGAGCTCCTCGAGCACCTCGGCGTCGGTGCTCGGGCCGGTCTTCGTCCGCTTCACGACCGGCAGGCCGAGCTCGTCGAAGAGGACCTTCCGGACCTGCACGGGCGAGAGGATCGAGAACGGATGGCCCGCGAGGGCGTGGATCTCCTGCTCGAGCGTCGCGATCCTCTCGGCATACCGTTCCGAAAGCCGCTCGAGGAGCGGGACGTCGATCCGCACCCCCTCCCACTCCATGCCGGCGAGCACCGCCACGAGCGGCATCTCGACCTCGCGAAAGAGCCGTGAAAGCCCGGCCGATTCGAGCGAGTCCTCGAGCCGTTCGGCGACGGCCACGGCGAGCGAGACGCCCATCGCCGCGGTCGGGGCGTCGGCCGGCCGCTCGACCGCCGCCGCGTCCGCCGCCGGCAGTCCCGCGTTCCTCGCCGCAATCTCGACGAGCGTGTGGTTCCGCTCTCCCGCATCGAGCAGATAGGCCGCGACGAGCGTGTCGAAGCCGAGCCCGTCGAGCTCGATGCCGAGCGGACGCAGCCAGACCGCCTGCCGCTTCAGGTCGTGTCCGCGGATGATCACCGCCGGGTCGGCGAGCAGGTCGCGAAACCGCCTTCCTCCGGGGCCGGCGGCTTCCGAAAAGAGCGGCGCGGGCACGAAGTGGATCCCCTCGCCGACGAGCGTGGCGATGCCGGCCGGCGGGTCGAGAAAGCCCGCCGAAGAAGGCTTTGCGACGGCGATGGCGACTGTGCCCGCCCGTCGGATGCTCTCGGAGACCGCGTCGAGGGCCCCGTCGTCGGCGATCGTGTCGAAGCTCGGGCAGGCGAGCTCGGTCGCGGGCACAATCGCCGCCGCCCCCGGAGAGGCGGCAGCGGCCGCCGCGGGTTCGCCCGGCCCGGCCTGCGATGCCGCGAGGGCCTTCGCCTTTTCGAGCAGGCTCTTGAAACCCATCTCGCGGAAGAACTCGACGAGCCCTGCGGCGTCGGGCGTCGGCCGGTGGGCGGCCTGCCAGGGAATCACCACCGGCACCCCGCGATGGAGCTCCACGAGACGGCGGCCCGCGAGAGCGGTCGCCCCGTGGCTCCGCAGGTTCTCGCCGCGTTTCTTGCCGGGCACCTCGCCGGAGTGCGCGAGCACCTCGTCGAGCGTGCCGAACTTTCCGAGCAGCTCCGACGCGATCTTCGGACCGATGAGCGGCACGCCGGGCACGTTGTCGACCGCGTCGCCGACGAGGGCGAGGAAGTCGACGACCTGGTCGGGCCGGATGCCCCACTCCGCCTGCAGTTCCGCCTCCCCGAAGGGCTCGCCGGTCCGCAGATTGAGCAGCTTCACGTGGGGGCCGAGCAGCTGCCTGGCGTCCTTGTCGCTCGTGGCGAGCGTGCAGTCGGCGCCGGCGGCGGCCGACACCGTGGCGATGGTCGCGAGCATGTCGTCGGCCTCGTAGCCGGCGACCTCGAGCAGCGGGATCCGCATCAGCGCGACGAGCCTGCGGACGAGATCGATCTGGGGCACGAGGTCCTCCGGCATCGCCGCGCGCGTCGCTTTGTAGTCCGCGAACTGCTCGTGCCGAAAGGTCGGCCCCGGCGGGTCGATCGCGCAAAACATGTAGTCGGGCCGCCGCTTCTCCAGGATGTCGAGCAGGTCGCGGGAGAAGCCGAACACGGCTGAAACGGGCGTCCCCTGCGGGTTCGTCATCTCGGGGAGCGCGTGGAAGAGCTGGTAGACGCGGGAGAGCACGTCGAATACGAACACGCTCCTGCCCGGCAGGTCGGGCGGCGCGGACGTCGCGCCGTCGGCCGCTTCGTCGGGAAACATCGTCGCTGGAAACAGGGACGCCGGAACCGGGGGCCCAGGAACCTCTGGCCCGGGAAACAGTGACTTTGAGGCGGCCTTCATGTCGTGCGGGTGGCCCCGAGGTCGTTCCGGACGGCGTCAGTCGCCGCTCGGAGGCTCGTACTCGAAGTCCTTCCACTTCATCGCCCGGCGGACGGGCTCGATCCGCAGCACGGTCTCGCCGTTCTGGAAGATCCGCACCGTGCCGTTGGTCTCGCTGACGGCCACGGCCACGCTGCGGGTCCGCCGCGTGACGGCCGCCGCCGCCCAGTGCCTCGCGCCGAGGCCCTTGGCGACCGACACGTTCTCCGCCGAGGCGTCGATGTAGCGGGCCGCCGCCTCGACGGTGCCGTCGGCGTTGACGACGAACGCACCGTCGAGTTGGGCGATCTCCTTGATGCCTTCACGCACCCGCGGGTCGGTCAGCCGCCGCTCCAGACGGCTGTAGCCGCGGACGGGGTCGAATCCGACCGAGTGGCTCGACTGCATGACCTTGCGGGTGTCGCCGACGACGAAGAGCGTGCCGACCGGCTTCCCCTCGCGGCCCTCGCGGCCGATCTCGACGGCGAGATCGACCACGAGCTTGAGCGTCTCGAGCGGCACCTTCGTCTCGAGATTCCTCAGGTCGCGGCTCGTCAGCTGTCCGAGGTGCTCCTCCAGGCGGACGACGCTCACGCTGTCGAGCGAACCGGCCTCGAAGCCGCTGTAGATCGCGACCACCTCCGCCTCCGGCGGGATGATCTCCGCCGCGACGCACTCGAGCAGGGCCTGCGCGAGCCGCTCCTGCACCGGCAGGCCCGCGACGTCGAGCACGAGCGGCTTGAGCCCGTGGGCGGCGGCTCCCTCGAGGTGCGGCTCCTCGTCGGCGGCCACGAGGAGCGGCGCGGAGCCCGTCGCGGCCCGAACCTTCTCCCAATCGAGCGGATGGTCCACGAGGAGCAGCATCGCGTCGGACGCATTCGACTCGAACAGGCGGGTGCCCGCCGCGAGCAGATGCTCGAACTGATCCGTCTGTTCCGCCGTCGCCATCGCCGCGCTCCTCGTGCGGGCAAGCCTACGGCGTTCGGTTCGGGGCATCAAGCAACGCAGGAAAAAACTACCGTCGAACGCGTCGCTTTGATTCGGTCGCGGGCGCGGCTTCCTTGGCGGGCTCGCCCTCCGGCGCCTCGGCGACCTGCACCTCCCGTGGCGATGCCGCCCTCATCGGGCCCTTGAAGGCCGCGACCGCGCCGGGCAGGATCACGCCCCAGACCCGCTCCTGGTAGACCGACAGGGCGTGAAGGGCGTGGCACATTGGGCCGACGGCCCACTCTCGCTCGGGCTCGCTGGCGAGCGCACGGGTGAGGAACTCGACCGCCCGCGTGACACGGGCATGGTAGAGCGACTGCTGGTCGAGCGACGCGACGAGCCATTCGAGCATGTGCCCGGTCGTCTGGATCTTTCGGTCGATGTCGTCCTCGCGGTTCTGCGCGGTCGGAAACTTGTACCACTCCGTGCTGAACGAGCCGTCGGCGTTCTGGAGCTTCGTGAGCGTCATGAGCTGGTGCTCACGGACGAAGGCATCGGCGCGGGCGTAC
The DNA here is from genome assembly GCA_002405515.1 of Planctomycetaceae bacterium UBA4655. Lineage (GTDB taxonomy): Bacteria > Planctomycetota > Planctomycetia > Pirellulales > UBA1268 > UBA4655. Next base: position 24,797 of record DHLZ01000180.1, read on the forward strand.
GTGCCCTCGAGCGACCCCGTGGCCCGCAGTCGGCGCTGGCAGCCGTACGCGAGGCCGAAGAGGCGGTGCGTGCCGCCGCACGGCGCGCCGCGGATCGGCTGCTCGAGCTCTTCCGCGACGAGCCGCTCCAGCGACCAGGGCTGGCCGTCGCGAGCGGTCCACGTCGCGTCGGAGGGCAGGTAGTGGGCCAGGCCGATGAGGGCGAACGTCAGTTCCGTCTTCGACTTGCATTCAAGTTTTTCCTGCTCGATGAGGTCGGCGACGGTGAACGACTGCCGCTGCGGCGTGAGCGGCGAGTTGGCCGCCACGCGGCACTGCGCGAGGACGGCGAGATACTGTGCCGAGTGTCCCTGCAGGCCGACGCCCTTGAGCGCCGTGACGCGTCCGTCCTGCGTCGCGAGCATCGTCTGTCCGCGGCAGCGGCCTCCGGAGTTGACCCAGCCGATGGCGTTGACGAGCCCGCCCCGCGGTCCGCCGACCCGCACGTCGGTGCCGATGCCGTAGGCGAGGAAACTGTGCATCACCTCCCAGGGCGTGTGGTCCTGCGTGTTGAGAGGTCGCCGCTTGTAGATCGCGAGCACCTGCTCGATTCGCCGCTTGAGCCGGTTCATGCGGTCGTTCACGGGCGCCGATGGTGCCGTGCCTTCGATCGTCCACGCGGTGGATGCCGGCTGCCTGGGCTTCGCGACGGCCGTCGCGGTCTGTTCGCGGGGGGCCGGCGGTGGAGCAGGTCTTGCGGCGACTCTCACGTAGGCCGGATCGAGCGATGCGGTGACGATCGTCTTCGCGGCTTGTCCGAAGGCCGAGGCGAGCGTCGCGAGGTCGTCGAACGACTCGATCCGGGGAGGCTGGGGTTGGGGCTTTGCCGCCGGCTCGCTCGTCGGCGACGTCTTCGACGTCTTCGACGTCGAAGGCCTGACCGCCGCCTCCTTCTCCGGGCGTTCCGGGGACGGCTTCTTCGCGGCGGCCGGCGGCGGTCCGATCGGAACGGCTTCGCCGATCGGCTTCTTCAGCAGCTGCGAAACGAGCGCGTCGTCATCGTGGGCATCGGGAGGAAGGGGCAGCCGAGACGCCTGCTTCGGCGGGGTCTTGCCGGAAGGTCCGCCGAGGGCCCTGGAGATCGCCTTGAATCCACCCGCGAACGGCAGCTGCCGAGGCCCCGCGGGTTCGGCGTCCGCCCGCCCGGAGGCCACGACCGCGGCGAGCAGGGCCGCGATCACCCATGACCGGGATGGCACGGGCTGCAACCGGCTACACCCGGTCTGGGGAGCGATTCGGCAAAAAATCATGGTGGGTCATTGGCCGGAGGGTGTCTGGATACCGTGTTGCGTGGTATCGACCCGGCGGCCCTGAAACGCCACGGGCTCGCGGGATCACCCTGTCGGTTCGACCAAGCTTCCTCGGGCCGCCAGCCTGTCCAGGTTTCCTGATCGGTCTGGGTTGGCGGCCGGAGGGATTCAGAAGATCTTCCGGAACGTCTCGGCGATCGACCAGGAGGCATCGCGGGTCGCCTCGTCGGCCGCCGCCCACTGTCTCCAGGCGTTCACGTCGTCGCCGAGATCCCGGCCGCTGACCTCCTTGAGGGCCGCGACGGCACGGTACTGGATCGCCGGGTCGGGATCCTCGAGCGACTGCGCGAGGACCGGGATCGCCGATTTTTGCTTCAGTTTTCCGAGCGAGCGGATGGCCCGCAGTCGCACGTCCACATCGGTTTCCTCGCGGCAGCGGATCGAGATCAGCTCAACGGCCCGATCGCCCCCCTTCGCCGCCCAGGCGTCGCAGGCGGCCGAACGGACTCGCGGATCGGGATCCTGGAGCGCTCCCTGGCAGACCGCGGATGCGACCGGGACGTCGAACTTCGAGGCGATCTCGACGATGCTCGCCCGAACCCGGGGATCATGTTCGCTCACGATCGACTGGGCGAGTTCCTGCGAAAACGCGGCCCGCCTTTCCTCGTTCCCCTGCGTGGATTCCTTCGCCCGCTTCTCCAAGTCGGCGATCCGCTGCTTGGCGGTCATGCCGTACTTCTCGGCGAGCCTCGCGGCCTCCTTCGGGTCTTTCCAGGGCGCCCAGCCCGCGCAGCCGCAGGTCACCGCGAGAACGACGAAGCTGCACAGGACAATCGCGAGGCTGGTGGAGCGTCGGTGCATGATGGGCTCGAAAGAGGCGGGACGCGGCGGACACTAGCGGACGTGGAGCGCTGAAACCAGAGCGTTTCCGCCCGGCTCTGGTCAACGCTGCGGGTTCGGGGCTGCCCGTTTCCTTCGAGCGACCCCGCCCGTCGCCGGACGCTCGCTTCGCCCATCGATGCCCGGTCATGAATCGCTTTTGAAC
>DHLZ01000180.1:27444-29098 GCA_002405515.1 Planctomycetaceae bacterium UBA4655
CGAGCGAAGAGTTGGGCGGTTTCGCAAAACAGCGTCCGTACTGAGCGTTTTTGAGTGACTCGATGCTGCCTTTCTGCGCGTCGTCAACTCCCCTCTCGGCTCGCGCCTCGGGCTTCCGTAAACCGTCTCCCCTCTCGGCTCGCGCCACGGGTGTATCCTCTACCGGAGCGACGGAGTGTCCACTCCCCCCGGCGGCAATGAGGCATACTTCCTCCCGCCCGTTGCCGTATTTGCGGCCTTCTGGCCGATGGCGTCGTTCCTGTAGCCTCTCTCGCATGGCTTTGCAGCGAAGCTTCATGAATCGCCGCCCGTCGGGCATCCTCGCGCGAGCCGCGCAGGCGGCCGTGATCGTCAGCGTGGTCGTAGCACGGATCGCTTCGCCGGCGGACGGCTCCGCGGACCGGGTCGAGCGGGTGACGGTTCGGCGCGACGGCGTGACGAAGGCGCTCGAGGGGAAGGTGGTCGTCGAGGCGGTCGACGGCGGGATCCTGCTGGAACGGCCCGACACGGCGCTCGAACTGCTCCGGCCGCAGGCGATCGTCCGGCGAGAACCGCTCGCCGGCGGCGGCGAACCGGCCGGAGGTCTCGACGCGGCCGCGGTCGGCCGGCGGATCCTCGCGGAGCTTCCGGACGGGTTCGAGCTGTTTTCCACGAAGCACTACTGCATCTGCCACGACACGTCGCGGCCGTACGCTCAGTGGTGCGGGGCGGTCTTCGAGCGGTTGCACGACGCCTTCACGAACTACTGGTCGCGGGCCGGCCTTCCACTCGCGGCCGCCGATCGTCCGCTCGTCGTCGTCATCTTTTCCAGCCAGGAGCGTTACCTCGCCCACGCGCGGCCGGTGCTCGGGGAGGCGGCCGACCGCGTCGCCGGCTACTACGACCTCATGAGCAACCGCGTGATCACCTACGACCTGACCGGCAGCGACGCCGTCCGTGGCGAGGGGCTTCGCGGCGGCGCGGGTCGGCCCGGTGCGAAGCTTGCCGCGCTGGCGAGCCCGGCGGCGAGCGGCCTGGTCGCCACGCTCGTGCACGAGGCGACCCATCAGATGGCCTTCAATTCCGGCATGCATCGGCGGCTGGCGCCGGTGCCCCTCTGGGCGAGCGAGGGGGTCGCGATCTACTTCGAGACGCCCGATCTCGGTAGCAGCCAGGGCTGGAGGAAGATCGGCCTCGTGAACGAGCCGCGGCTCGCGCACTGGCAGAAATCATTCCAGCCCGGCGACGTCGCGAAACTCGTCGCCGACGACGCGGCGTTTCGTCGGGCCGACTCCGGCGTCGATGCCTACGCCGCCGCCTGGGCGATGACCTATTTCCTCGTCCAGACGCGGCGCGGCGAGTTCGTCGAGTACCTGCGGCTCCTCGGGGCCAAGGAGCCGCTCGCGGAAGACTCGGCCGAGTCGCGGCGGGAAGATTTTCGCGCCGCGTTCGGCGTCGGTCCGGAGGAGATCGAGCCCGCGTTCCTTCGCTTCATGGGCCGCCTGCGAGACCGCTGACGCGGCCGTTGGCGAAGAATGCGGCCGCGGCGGTATGCTTCAATCGCATCCTTTCATCGACACTCCGGAGCCGTGCACCCATGTCCGCAGCCCGACTTCTGCAACGCCGGTCGTTCCTTCAGGAATCCGCCTCCGGGATCGTCGCGGGGGCCGCGGCG
>DHLZ01000180.1:29368-35244 GCA_002405515.1 Planctomycetaceae bacterium UBA4655
GGACGAGGCGGCCGGGGTGCTCGCTCGTCGCCTCGGCGATGCGTTCGACGCGTCGGCCGAACGTCGCTTCGCGGGCCGCGATGCCTGCGAGCGGGTCTGCGACGCGGGGATCGACGTCGTGATCCTCGCGGCGTCGGCGGCCGTGCGGCCCGAACATGTCGCCGTGGCGGTCTCTCGCGGCCTCCACGTCTACGCGGAGCGGCCGCTGGCCGTGGATCTCCCGGGGCTCGCGGAGGTCGCCGCATGCGGCAGGTCGTCGGCCGCGCGGGGGCTTTCGTTCGTGACGAGCCTGTCGCTTCGCTACGACCCCGATGTCGCCGCGGCGATCGACCGCGTGCGGAGCCTCGGCCGCCGCGTCCGCGAGATCGAGGCCGTGGAGCTTTCGGGCGGACTCGTCGCCGACCGCTGTCTCGATGCCGTCGATGCCGCGGTCTCGGCCCTCGGCGGTCACGGCGACGAATGGTCGGCCCGCGCGATCACGGGAGGGTTCGCCCTGCGGACGGCGGACGGTCGGGGCATTCGGGTGCTGCTCGAGGACTCGCCATCCCGGCATGGCCGCATGGTGGCGAGGCACGCGGGCGGCGGCGTCGAGTTCATCACGCCATCGGCCCGTCGGCGGGCCACCGCGTACGGGCTCTCCGCCGCGTGGGCCGCCCTGCACGAATCGATTCGTCACGCTCGGCCGATCAACGACTCGCAGGAGGCGTGCCGCACGGGGGCGCTGATGCTCTCGCCGGCGTTCGTTTTCGCGGCGGAGCATCCGTGGAGGAGCTTCCCGTCGCCCCTTCCCGAGACTGCCTGACCGGCAGGGGCGGCAGGGTCGTGAACGGGAGCAACCCGGGCGGCCGATAGACGAGGTTCGGAGGAGTCACGATGAGCACGGGCCGTTCAGGCACGATCAATCAGGCGCTCGGCATCGCGCTGATCGTCTTCGTGATGCTCACCTTCATCCTGACGGTGACGACCTACCTCTTCTTCGGACAGAAGCTCGAGGCCGAGAAGCAGGCGGCCGCCAGCAGCAAGGAGCTCGGCGAAGCCAGGCTGAAGGAGGGGGAGGAGGCGACCCGTGTCAATCAACTGGCCGCGCTCATCGGCCTCGACGCGTCCAAGTCGGTCGACGACATGCGTCAGGAGATCGTCGGCATGTTTCCCGACTACAAGGAGCAGAATGCCGAGGCCCTGAAGGTGATCGATCTCGCGAAATGGCTCGAGACCGCGAGGCTCGCGAAAGACGCCGACCTCAAGGCCGCGCAGACGGCGAAGGCCGCCGCCGACGCCGCCCGCGCGAAGTCCGAACAGAATCTCGACGCGGCGATCAGGGCTTCGGAGGAGAAGGTTTCGAGGGCGGAAGAGGACGTGAAGAAGGTTCGGCAGGAGGCCGAAAAGCGGCGGCTCGAGTTCGAGCAGGCCGAGCAGAAGCTCGTGGCCGAGAAGCAGCAGGCCCTCGAGCGGTCCGAGGCGACGAGGGTCATCATCGACGAGGTCAGCAAGGGCGAGTCGGTGCTCGGCAAGGCGGCGTTCGAGGGGAAGGATCCGGTGACCCGGATCGGGCTGCTCATGCGGGCCATCCGCGAGCGGGACAAGACGATCCAGCTGCTCGAGCGGACGGAACTTCTCGCCGCGGCCGCTGCCAAGGATCCTCAGGTCCAGATGCAGGTTCTCGAGGCGCTCGGGGCGACCGGTGCGGAGATCCAGGCCCTCAAGCCGATCGTCAAGCGGGTGCCACCGGAGCCCGCCGACTCCGGTGGGATCGACGGGCGGATCGTCTCCGTCGATCAGCGGGCGCAGTCGGTGACGATCCGATGTGAATCGACCTTCGGCATCCGTCCCGGGCTCGTGTTCAACGTCCATCCCGGCTCGCTGCCGCTCGGCAGCGCGAGGTCCGTCAAGGCCGTCGTGGAGGTCATCGACGTCGAGGGGCGTTCGCTCGTCCGCGGGCGGATTCGCCGCGATTCCATCGAGGATCCGATCGTGCCCGGCGACACGGTGTCGACGCCGTTGTGGAGCGCGGGGCGGCCGCTCGAGGCGGTCGTCGTCGGGTTCGTCGATTTCAACGGGGATGGAAAGGAGGATCCGACGTCGCTCGAGGATCTCATCCGCCGCAGCGGGGGAACGATCGAGCGGTCCGTCGGCTCCGCGACCACGGTCGTCATCGATGGCGGCAAGCCGGAAGGCCGGGGCAGCGAAAACCGCGGCGGCCTGAAGCCGGCCGAGGAGAAACGGCGAAACGCGGAGCTCGCCGAGGCGAGGCGGCTCGGCATCCGGATCCTGACCCTCGACTCCTTTCTCGAGTGGCTCGGAGCCGACCGGCGGGCGCCGTCGTCGGTCACCGTGCCCGGTGGGGAGCGGATTCCGCCCACGGCGCCCGCGGGGAGCCGTTGAACGGCGACGGGCCCGCTCGCCGCCCGGCTCGATCGGGCGTCTGAATCACCCGGTGCGAGCTTGATGGCCCGGCGGCCCTCCGGGAGAATACCGCCATCGGCGGCCGGCCCGTCTGCCGAGTTTTAATTTCTCCCGAGGAACACGAGAGTGACCGCTTTCCGCGCGCTCCTTTGTCGGCTCTGCCAGCTGCTCCTGTCGCTCGCCCTGCTGCCGGCCGTCTCGTCGGCCGCACCCGCCGGGGAGGCGGCCGCGGGCGGCGCGAGGTCCGAAGCCGACGACCCGCAAGACGCATTCGTGTCGATCTTCGACGGCCGCTCGCTCGACGGCTGGGAGGGGAAACCGGAGTTCTGGTCGGTGAAGGACGGATCGATCGTGGGCGAGACGACGAAGGACAACCCCACCAAGGGCAATACGTTCCTCATCTGGCGGCAGGGGCTCGTGGACGACTTCGAGTTGGAGATGGACTATCGGATCACCGGCGGCAACAGCGGCATCCAGTATCGCAGCAAGGACCTCGGCAACTCGGTCGTCGGTGGATACCAGGCCGACTTCGAGGCCGGCCCGCAGTATTCGGGCATCGTCTACGAGGAGCGCGGGCGAGGCATCCTCGCGTTGCGGGGCGAGCGGGTCGCGATCGCGGCCGACGGCACGAAGACCCCCGGGGAGCCGATCGGCAAGGCCGAGGAGCTCCAACGGGCGATCAAGCCGGGCGAGTGGAACCGCTACCGCATCGTCGCGCGGGGCCAGAAGCTCCAGCACTTCATCAACGGCCAGCTCATGAGCGAACTGCTCGACGGGCAGGATGGCAAGCGGGCGGACGAGGGAGTGCTCGCGCTGCAGCTCCACGCCGGACCGCCGATGAAGGTGGAGTTTCGCGACATCCGGCTGAGGCGGACGCGTCTGGCGGACGCCCGCAAGAAGCTCGTGCTCGTGGCCGGCCGTCCGAGCCATGCCGCCGGGCAGCACGAGTTTCGCGCCGGATCGATGCTCGTCGAGAAGTGCCTCGAGGCGGGCGTGCCGAAGCTCGTCACGGCCGTGTACACCGACGGCTGGCCCGCCGACCCGACCGCGTTCGACAACGCCGACGCGGTGTTTTTCTTCGCCGACGGCGGCGGCCGCCATCCGGTCGTCCAGAGCAACCGGCTCGCGCAGATCGACGCCTTGGCGAAGCGGGGCGTCGGCATCGCCTGCCTCCACTACGCCGTCGAAGTGCCAAAGGAAAAGGGCGGCCCGCAGTTCCTCGACTGGCTCGGCGGCTACTTCGAGATGGACTGGTCGGTGAACCCGCACTGGACGCTCTCCAAGACGCAGCTCGCCGAAGGTCACCCCATCTGCCGGGGCGTGAAGCCGTTCGAGACCAACGACGAGTGGTACTTCCACATGCGGTTCCGGGAGCCGGCCACCGCGGTCGTGCCGATCCTCTCGGCCGTGCCGCCGGACGCGACCCGCGAACGGCCCGACGGCCCCCACAGCAACAACCCGACAGTCCGCGGCAACCGTGGGGGGCGTGAGGTGCTGGCCTGGGCCTACGAGCGGCCCGACGGCGGCAGGGGCTTCGGCTGCACCGGCGGCCACTTCCACGCCAACTGGGGCAACGACGAATTCCGGAAGCTCATGCTCAACGCGCTCGTCTGGACGTCGGGGCTCGACGTGCCCGAGGGGGGTGTTTCGTCGAGCGTGAGCCCGCAGGACCTCGCCGCCAACCTCGACGCGAAGGGCCCGAAGAAGCCCTGACCGCACTCGACGCATCGATCGTGATGCGGTGGGGTCTTGCGAACACGCATCACTCGGAAGCCCGGGCCGCGAGTCGAGGGGGCGTTTTGACGTCGCGGTTTGCGTTGATGAACCGTCTGAGGAGGAACTCCGCGGATTCGCGGGCGGTCTCGAGCCAGCGGTGGGACTGCCTCGGCAGCTCGACGTGGAGGCCGCCGGCATATCCCGCCGCACGCAGGAGGTCGATCGCCGGCTGGAAGTCGACGTCGCCGTCGCCGAGCGGCAGGTGCTCGTGGCGGCAGGCGAGCATGTCGTCCACGTGGACGTTGGCGATGCGCGGGGCCCACGGGGCGAGCACCGTGGCGATCGGCCGCTCCCCCATGCACTCCATGTGGCCGATGTCGATGGTGAGGGCGAGCTGTTCGAGCCGGCCGAGCCGGTCGGAAAGCCGCTCGAGCAAAAGTCCGTAGCGGGCGAGCGTGTCGACGAACATGCCGGGCTCCGGCTCGAAGGCGACCGTGATCCCCTCCCCTGCCCTGCTTTCGGCCGCGTGGTCGAGCACCGGCAGCAGCGATTCCACGAGCCTCTCCCAGAGCGACTCCTCGTCGGCGGAATCCCGAGCGACGCCCGACCAGAGCGAGACGCACCCGGCATCGAGCCGACGGGCGAGGTCGATCGCCCCCTTCAGGAAACCGATCCGCCGCGAGCGGCCGGCGGGATCGGCCGAGACGAGCGTCGGCTCGTGCTTGTGCAAAGGATCGAGCAGATGCCTCGCCCCGGTCTCGATGACGCAGGCCATGCCCGCCTCGGCGAGGGCCTCCCGCCAGCGTCCGACCTCGGCGTCGAACGACGTCGAGGTCGGATCGAGCAGATGCCGGTCGGGCGTGATGGCGATCGAGCCGTAGCCGAGCTCACGCAACCGCGGCACCGCGTCGATCGCGGCCACGTCGCCGATGCTGTTGGTGCTGTAGCCCGGTACCACGGCGGCCTCCCGTCACGTCGGCGGCGCGATCCGGCGGCCGAGAAGGAACGCCGCCAGGAGCATGAGCGTGGCGATCGCCCAGCCCTCGCCGCAGGCGGCGAGCACGAGCACGGCGTCGAGCGTGATGATCGACATGATCGCGTTGCCGACGGCGGTGCGGACCCGTTCGGGCGACGGCTCGGCGATCGCGAGCACGTTGCGCAGCAGGATCGAGCCCGCGAGGATCGCCCAGAGCGCGAGCCAGGGTTGCAGCCTGCCGGCGGCGAGCCATTCGCCACCGCCATCGGCCCGGGCCAGGAACACGGTATGGAGCCCCGCGGCCGAGAGGCCAGCGAGCATGACGAGCGTCGCGACGAGCAGCCGATCGGCCCGCGGCTTCCCCGCCTCGTCGCGGGCGAAGAGCGTGATGCCGCAGGCATAGAGCCCCATGCCCGCCGGCAGCAGCCACTGGTAGGCCGCGGTGGGCCCTCCGGCGGCCGTCATGCCGAGCAGCCAGTTGAGCCCGCGGCAGCTTCCCATCACGACCGTTCCCGCCGCCGACCGCTTCGCGAAGCGGTCGTAGAGCCAGATGGCGGCCGCGAGCAGAACTCCGACGGCCGCCGTGGCGGCCTGCCCCGAGAGGAGCGACGCGGCGATCGCCGCCGCGACCCCGCCGGCGAGGAGCAAGAAGCCGAAGCTCGCCGCGGCCGATCGGCTCACGAGTCCGCTCGGCAGAGGCCGTTCGGGCCGTTCCTGGCGGTCGGTGTCGAGGTCGAAGACGTCGTTGAGCGCCATGCCGGCCCCGTAGAGGCAGATCGAC
>DHLZ01000219.1:0-1302 GCA_002405515.1 Planctomycetaceae bacterium UBA4655
CGCGGCCGGGCCGGCGGCCTTCTTCGCCTCGGCGGCTGGGCCCACGAACGCGAGCGTGCCGGCGCGGACCACGATCGCCTCCGCGTATTCGGGCTTGGGCCCTCGCATCGTGAGGATGTCGCCGCCGAGATAGACCGTGTCGGCGGCGTCGGCCGCGGGATCGGGGGAGAAGACGATGCTCCAATCCTTCCGCATGTCGACGACGTTCCAGCCGCGTTGCGGCGCCTGGGCCAGCGCGTCGACGAGCCGACCGGTGGCCGGGGGGTGGGCGTCATAGGCAAACTCCCGTTCGGCGTCGGTGTGGTGGACGATCACTCCGAGCGAAGGCCGGGGGTTTGAGATCGTCGTGTACTGGAGCATCGCGAGATCACCGTCGCTGTTGCCGAAGCAGGCGATCGGCCGGCGGCCGATGAACTGCTGGATGGCCACCGGCTTGCCGGCCTTGTCGTCGACGAAGAGGTGGTCGAGCGTCTTGACGATCACCGGAGTTTCACCCCGCATCTCGAATGTCGACCGCGCCGTCGAGCCGATGACCTGTTCCGGCGGGATGCCGTAGACCCGCTCCGACCAGACACGCATGAAGTCGGCCCCGCCGCCCGACACGATCCAGGTCTTGAAGCCATGAGCCCGCATGAAGGCGAGCACCTCCTGCATCGGCTGGTAGGTGAGCCGGTCGTAGGGGCGTCCGAACCGCGGATGCTTCGCCGTCGCCATCCATTCCTCGACGTCGCGTCGAAACTCCTCGACCGTGAGGCCGGCGTGCGTGAGCCCGACCACGTGGAGCAATCCCTCGTGGCGATCACCCTTCACGAGCGTCGCGATGTCGCCGTCGAAGACGGCCTTGACCATCGGGTCGTTCGCGAGAGCGGGCTCCGCGGCCTGCCGCCGTCGCAGCCCATCGACCACGAAGGCGGCCTGGAAGGGCACCGGGTATTCGGGCCAGAGCGTTCCATCGTTGTCGAAGACGGCGATCCGCTCGGCCGCGGGAACATGGTCGGGCGAGGCCGCGTCGCTCACCCGGCGGACGAATGCGACGATCGCCCGCTTGGCCGGCCCGTCGTTCCAGGAGGGGAGCGGGTCGGCGGCCGGAGGGGCCGCGACAGCCAGTGCCGACAGGACAGCCGCGACCGACACGAGATGGAACAGCATCGCCCGGACGGAAAAAACGTTTCGCATGAACCTCACCTCCGGACGCAGTAGACCGCGTCGGAGGATCGGATGAAAAGCGCTCCGTCGGCCACGGCCGGCGTGGCCCAGAAGACCTCCCCGGAGTCGCCGAGCGACGACTCGGCGAGCAGCTCG
>DHLZ01000219.1:1556-2919 GCA_002405515.1 Planctomycetaceae bacterium UBA4655
CCGCTTGCGGTATTTCTCCTCGCCGGTCCGCTTGTCGAAGCAGACGGCGACCTTGTCGAAGAAGTAGAGATGGTCGCCGACCACCACGGGCGAGGGCATGGCAGCGCCGCACTTCACCCGCGACCAGAGCACGCGGTCGCTCTTCGTCTCGCCTTTCTTGAGCGTGAGGTCGCCCGCGCATCCCGCCGCGATCGCCGCCGCGGGTGCCCGGCTCCCCGGGCTCGAGGTTCCGAAGTAGAGACCGTCGGCGTCGGCCACCGGCGAGCAGGCGAACGATGTGTCGATGCCGCCAAACCGCCACCGTTCCCGGCCGTCGTCGATGGAGTAGGCGACGATCCTCCCCTGCCCCGCCGTCACGACCTCCTCCGTGCCGTCATTCCGCCAGACGAACGGCGTGCTCCACGACGTGCCCTTCGGCCCGTCGGCCGACCAGATGTCGCGGCCCGTCGAGGCGTCGAGGCAGAGGAGCTTCCCCTCGTCCTCGTTGTATCGCTGGACGAAGAGCCGGCCGCCACCGTTCACGGCATGGAGCATCGGCGAGGACCCGGTGCCGAACTGGTTTTGGATCGGCTGCGGTCCGAGATCCCGCCGCCACCGCTCGTTGCCGTCGTGGTCGAGGGCGACGAGGATTCCTGCCGCAGCGAAGTAGGCGTAGACGCCGGAATCGTCCCCGCAGGGGGTCTCGGTCGCGAACGTGTTGGAGGCGTGCTTGCCGAACTTCGGCTTCACGTCGGCGATCGAACGCGACCACGCGATCCGACCGTCGGCAACGTCGAGCCTGATCACACGAAACTCGACCGGCTCGCTCGGCGCCGAGCCCATCCCCCAGGTCGAGAGCGACATCACGCCCCCCATCATGCCGCTCGGCCGACCGCCGCCCTTGCTCACTGCGGTCGTGACGTAGAGCCGGCCGCCGACGACGATCGGCTGCGACCAGCCGCTGCCTGGAATCGCCGTCCGCCAGGCGAGATTGCGGTCGGGAGCCCAGTCGAGCGGCACGTCGGACGAGCCCGCCCGGCCGACCGCCGCCCCGCCGCGAAACTGCGACCAGTCGTGGGCCGCAAGCGGCCTGGCCGCGACGACGAAGGCCACGAGAAAGAACCCGATCCACCCTGATCGCACGCTCCGTCGCATCGGCCACCTCCCTGCAGCATCGGGATCACGCAAAGATTGAGTTACTACCGGGAGCATCAAGTAGTTGACATTATTCTGCAGGCAACTCGGGCCGCTGACTTTCACGGAAGCCCGAGGCGCGAGCCGAGGGGGGAGTTGACGATGTGCAGAAAGGCCCGGGCGAATGCGACATGATGGGTAGTCTGGCATGCTTGGGCAACTGCAGTTCTCGGGCCTTTGACCAGGCCTC
>DHLZ01000148.1 GCA_002405515.1 Planctomycetaceae bacterium UBA4655
CTTGCGCCTCGTGCTTCCGTACGGGGTACCTGTTCGCCTGCAGGGAAACTTGCGCCTCGGGCTTCCGTGGAAAGTTGTCAGGCTGAGTTGCCCGCAAAAAATGTCAACTATTGGGTGCTCCCGGTAGTGCGTGGCACGGGCAGCCCCTCACTCGCTACGGTCCTGCGGCCCCCCCGTTTCACAGGTGTCCACGCAGCCAGGTTGCTCACGGGGCGGGCCGGGGAAACAATCTCCGCATGAGTTCGCCCCGATCGACCACGGCAGACCTGCGGCACGTCGCCATCATCATGGACGGCAACGGCCGGTGGGCGCAGGGCCGCGGGCTTCCGAGGATCGAGGGGCACCGCCGCGGCGTCGCCAGCGTCCGACGGATCACGGAGCATGCGGCGAGCCTCGGGATCGGGCAGCTCACGCTCTACTGCCTCTCGAGCGAAAACTGGCGGAGGCCGACCCACGAACTCGACTTCCTGATGCATCTGCTCGAGCAGTACATGATCGAGGAGCGATCGCTGCTCATGCGGCAGCGGATTCGCGTGGCGGTGATCGGTCGCCGGGACGGCCTTCCGGAATCGACGCTCGCCGAGCTCGACCGCACCGTCGCGATGACCGCGGCCAACGACGGCATGCGGCTCTGCCTGGCGGTCAACTACGGGGCGAGGGCGGAGATCGCGGAGGCCGCCCGACGGCTGGCTCGCGAGGCCCGCGACGGCATGGTCGATCCGAATGCGATCGACGAGGAGGCGGTCGCGGCGAGGCTCGACACCGCCGGCATGCCCGACCCCGACCTGCTCGTGCGGACCGCCGGCGAGATGCGGGTCTCCAACTTTCTGCTCTGGCAGATCAGCTACGCGGAGCTTTGGGTCACCGAGACGCTCTGGCCCGATTTCGAGGAGTCGGACCTCGATGCGGCCATCGCGTCGTATGCGGCGAGGACCCGGCGGTTCGGAGGGCTCCCCACGTCGTGACCGCCGCATCCGTGCAAGCCTTTCTCGGCAGGTCGGTCGTGACCGCCGTCGCAGTGGGCGGATTCGTCGCGCTCGCGTGGGCGGACGCGACGTCGCTCGCCGGCGCCCCGCCCGGCTGGTGGCTCCTGCCGGTGGCGATCGCGGTCACCGTCGGCGGCGTGGACGAGCTCACGAGGCTCTTCTCCGCGAGGGACTTGCCGCTTCCGGGCTGGATCCTGCGGCCGGGGGCGGTTGCCGTCGTGCTCGCCGCATCGCTCGGGGCGGCTGCGCCTGCGGCGATGCCGATGGCCGCGATGTCGCTGCCGGCTGCCGCATTCATCGCGGTGGTGATCGCGGTCTTCCTGCGGGAGATCATCGCGTACGACGGCGGCGATCGAGGAGTGGAGCGGCTCGCAGCGTCGGTGCTCGTGGTCGCGTATGTCGGCCTCGGCATGGCGTTCGTCGTCGCGTTGCGATACGTCTGCGTGGAGCACGTCGCCGTCGAAGAGAAGACGCAATGTCGCCACGGCATCGTGCCGCTCGCGAGCCTCGTCGCGGCGGTGAAGGGGGGTGACATCGCGGCATACGTCGTCGGGTCCCTCTTCGGCCGTCGCAAGATGGCCCCGCGGCTCAGCCCGGGCAAGACCTGGGAGGGAGCCGCGGCGAGCGTCGCGGCGAGCGCGGCGGCGGCGTGGGTCGTGATCGAATGGGCGGCTCCCGGGATCGCGGCGAGGCCTCTCGGAGGGGCGGTGGGATACGGTCTGGCGGTCGGCGTCGCCGGCCTCCTCGGCGACCTCGCGGAGTCGTTCCTGAAGCGGGAACTCGGGGCGAAGGATTCCGGCCGTGCGCTCGCCGCCCTCGGCGGAGTGCTCGACCTGGCCGATTCCCTGCTCCTGGCCGCTCCGGTCGCGTGGATTCTGTGGGTGGTGAGGCTTCCGATCGCCGCATAAATTCGGCTTCGGGCAAGCCCCGCGGTCCGGGTGGTATGCTTTCCTACCATGTCCCGCACGACCATTTCGGTGGTCGACTCGAAGAGGCTGCTCAGCATCTTCGGGCCGAGAGACCAGCATCTGCGACGCATTCGCGCGGCGCTGGGGGTCGGCGTGTCGGCCCGCAACGACTGCATCCACATCGAGGGCGACGAGCAGGCCGTCGTCCGGGCGACCGAGATCTTCGAGCAGCTCGAGCAGATCGCCAGGGAGCACGGCTCGGTGGACCAGACCGACGTCGCGTCGCTCCTGTCGGCGGCGACCGGCGGAGAGCCGCCCGTCGTCCACGAGCCGATCGAGGTCCACCGGCCGGGGAAGCAGGTCGTGCCGCGGTCGAAGGGCCAGGCCGAGTTCGTGGAGGCGATCCGGCGACACGATGTCGTGGTCTGCGCGGGGCCGGCCGGCAGCGGAAAGACGTTCCTCGCCGTGGCGATGGCCGTGTCGATGCTGCGGGCCGAGCGGGTCCGCAAGATCGTGCTCGTCAGGCCGGCGGTGGAGGCGGGGGAGAGCCTCGGCTACCTGCCGGGCGACCTCCAGGCCAAGATCAATCCCTACCTGCGGCCGCTGCTCGACGCTCTGCGTGAGATGATGGACTACGAGCTGGTGAAGCGGCTCACCGAGCAGGACGTGATCGAGATGATTCCGCTGGCCTACATGAGAGGCCGCACGCTCAACCACGCGTTCATCATCCTCGACGAGGCCCAGAACACGACCGTGTCGCAGATGAAGATGTTTCTCACGCGGCTTGGCACGGGCTCGAAGATGGTGATCTCGGGCGACACGACGCAGATCGACCTGCCACCGAACCGGCGCAGCGGCCTGATCGACGCGATGAACAGGCTCGAGGGGGTGAGCGGCTGCCGTCGCGTGCACCTCGGTGGAGGAGACATCGTCCGTCATCCGCTCGTGCAGCGGATCGTGGAGGCGTACGACGATGCGCAGGAGGACGAGCCCCGTCGGAGCCGCAAGGGCTGAGCCGCTCCGGGGGCCAAACACATGCCGATCGCACCTTCATCCTTCCGACGCAGGGCCCGCCGCGGCGGCTCCGTCGACGCGCCCGTCGGGTTCGTCGGCGGCCTCATCGAGCGACTCCAGGAATCGGAGGTGCTGCTGAGGCTGTCGCTGTGCGGTGCCGCGGCCGTACTGCTCCTGATCCTGCTGAAGGGCTGGGAGCCGCCGTTCGCGTTTCGCGAGGGCTCGATCGCCCCGCGGGGTGTCGTGTCGCGGGTGCCTTTTGAACGACCTGATCCCGATCGCACGCGGGCGGCGCAGGAACGGGCCGCGAGCCAGGTTCGCGTCGTCTACGCGCAGGACAAAGCCCCGATCGTGCGGCTGCGGGATGGTCTCAGGAACCGCGTCGCCGAGGTGGCTGCCGCCACGACGCTCACGAAGGCCTCGCAGCCCGTCTGGGCGGAGTTCGCCCCCGAGACCGCCGACCTCCTCCCGTTCCTCGCCGATCAGCCCGAACCCCAGACGAACTCCGCGGGCGGCGACAAGGCTGCGTCGGAACCGCCGGCCGCCGACGCGAAGGAATCCGGGGCGGAGGCCCGTCAAGGCGGCGACAAGGAACCGAAGAAAGAGTCGTCCGCCGCCAAGACCGACGCCGACGGCCGCCCAACGGCGGCCCCGAAGCCATCCCCCGATCCCGCGATCGCGAAGCGTCTCGCCGACGCGGAGGCGGCCTTCGCGGTGTTCCGCGCCAAGATCGACACGAAGGAAAAGCTCATCGACTTCGACAAGGCCGTCGATCGCGGCTTCGCCGTGACCGAGCGGGCAGGCGTGCTCGAGAAGATCCAGCATGGAATCGACGAAGGCAGCCAGACGGAAATCGACGTCCACCCCGTCGGCAACGTCACGGAGATCACCCGCGAGCAGGTGGCGAACGTGCTCATGGGAGAGGCGAAGGTGCGGCTGCGGGCGAGGCTCGCCGAGGAGCTCGGGGAAGGGCCGTTCCTGCAGCGGATCATCGGCTGGATCGAGCCGAAGCTGACCGGTTCGCTCGAAATCGACCGGGATTCGACGGCCCGCGCGAAGAAGGAGGCGATCGAGAAGACGCCGACGCAATACGTGCGGTACGCGGCCGGGGACGTGCTCGTGCCACCGGGCAGTCCCGTGTCGGAAGAGGAGCTGAAGCTGCTCAAGCGTGAGCATGCGGAGTTCATCCAGCAGTCGGAGACGTGGCAGAAGCTCGTGCGGGCCGCATCGATCTTCGGGCTGTTCGTCGCGATGTTCACGCTCTCGGGGTTCTACATCCATCTCCACCACCGCGAGGTGCTCGAGGATCTCGGCCACGTCGCGACGCTCCTGGGACTCTCGGTCGGGACCATCGTGATCTGCCTGCTGTCGGCCGACGATTCCTGGCAGGCGGAGATCGTGCCCTTGCTCGTATTCGCGATGACCGTGGCCATCGCCTACGACGAGGATCTCGCGCTGCTCCTGGCCGCGGAGGTGGCGCTCGTGCTCGTCGTCGGGCTCGGGCGGACGCTCGCCGACTACGTGACGCTCACGGCCGCGAGCGCCGCGACGATCTTCTGGATGGGAAGGATCCGCAGCCGCAGCAAGCTCATCTACGTCGGCCTCTGGGCGGCCGTCGTCGCGTTTCTCACCTACGTCGGCACGAGCCTGCTGCGGGAGCGTCCGGTCGATTCGCAGCTGATCTACGAGGCGGCGAGGGTCGGCGTCTGGACGCTCCTGGCGGGATTCCTGATGACGGGCCTCCTGCCCTTCATCGAGCGGGCTTTCGGCGTGCTGACCGACCTGAGCCTGCTCGAGATCGGCGACGTGGCCCATCCGCTCCTCCAGGAGCTCGTGAGGAGAGCCCCCGGAACCTACAACCACTCGATCAACGTCGCGAGCATCGGCGAGGCGGCGGCGGAAGCGATCGGCGCCCGGGGGCTGCTCGTCCGGGTCGGAGCCTACTTCCACGACATCGGCAAGATGCTGAAGCCGGCCTACTTCGTTGAGAACCAGGGGCAGCAGGGGAACCGCCACGAGTCGCTCGTGCCGGCCATGAGCACGCTCATCATCATCGCGCACGTGAAGGAGGGGGCCGAGCTCGCGCGGCAACATCGGCTGCCCCAGCCGATCGTCGATCTGATCCTGGAGCATCATGGGACGACGCTCGTCGAGTACTTCTACCGACGCGCCGCGGCACAATCGCAGGCCGACCCGAACGGCTCCGACGTGGACGAGCAGAGCTACCGCTACCCCGGGCCGAAGCCCAGCTCCCGGGAGAGCGCGGTGATGATGCTCTCCGACGCCGTCGAGAGCGCGAGCCGCACGCTCACCGAGCCGACGCCGGCCCGCATCGCGAGCCTCGTTCACGAGCTGGCGATGAAGCGGCTCCTCGACGGGCAGTTCGACGAGTGCGGGCTCACCCTCGAGGAACTCGAGCTCATCGAGCAGAGCCTCGTGAAGAGCCTCACCGCCGTCTACCACGGTCGGGTGAAGTACCCGGATCAGAGAACGGCATGACCGCCGCCCACGGAAGGCATCGGCCTGCCATCACCGTCGATGTCAGTGACCGGCAGACCGCGATGCGGGTGTCCGCGAGGAAACTGCAGCGTGTCGTGCGGGAGGTGCTCTCCTTCGAGGGGATCGACGCCGCCGAAATCTGCATCCGACTCGTGGGCGATCGGTCGATGGCGATGCTCAACCGGCGGTGGCTGTCCCACGAGGGGCCGACGGACGTGATCACGTTTCCGTTGTCGGACGAGAACGATGCGGTGCTCGTCGGCGACATCGTGGTCAGCACCGAGACGGCGAGGCGTGTCGCGGGCGAGCTGGGATGGCCGGCCCGTCACGAACTGGCCTATTACGTGGTGCATGGACTGCTCCACCTGGCCGGATACGATGATCGGGCGGCTGCGGACCGGCGGGCGATGCGGGCCCGCGAGAGGCTCGCGATGCGGGCGGCCGGGCTTCCCGTGGCACCCCGATCGACCAACCCACGAACAGCACGATGAACACGGCCGCCAGCGGTGGAGTCGAATTCGCCGCCCTCATGCTCGCCGTGGCGATGGTCGCGGCCGTGATCGCGAGGGCGGCTCGCGGCTCGCGGCGGCACGTGCTGCAGGAGCTCTGTCGGCAGCTCGGGCGGCCGGAACGATTCGACCAGATCAACGATTCGAGCGAGACGATCGCGTTCTTCGCCGCGACGGTCGTCGTCGTGACGACCGTCGCGGCCACGGTCTCCGTGTCGGGCTGGGCCTCGGCGTGGCAGACCGAAACTGCATGGCCGGCGGCGGCGATCGGCGTGACCGCCGCCTGGACGGGCATCGCGTGGCTGGCGCTCGTGGTTGTGCCGGTGGTCGTCACGCGGGCGGCGGGCCCGTGGATCATGATCGCCTCGTGGCCGGTCTTCCGGCCGCTCGTGGGCCTGCTCGGCCCGCTCGTGTCGGCGCTCGCGAGGGCGTCGAAGCTTCTCGGAACGCGGCTCGACGCCGCCTCGGAGTCCGTGGAGGCCCCGATCGGCAGTGAGCTGAAGATGGTGGTCGACGAGGCGCACCGCGAGGGCAGGCTCGAGGCGGGGGCCCGCGCGATGCTCGAGGGCGTGATCGATCTGGACGAGGTCCGCGTCGGCGGGATCATGACGACGAGGACGGGCATGGTCACGATCCCGCTGTCGATGCCCTGGGACGAGATCGTCCGCGTCGTCTCCGAGAGCGGCCACACGCGGATTCCGGTCTGGGACAAGTCGCCCGACGACGTCGTCGGAATCCTCCATTCGCGGGAACTTCTCGTCGAGCTGTGCAAGCCGGCGGCGGAGCGACGGACCGAGCTGCGGCCGCTTCTGAGGCCCCCCTACTTCGTGCCGGAGTCGAAGAGCGTGTTGAAGCTCCTCCGGGAGTTCCAGCGGACGTGCACGCATCTCGCCGTCGTCACGGACGAATATGGCGGCGTGGCGGGCCTCGTGACGATCGAGGACGCCCTCGAGGAGATCGTGGGCGAGATCGCCGACGAGCACGACGACGCCGTGAGCGACGGGATACGGACGCTCTCGCCCGAGTCGTGCGAGGTGCGGGCGCAGGTGCGGATCTCGGAACTCAACGAACGCATGGGGCTGCGGCTTCCCGAGGAGACCGACTTCGAAACCGTGGGCGGATTCGTGTTCCACCATGCGGGCCGCATTCCGCAGGCGGGCGAGAGGATCGAGATCGACGGCGTCGTGATGGAGGTGCTCTCGGCGAGTCGAAGCCGGATCGACTGGGTGAGGGTGGAGCGGCGTCGAGGCGACGGCGATCCGGGGTGACCCATGATGCCGTCGAAGAGCCTCGCGATCGTGCTGCGGACGGTCCCCTTCGGAGAGACCAGCTGCGTCGTCACGCTCTTGAGCCGCGAGTTCGGCAAGCTGCGAGGTCTGGCGAAGGGAGCCTGGCGGCCCAAGAGCGGTTTCGACGCCGCCCTTGACCTCCTTTCCATCTGTGAGGTACTCGTCCTCCGCAAATCCTCCGGCGGCCTGGACCTGGTCACCGAGGCGAGCTTGGAGCGTCGTTTCCGCGTGGAGGACCTTTTCTCCTTCCATGCCGCGCTTCATCTCGCCGAAGTGGTCGATGGGCTCACCGCCGAAGGCGATCCGCACGCGGAGTTGTTCGATGTCGTCGCGACCGCGCTCACCGAGCTTTCCGCCCGTCCGGAGCCCGCACTGCCGGTCCCCTCTCCCGCCGGGAGGCAGTCGGCCGACCACCGCGGCCGTGCGGCCGCCGTGCTCGCCGGCACGGAAATCGCCATCTGTCGCCTGCTCGGCCACGGCCCGTCGCTCAGGAGGTGCGCCGCCTGTCGCGGCGCCGTCGAGCCCGGTCCGCGATTCAGTTTCGGCATGCTCGACGGCGGGCTGCTCTGCCCTCGGTGTCGCCGGGGCCGCCGGGCGGTCGTCTCGATCTCCGGGGCCGTCCTCGACGCGATGCGGAGGCTCGAGACGGATCCGGGCGGCATCCGCGAGATGCCCGAGGGAGTCGCCGGAGAGCTGCGCGCCGTGATGAACACCCTCTTTTCGCACCTGCTCGAACGCCGCCTGCGGGTCGCGCCGAGGCTCACCGTCGCCCGATCGTTCGGCCCGCTGCTCATCGCGATGAGCCTCGCCATTTCCGGCTGCGCGAGCTTCAAGACGCCGACGTGGCCCTGGGGATCGCAGGCGGCGGTCGACGCCGCGGCGGAGGCCGGCGACGACTCCGAGGTGATTTCGTCCGAGTTCTCCGAGCCCGAGGATCTCGGATGGGACTACTTCAAGGGGGAAAACATCAAGCGGCGATGGAAGAAGATGGTCGGCCGCGGCCCCAACGAGCCGATCGCCCGCAAGGCCTTGGAGGAGGGGGACTCGCTGTTTCGCGAGGGGAAGTACGCCGAGGCGGTTCCGAAGTACAAGCTCGCCGTCGATCGCTGGCCCGACTCGGCGATCGAAGAGGACGCCCTCTGGCAGCTTGCCGAATGCTACTTCTTCCTCGACAAGTACCCGAAGGCCGAGGACTGCTACGACGACCTCGTGAAAAAATTCGCCAACACGCGGCACCTCGACCGCATCGCCCAGCGGCAGTTCGTCATCGCGGACTACTGGCTGAAGCTCGACGCGAAGCACGACTACTGGACGATCGCGCCGAATCTCGTGGATCGCTCGCGGCCGCTCTTCGACACCCGCGGCCGCGCCATCAAGGCCTTCGACCACGTCCGCATCAACGACCCCCGCGGGCCGCTTGCCGACGACAGCATCATGGCGCAGGCGAACGCCTACTTCCTGAACCGGGAGTGGCTCGACGCCGACTACTACTACGGCCTGCTCCGCACGGAATACCCCGACAGCGACTTCCTGCTCCAGGCCCACCTGTTCGTGCTCCAGGCGAAGCTGCAGGACTACCAGGGGCCGGGCTACGAGGGGGGAATCCTCGAGGAGGCCGCGCTGCTCGCCGACCAGACGCTCGTGCAGTTTCCCGACCGG
>DHLZ01000200.1:0-609 GCA_002405515.1 Planctomycetaceae bacterium UBA4655
CCTCGCCGTAGCGACGATGCGTCTGCCCCCCGGGCGGCAATGCGGTGTCGTGCAGGCGGGCTCGTGACCGGGCATCCACTCGCGGGGCCTCGTCAACGCCCCTCTCGGCTTGCGCCTCGGGCTTCCGTGGGACCGTGGTGCCGCTCAGTCGGCCGAAAACCACCGTCAACAACACCGTCAACAACATCGTGCTCGGGGTAGTACGTCGCCGGTCACTTCTTCTTCAGTGTCGCAAGCGCCGCGAGGGCGAGCTTCCTCGCTTCGGCGTGGTCGACGATCGGCTCGGGGTAGTCGCTTTCGAGATCGACCCAGCGGTTCACGTAGTCGCCGTCGGGATCGAACTTCTCCCCCTGGCTCGTCGGGTTGAAGATCCGGAAGTAGGGCGCGGCATCGGCGCCGCAGCCCGCGGCCCACTGCCAGCCGAGCGTGTTGGCCGCGAGATCGGCATCGACGAGCGTGTCCCAGAACCACCTCGCCCCCTCGAGCCAGCTGATCCGCAGGTCCTTCACGAGGAAGCTCGCGACGATCATCCTGACGCGGTTGTGCATCCAGCCGGTCGCCCAGAGCTGCCGCATGCCGGCGTCCACGATGGGGTAGCCCGTGCGGCCC
>DHLZ01000200.1:840-3127 GCA_002405515.1 Planctomycetaceae bacterium UBA4655
GGTGTGCGGAAAGTGGAAGAGCAGATGGTGGGCGAACTCCCGCCACCCGAGCTCGCGAAGATACACCTCCGGGCTGCCCTGCATCTTCGCGGCAGGCCGGCCGCCGGCCGCCTCTCGGACCGCGTGCCAGACGCGGCGTGGGGAGATCTCGCCGAAGTGGAGGTGGGGGGAGAGGGCGCTCGTGCCTTCGTGGTCGGGCCGGTCGCGGTCGGTGCCGTAGCTGGTGAGGCGTTTTGCGAGAAACGTCTCGAGCCGCTTCTTCGCTCCTGCCTCGCCCGGCGACCAGGTCTTCCGCATCGTGCCGGCCCAGTCGATCCGCGGCAGGAGACCGAGCGAGTCGAGCGAAAGTCCTGCGATCGTCCTGGCCGGCGTGAGCTTTCGCGGCGCGGCCGCGGGCTCCGTGGGCTCCGGCCGCGACAGCAACGCCCGCCAGAATGGGGTGAACACCTGGTAGGGCCGCCCCTCCTTCGTGGCCACGTTCATCGGTTCGTACAAGAGCCCGCCGTTGAAGCTCTCGACCGACAGGCCGTCGCCGGCAAGCGCCTTCTTGACGGCCGTGTCGCGCTGCACCACGGCCGGCTCGTAGCGGCGGTTCCAGACAATGTGCGTCGCCGCGGTTTCGCTCGCGAGCTTTCGCAGGGTCGCGAGGGTCGGGCCGCGGCGGATCACGAGCGGGCTGCCGGCCCTTTCGAGCGACGCGGCGACCGCGGCGAGCGAGTGGTGGAGCCACCACCGCGAGGCCGCCCCTGGCTCCCAGGGTGCCTCTTCCTCCGGCGACCAGATGAAGACCGGCACGACCGCGCCCCGCTTCACGGCCGCGATCAGGGCGGGATTGTCGTCGAGCCTCAGGTCGTGGCGAAACCAGACGATCGTGGTGGCGGCCATGGACGCATATGTACCCGACGGCCGGCGTCCCGGCGAGCCTGCCGGCATGTCGGCGAGCCGGGTCGCCAACATCCGCCCCTGGGGAGCGGTAGACTTTGGATGCTCCGGAGCAGGCGGCCCGGGCACGCTTCCCGCCTGCGTTCCCTCTCCCCATCTCCGGAGCCTCTCTCATGTCCTGCCAGAAGCGGTGCATCGGCATCCTCACCAGCGGCGGCGACTCAACGCCGTGATCCGCGCGGTCGTGAAGACCGCCGTCCGACTCGACTACGACTGCGTCGGATTCCTCCGCGGCTACGAAGGGCTCGTCGAGCCCGTCACCTCCATGCCGCTCAACCGCAGGAACACCGCCGGCATCCTCACCCAGGGCGGCACGATCCTCGGCTCGACGAACAAGGGCCGCTTCTCGGCGACCGTCGGCGAGGATCAACGGGTGTCGATCGATCCCGCGCTGCTCGAGCAGGTGGCGACCACCGTGCGTCAGCTCAACATCTGCGGGCTCGTCTGCGTCGGGGGCGACGGCTCGCTCGCGATCGCGCAGCAGTTCCAAGAGCACGGCATCCCGGTCGTGGGAGTGCCGAAGACGATCGACAACGACCTCGGGGCGACGACCTTCACGTTCGGCTTCGACCAGCGGGGCGGCAACCCGACCACGTTCGACCGCGTGCTGGCGACGCAGTTCGGGGCCCACGCGGTGCGGCTCATCCACCACGGTCGCTTCGGCGAAATGGTCTGCTGCCGGCCGCCGAACATCGAGAGCGTGCCGATCGCCGACGCCATCGGTGGCCTCTCGCGGGGCGAGCCCGACAATTCGGCCGTGCAGGCGGCGCGGGCCCTCGGCATCAGCTTCGGCGACTGCGCCGACCTTGTGAGCCCGTTCGCCCTGCAGCCCCCGGAACACGCCGTTTCGGTCTGAGGAAATCCGGGACGTGAGAACTCGTCGCTGATGAAGTCGGTGATCACGACCTTGTGCATGGAATTCCTCGCGGCGTTGCGAGTGCGACGAAAGGGCGAATCATGTTACTACCCCGAGCACGATGTTGTTGACGGTGGTTTTCGGCTGACTGAGCGAACACGGTCCCACGGAAGCCCGAGGCGAGAGTTGCCCTGCAGGCGAACAGGTGCCCCATACGGAAGCCCGAGGCGCAAGTTTCCCTGCAGGCGTTTGCCGGAAATGCCCGGAAGCCCGAGGCGCGAGTTTCCCTGCAGGCGATCGCTGGAAATTCCCGGAAGCCCGAGGCGCAAGCCGAGAGGGGCGTTGACGAGGCCCCGCGAGTGGATGCCCGGTCACGAGCCCGCCTGCACGACACCGCATTGCAGCCCGGGGGGCAGACGCATCGTCGCTACGGCGAGGATACGCCTGATGCTCCTCAACGTTCCCTACCCCCCCGGCGGCGCCCCCCCG
>DHLZ01000129.1 GCA_002405515.1 Planctomycetaceae bacterium UBA4655
GAGAGCGACTCGCGGGGCGTCGTCGTCGCGAGCGCCGGGCTTTCCGCCTGGGCCGGCAGCCGGGCGAGCGCCGGCGCCATCGACGCGATGCGGGAGATCGGCCTCGACCTCTCCGGCCACGAGAGCCAGCCGCTCACCGAGGGACTCCTACGCCAGGCCGACGTGATCCTGACGATGACGGCGGCCCACAAGGCGGCGATCCTGGCGCAGTTTCCGGAGGCTGCTCCGCGGGTCTCCATGCTGTCCCCCGATCGGCACGACGTTCTCGACCCGATCGGCGGCCCGCTGGCCACCTATCGGGAGTGTGCCGCACAGATCCGGCGGCACCTCGAATCGAGGATCGAGGGCCTCGATTTGCCAACCATCCGAGGCTAAATTGGAGCTGGAATCTCCCCCGGAGCCAGAGCATCATGCGGATCGCCATCGGCAGTGACCATCGCGGCGTCGAGTCGCGGCTGCGGCTCGTCGGCCTGCTCGAGAGGCTCGGCAACACCGTCATCGACTGCGGCAGCCATGGCGGAAATCCGGTGGATTACCCGGACGTCGCCGCCGACGTCGCGGAGCGGGTCGCCAGCGGCGGAGTGGATCGCGGCATTCTGCTCTGCTGCACGGGCGTCGGGATGGCGATCGCAGCGAACAAGATTCCCGGCGTGCGGGCCGCGACCTGCCACGACGAGGTGACCGCCGAGATGAGCCGTCGCCACAACGACCTCAACGTGCTCTGCCTCTCGGCCGAGATGATCGGACCGGAGCTGCAGGACAAGCTCATCCGGACCTGGCTCTCGACTCCCTTCGAGGGGGGACGACACGCCCGGCGTGTCGCCAAGATCACGGCGCTGGAATCGGCCTGCGACGAAAAGCGGGGCGATCAGGCCCCGGCGGGCCGATCATTCCCGGCAGGTCATTAACCCCCGACGGGCGGGCGACGGCGACCTTCTGCCGCCCGACGCCCGCAGGACGGGAAGCGGGCGCAATCGAGGCGGCCCCGGCGATCCACGAAAACTCGTCTTGTCGTATCGGTCGTACCGTCCACGCCGCCGGAAAAATGGCGTTTTGCGACGGTCTCTTCGTTGAACCGGCCATCGGCGTTGGTATCGTCGAAAGTGCTTCGCTTCGGAGGACCACCATCATGACGATCGCCCGCCATCCAGACCCGGAAGAGGTCGAGTGCCTGCTTCGCAACGCCGAGCTACGGGACGCGATCGAGCCCTACCTCGACGAGTCGATCCACGAAATCGATTTCCAGTCACTGCCGACCGCCGTCGAGAACCGCTACCTCGAATCGATGCTCGCCTGGGAACGGGCGCCCCTCGTGCCGATCGCCCGCTGGTTCGACCCGCCCATCGTGCTCACGACCGCGGCCTCGCTCGACGACGAGCAGGTGCGGCAGCGGCTCTGGAACGTCGTCGATCGGCTCTTCGCGCGGCGGATCGTTCTGGAATTCACCGACCATCTCTCCGACCGCGACCTGTACACGCTCATCCGTCGCGACATCCTGCCGACCCCGGTGAAGCTCGTCGATCTTCCCGACAACTATTTTCACTGGGACTGCAGCGCCGGCGACGGGGAGGATCTGTCCGTCTGGTTGACCTACTACGCCAGCGACCTCGAGCGGGAGGAGTGGATGGCCGAAGAGGGCCGGGAACCGCCCCCACGGCGGATTCCTCCCTATCCGCGGGCACTGCCGACCGCCCCGGTCTGACCCACGGCGCTCGGTCGAGTACAATGTCCGACGGAGGTGCCCCATGAAAAAGCTTGCCGGAAGCGTGACCGCCCTCGCGGTCGTGTTCTCGATCATCCGCCCGTCCGTTTCGCTCGCCGCGGATGCGGCGAATATCGACGCGGCTATCGCGAAGGCGACGGCCTTCCTCCGCGACCGCGGGCAGGCCGAAGACGGCTCGTTCTCGTCGCAGGCCGGGCCGGCGATCACGGCGCTTGCGGTGACGGCCCTCGCGAAGAGTGGCACGCCCGCCGATGCGGAGGTCGTCCGTAAGGGTCTCGGCTACCTGATGAAGTTCCGGAACGCCGACGGCGGCATCCACCCGGAGGGCTCGCCGGTCGCCAATTACGAGACATCGATCGCGATCATGGCGCTCGCCGCCTGCAACCCCGATGGAAGGCACGACGCATCGCTCGCGAAGGCCGAGGCGTTCGTGAAGGGGCTGCAGTTGGACGAGGCGGAGGGGCCGGCCCCATCCGACCCGGCCTACGGTGGCGCCGGCTACGGCAAGAAGAAACGGCCCGACCTCTCCAACACCGCCTTCCTGATCGACGCCCTCAAGTCGATCGGCCGCGGCGCCGACGATCCCGCCATCAAGCGGGCGCTCGTGTTCGTCTCGCGAACGCAGAACCTCGAGGGCCCCGACAATCCTCTCCCCTTCGCGGCGAAGAACCCCGACGGCGGCTTCTACTACACCCCCGCTGCCGGCGGCGAGAGCCAGGCCGGCCAGACGCCGGAAGGTGGCCTCCGCAGCTACGGCTCCATGACCTACGCCGGGCTGAAGAGCATGATTTTCGCCGGCCTCACGAAGGACGACCCCCGCGTGAAGGCGGCGATCGCCTGGCTCTCGAGGCACTACACGTTCAAGGAGAATCCCGGCATGGGCGACGCGGGGCTCTACTACTACTACCAGACCGCCGCCAAGGCCCTCGACGCCCTCGGTGAGGAGACTTTCACCGACAAGGCGGGCACGGCCCACCGCTGGCGGGAGGAGCTCGCCGACGAGCTGCTCTCGCGTCAGCAGCCGGATGGCTCGTGGGTGAACTCCAACGCCCGGTGGATGGAGGGCGACGCGAACCTCGTCACCTCCTACGCGCTGCTCGCGCTTGCCCACTGCCGGAAGTGATGATTGCCTGTTGAACGGTTCGGGGCGTCCAGCGTGCTAGTTCGGGGCTGACCGTGCCCATCGCCGGACGCTCGCTGCAGGCATCCTGCCCTCCGCTCGCTCGGATGCCGACGGTGCTGCGCAATCCTTGCTTCGCTTGTCTGCATACGCCGCCTCCTGGGCACGGACAGCCCCTCACGGTCAACGCTGGAAATGCACGGAAGCCCGAGGCGCAAGTTTCCCTGAAGGCGGAGTGTGAAAAAAATTCCGGAAGCCCGAGGCGCAAGTTTCCCTGAAGGCGGAGTGTGAAAAAAATTCCGGAAGCCCGAGGTGCAAGCCGAGAGGGGAGTGGGCGTGGCATCCACTTGGGGGCCGGAGTTCATTCTGGCGATGTGGCGGGGAAGGTTTTCGATTACCGCCCGTCAACTCTCGGGGCCGAATCAACGCCCCTCTCGGCTCGCGCCTCGGGCTTCCGTGTGCGGGGCAGGCCGAACCGATCGAGCGCGGTTCTTCACGATTCACACAGGCACTCTGATGCTGAACGCTCCCGGGGGGGAGTGTTCGGGGGGTCGGGGAACGTTGAGGAGCATCAGGCGTATCCTGGCCGTAGCGACGATGCGTCCGCTCCCCCGGCGGCAATGCGGCGTCGTTCAGCTGCCCTTCGTGACCGTGCAACAACTCAGTCCTTCAGATCGAACAGCCGCTTGAGGGCGTCGAGCAGGCCGTGCGGGGGCCCCGAGTGGCTTTCGCTGCGGAGCGAGGCGAGCGGCGGATGGAGCAGCTTCGCCGCATACCGCTCGAAGGCCTGGCGGATTTCGCCGCGGGCCGAGTCGTCGAGCGAGGGGAGGCGGCGGAAGAGCCTTTCGAGCTCCGCCTCACCGGTCTCCGTCCATCCGGCACGGAGCCGCTCGATCACCGGCCCGGTCGAGCGGTGGTGCAGGTCGCGCATGAACCGGAGCGTCTCCTCCTCCACGATCGTCACCGCGGCCGGCAGCTCCCGCTGTCGACTCTTGCGGTTGGCCTCGCAGGCGCCGGCGAGATCCTCGATCGAGTAGAGCCACACGCCCGCCATCCCGCCGATGGCCGGATCGAAATCCCTGGGCACGGCCAGGTCGAGCACGACGAGCGGCCGACCCTCCCGCTTCGGCTGCACCTTCGCGAAGGCCTCGTGCGAGACGACCGGCTCGGTCGCGGCGGTGGTGCTCACCACGAGGTCTGCGGCGACGAGTTCCCGATCGAGATGCTCGAAGAGGCCGGCCCGGGCGTTGAGCCGCCCGGCGAGCTCGTCCGCACGGGCCGCGCTGCGGTTGAGCACGACGACGTCCCTCGCCCCGGCCTCCCGCAGGTAGCGGAGCGTCTCGGCCGCCATCTTGCCCGCCCCGATCAGGAGCACCCGCTTGTCGTCGAACCGCTCGAAGACGCCCCTCGCGAAGTCGGCCACGGCCACGCTCGGAATCGAGAGCCGCTCGCGGCCGATCGCCGTCTCGCTCGCGACCCGCTTCGCCGTGCGGAGCGCCGCCTGGAACATCTCGGAGGTGAGCGGACCGGTCGCGTCGCTCTCCCTCGCCAGGGCCCAGGCCTGCTTCACCTGGGCCACGATCTGCGGCTCGCCGAGCACCATGCTGTCGAGGCCGCTGGCGACGCTGAAGAGGTGCCGCACGACCCCCTCGTCGACCCGACGGGCGAGCACCGCCGTGAGATCCCTCTCGTCGATGCCGCGGCATTCGGCGAGGAACGTCACGAGCTGCTCGGCGGGCGGCGGCGCGGCATCCCGTTCACCGGCCGTGTAGAGCTCGACCCGGTTGCAGGTCGAGAGCAGCACGACCTCGCGGCCGGGAAACCTCGCGCGGAACCTGCGGATCGCGTCGGCCGCCTGCTCGGCAGAGAAGGCGAGTCGCTCGCGGACCGCGAGCGGCACGGTGCGGTGCGTGGCGCCGACGAGCGAGAGGGTCATGCCGCGTCCTCCGTGGCGGGGGCCGTGGCGGGCGTGACCGGCGGAACGCCGTGACGCGAGGGGGCGA
>DHLZ01000128.1 GCA_002405515.1 Planctomycetaceae bacterium UBA4655
TCGTTCTATGCGGCGTCGTGCAGGCGGATTCGTGACCGGTCATCGACTCAAAGGGCTACGTCAACGCCCCTCTCGGCTTGCGTATGGAGTTCGACTTGTCGGCTGCTCCAGGTAGGAATGTGGCCGTCTGAACGGTAAACAGGAAAGGAATGTCCATGATTGAAAAACCCTCGCAGGGCGGCGTTCACGGCGGCAAACAGTGCGAGATCCTCCCCGACACGCCGCTCGGCAACGATGTCGCGCTCATGGCCGCCAACATGGACGCGATCCTCTCGTCGCAGAGCTACATGCTCGCGCACGACGACCACAAGCTGCTCGAGGAGGAGCGGATGCGGGGCGTGCGGATGCTGCTCGAGCTCGAGAAGCCCGAGATGGCCTTCCAGGCCGACAAGATCCACTCCACCGTGATCGTTTTCGGCGGCACGCAGATCGTGGAGCGGCCCGCGGCCGAGCGGAGGCTTTCCGACGCCCGCCGCAAGCTCGCGGCGTCGCCATCCGACCGGGCCCTGCGGCGGGAGGTGGAGCGGAGCGAGCGGCTGCTCGCCCTCTCGAAATACTACGACGACGCCCGCGAGTTCGCGAGGCTCGTCTCGATCGACAACCAGTGCGACGACCGCCGCGACTTCGTCGTCGTGACCGGCGGCGGGCCCGGCGTGATGGAGGCCGCCAACCGGGGCGCCTTCGACGTCGGCTGCAAGTCGATCGGGCTCAACATCAAGCTCCCGGCCGAGCAGCAGCCAAACCCCTTCATCACGCCGGAGCTCTGCTTCCAGTTTCGCTACTTCGCGCTGCGGAAATTCCACTTCATCCTGCGGGCCGCGGGGGTCGTGCTCTTCCCGGGCGGCTTCGGCACGCTCGACGAGATGTTCGAGACGCTCACGCTCCGGCAGACCCACCGGATGCAGCCCGTCCCGATCATCCTCTACGGCCGGGAATACTGGTCGAAGATCATCGACTTCCAGGCGATGGCCGACGCCGGCGTCATCGCCGACGATCACCTGCGGCTCTTCAGCTATGCCGAGACCCCGCAGGAGGCCTGGCAGGAGATCGTGGACTTCCACGACCAGCAGCACGCGGAGTGCTGAAAGGCCATTTGGGTCAGGAGCTGCCGATGGCGGCCGACTCGGCCGCCATCGGCAGGAAGAGGCGGAAGGTCGTGCCGACGCCCGGCTCGCTCTCGACGGAGACCGCGCCACCGTGGGCCTGCACGATGTGCTTGACGATCGAGAGCCCGAGGCCGGTGCCCCCTTCCTTCCGGCTGCGTGCCTTGTCGACCCGGTAGAACCGCTCGAAGATCCGGGGCAGGTGCTCCTCGGCGATGCCGCAGCCCTGGTCGGCCACGGCGATCACGGCGCACGGCTGCTCGTCCCCCTCTTCCGCCGTGCCGTGCTGGGCGGAGATCCAAACGAGCCGCTCCGGCTCGCTGTACTTGATGGCGTTGTCGACAAGGTTGATGATCGCCTGCTCCACGAGCGGCGGGTTCATCGGCACGACGAGTCCCTGCTCGCAGGCGACCTCGAGCCGGATCGACTTCTCCACCGCCCTCGGCGAGCAGTCCGACACCGCCGCCTCGATCACCGCCCTCACCTCCGCCTCCTCGAGAGGCAGGTTGCCGGCCCCCTCGGTCTGCTCGATCCGCGAGAGTGCGAGCAGGTCTTCGATGATCGCCTCGAGCCTTTCCGCCTGCCTGGCCACGATGCCGAGAAATCTCCTCGCATCGCCAGGGTCATCGACCGCGCCGTCGAGGAGCGTCTCCACGAAGCCCTTGATCGAGGCGATCGGCGTCTTCAGTTCGTGCGACACGTTCGCGACGAAGTCGCGGCGGATGTTCTCGAGCTGGCGGAAGTGCGTGACGTCGTTGAGCACGATCACCGCGCCACCATCCGCCCCACGCGAGTCGGCCAGCGCCGTGCCGCGGACGAGGATCGTTCGGTCGCGGGGCCCCCGCAGCAGGAGGTCGTCCTCGATCGGCTCCCGGCAGTCGATCGCCCTCAGGGCGAACCGCCGCAGGTCGGGGTTGCGGACCACCTCCTGGAGCGGGCGGCGGACCGCCTTGGCCGGATCGAGTCCGAGCAGGTCGGCGGCCGCCCGGTTGATGCTCACGATCCGCTGGCGGGCGTCGATGGCGAGCACTCCCTCGACCATGCTCCCGAGCACGGCCTCCTGCTGCGAGCCCTGCCGGCCGATCGTCAGCCCGCGCTCGACGAGCTGCTGTCGCATCGCCTCGAGCGCCTCGGCCACCTCCGCCAGTTCCGCCAGCTCGGCGGCGGGAACGGTCGTGTCGAAGTCTCCCGCCGCGAGCCGGCCGGCAACGCCGGCGAGTGTCTCGACGCTCTGCGAACAACGCTTGGCGACGAGGTAGCCGCCCCAGGCCGCGGCCAGGGCGATCGCGACGAAGCCCGCGAGCATCTGTCGCTGCTCGCGGCCGAGCGACCGGTCGGATTCGAGGCTGTCGGTCGTCACGCGGACGATCGCCTTGGGCCGCCCCGGCGTTCCCGAGGGCATCACGATCGCGAGCACGCGTCGGCCGGTCGCGGCATCGTAGCGGCTCGACCGCGCGACCCTGCCTTGGCGGGCCTCCTGGAGGAGCCGCTCGTCGCCGGATCCCTGGCTCGCTGGACGGCCCGCGGGCAGGACGGGCCGCGCCTCGCCGTCGAAGAGGTCGATCTGCATGCCGGACGAGCGGGCAAGATCGGCCACGATCGTTTCGACCGACCCAGCGGCGTCCCCTCCGATCCGCTCGGGCAGCCTCGACGCCACCGCCTCGGCCACGGCGATCGAGCGTCGGAGCTGGGCGTCGTCGGCAAGCTCCGCGAGCCGCACCGATGCCTGCCAGAAGCAGGCCACGATCACGGCCGCCAGGAGCGTGCACCAGCCGAAGAACAGGTGCCAGACGAAGCGGGTTCTGGGCATGGGCTCACTGGGCATCGGCCCGGGTCGCCTCAGGCCCTGAAACGATAGCCAACGCCGCGGACCGTCTCGATGTAAGAACCAAACTCACCGAGCTTTTTTCGCAGTCCCGCGACCTGGACATCCACCGACCGCTCCGTGACAGGATAATCCTCCCCCTTCACGGCGTCGACGATCTGCGTGCGGGTGAACGCCCAGCCGGGCCTTTTCGCGAGGAATTGCAGCAGTGCGAACTCGGTGTAGGTCAGCTCGAGCGGCCTGCCGGCGAGGGTCGCCTCGTGGCGGCCTGGATGCATCGTGAGCTCCTTGGCCTCGATCGTCGCGTCGAGCTCCGCGATCCGCTCCGCCTCCTTCCGCCGAAGCATCGCCTTCACCCGCGCCGTGAGCACCCTCGGGCTGAAGGGCTTCGTGATGTAGTCGTCGGCGCCCCGTTCGAGGCCGGCCACCACGTCCCCCTCCTCGCTCTTGGCGGTGAGCATGATGATGGGGACGTCGCGGGTCTTCGGGTCGCCCTTGAGCCTGCGGCAGACCTCGAGGCCGTCGACCGCCGGCAGCATCAGGTCGAGCACGACGAGGTCGGGCGGCTGACGCTTCGCGAACTTGAGCGCCTCCTCGCCCGTGCCGACGCAGGAAACGCGGTAGCCGTCCTTCGAGAGGTTGTACTGGAGGAGTTCCTGGAGATCCTCTTCGTCATCGACCACGAGGATGTGGGGCATGCCGCCACCGGAGGAATCCGCCCGCGACGACTCCGCGGCCTGACGCGTTGGATCGGGTCGGCCGGTGGCCATCCGCTGCCTTGCCGTTTCCCCCGACCGCAGTCCCGGGGATTCATCGGACGACCGCCTCAGCCCCGCCTGGGCGGAGGTGCCGGCTGGCGAAGACGTCGCACCGACGACGACGTGCGTCGAGGCGAGAGGGGAACGCTCGAGCCGGGTGAGCACGACCGCCATGCTTGTTGCTCCTCGGGGGACCGATCCTCGCCGACCACCCCAAGTCTACGAGATGCTTCGGGCAAATCGATGCGTTAGATTTCGGTGAGCGGGTCGTCCGCGCGATTTCATGAGAAAAGCAGCTCCACGTCGTCGGGCGTGAGGCTCGAGAGCATGCTCTCGTCGGCCCGCACGATCGATTCGGCCAGCTCCCGCTTGCGGTCCTGGAGGGCGACGATCTTCTCTTCGACCGTGTCGCGGGCGATGAGCCGGTAGGCGAACACCCGCCTGGTCTGCCCGATCCTGTGGGCCCGGTCGATCGCCTGCGCCTCGACGGCGGGGTTCCACCACGGGTCGAGGATGTAGATGTAGTCGGCGGCGGTGAGGTTGAGCCCCTGCCCTCCCGCCTTGAGGCTCACGAGGAAGAGCCGGCAGTCGGGATCCTCCTGGAACCGCACCACCCTCGACTGGCGGTCGGTCGTCTTGCCGTCGAGGTATTCGTAGGGAAGCTGCTTCGCGTCGAGCCGACGCCGCAGGATCGCGAGGAAACTCGTGAACTGGCTGAAGACGAGGACCTTGTGCCCTTCGTCGAGCACCTCGTCGAGCTGCTCGGCCAGAAGGTCGAGCTTCGCGGAGGGATCGTCGATCCTGGCGGGATCGACCAGCCCCGGATGACAGGCGGTCTGCCGCAGCCGCAGGAGCGCCTCGAGCACGGCGATCTTCGACCGGCCGATGCCCATCCGGCTGATGCGGCCGGTGAGTTCCTGCCGGTAGTGGTCGCGGAGTTCGTCGTAGGCCTTCCTCTGCTCGCTGCCGAGCTCACAGAGGATCGTCTGCTCGGTCTTCTCCGGAAGGTCGGAGAGCACCTGCGCCTTCGTGCGGCGGAGCAGATACGGCCGCACGGCGCGGCTGATCACCTCGGAGGCCGTGCCACCCCGGCCCGCCGTGAGGAACCGCTTCAGCCTCGCCGCCGTGCCGAGCTGCCCGGGGTTCAGGAACTCGAAGATGCTCCAGAGCTCGCCGATGTGGTTTTCCACCGGCGTGCCCGTGACGGCCAGACGGTGTCTCGCCCTGAGCAGCCTGCAGGCCTTCGCCGCCTGGCTGGCGGCGTTCTTGATCGATTGGGCCTCGTCGAGGACGACGTAGTCGAACTCCGTGTCGCGGTGATGGATGACGTCGCGGCGGAGCGTGCCGTAGGTCGTGAGGACGAGGTCGTGGGCTGCGAGATCGCCGGCGGCCTCGCCGCGGTCGTTGCCCGTGTGGTTGAGCACGCGGAGCTGTGGCGCGAATCGTCGGGCTTCCTCGATCCAGTTGAAGACGAGGCTCTTGGGCACGACGACGAGCGAGGGCCTGTGGGAGAGCCCCTGCTCCCGCAGTCGCTGCTGGCGGCGGACGAGCATCGCGAGGACCTGGATCGTCTTGCCGAGGCCCATGTCGTCGGCGAGGCAGCCGCCGATGCCCATGCGTTCGAGGAACGACAGCCAGCCGAGTCCCTCCCGCTGGTAGTGGCGAAGCGTCCCTTGGAAGCCTTCCGGCTCGTCCTCGGCCTCCGGCCGTTCGCCGCCGGCGAGTTCTGACCGCAGCCGTTCGAACGCCTCGTCCACCCGCGCCGTCGGCTGCCCGGCGAGCAGTGCGTCGAGCAGGGCGACCTGGATCCGCCCGAACCGCAGCCGGCCGTCCTGCCGGTCGGCGAGCTCGAGGATCGGCTCGAACTGTCCCGCCCAGTTTTCCGGCAGCACGCCGATGGAGCCGTCGGAGAGTTCCACGGCGCGATCCCCCTTGCCGATCGCCGCGAGGAGCGCCGGCATCTCGATCGAGACGCCGCCGAAATCGATCGTGCCCGAAAGCTCGAACCAGTCGATCCCGCTGGTGACGTTCCAGGCGACGCTCCCGATCGGCCGGTAGCGACGGCCCGCCACCTCCACCGACCAGCCGGCCGCGGCGAGCTGCGAAACCGACGCGTCGAGACGTGCCCTCGGCACCTCGACATGGTGCGTGGCCGGCTCTTCGTCGCCGGCAGCCGGGGGCTTCGCCGCGACGACGCCGTGTCGCGGCAGGACGGAGAGCGCCTCCCGCTCGGCGGCACGGTCGCGGCGGACGAAGACGCGGGCCGGCACGTCTGCCGAGCCGCCGGCGGGGTCGTCGGCCGCCACGGTCACGCCGCCGTAGTCGAACCAGACGCGGCCGGTGAGGTGCACCCGCGTCGAAGGCCGCCTGCGACGGCGAGGACGACCGTCGTCGTCCTCGGTCCCTTCCTCGACGACCGATGGCGAGTCGTCGAGCGTCAGCTTCGGCCTCGGCGGGCCCGATTCGATCCGCCAACCGGTCCACGAGGGCAGGTGCACACGCGGCAGGTCGGCAAGCGTCGCCAGTCGCTCGATGAGCCCGTCCACCTGCGACGAGGAAAGCTCGATCGGCCCGCGCCGCTCGAACTGCTCGAGCCAGCCGGATGATTCTCCGAGCTGGAGCCTCGCGATGCGGTCCGAGAGGATGAGGAGCCCGGATCGCAGGATCGCACGCGGCTCCTCGAGATCCTTCCGCTGGCTGCCGCGGACGAGCATCCCTCGGAGCGTCGCCTTGGCCGGCCTGGGCGCCGGTCGATCCTCGTCGTCCGTCCGGCCGGACAGCGGGCCGTCGTCCTCGGGTTCGAGCACGATCGCGAATTCCCAAGGGCTGCCGTGGTCCCAGGCGAGCGGCAGCACGACGTCGGGCGACCGGCGGGGCTCCGGCTGCAGCACGAGCCGGCCCTGTTCGCAGAGCATCGCGAGGTGGACGTCGGCCGCCTGTGGAGCGACCGCGATGCGGCTCACCGTGTGATCCGCCGTGGCGATCGGAGGAGTTGAGCTGGGAATGGCCGAGGTGCCGAGCAGGTGCGAAACGCACCGCTGCTCCGCGGGATCGAGCTCGTCGAGCCGCGCAAGGTCGATCGCCACCGGTCGGGGGCGGCCGGTCGCGTTGCCCGCGACGTCGAGCTGCATGCGGGCGGGCAGGAGCACGACCGATCTCGAATCCGCCGAGGCCGCCACGTCGAGCACGAACACGAGCTCCCCCGCCGAACGCCGCGAGTCCACGAGCGAGACGCCGCGGGTGCGGACCGCTGGCTCGACGAGCCGGCGACGTTCCTCGAGATCGGCGGCCCATGCGGGGACACGCGACGAGGTGGCGGTTCGGGCTCGCGGACGGCTCGGCCGGGTGGCCGTCGTCGCGGCCCGCTCGCCGGGGCTCGGCGGCCAGGAATCGCCCGCGGCATCGTCATCGACCTCGGGTTCGACGGAGTCGTCGTCCGAAGTGGTCGAGCCGTCGCCGGTCGCGATGCATTGGAGCGTGATCGGCGTATGGTCTTGCAGCGATGAAAAGAGCCCGCGCCGGTCGATCTCGAGCAGCACGGCCGCCAGCGCCGCGCACGGTTCGCCGGCCTGCCCCCGGCGGCTCGTCGAACGCGATTCGAGCGTCATGCCGCCGCGACGGCCGCTCGAGAGTTCGATCTCCACCTCGCACTCCTCCCCATTCTCGTCGGTGACGGTCGCCTTCACCGTGCCGACCCGGGGGCAGGAGAGGCGGGGCGGCGAGGCGAACCGCTTCGCCCTCGCGATCTCGGAGCTGTCGAACCGTTGAAAGAGACGTTTCTCGAGGCGTGTCATGCGGGAGAGGGCGTGGCAGTGCGGTCGGGCACGCGCGGCTTCGACGGGCCCCGGCCCGCCGGAAAATCGCGCAACACGCCAGTGTACCGCGTTGGGGTGTCGGTGGGCGAGGGGCGACCCGGAATTCGGAAGCGTGGAGCGTTGTCGATGCCCCGCGGCCGGATGCCCGGTTCCGCAAACCCGGCCTCGCGGCTCAGTCGCCCTTCACGGCGGCAATGAGCTCGAGCACGTTCTCGACGGGCGTCTGCGGGAGGACGCCGTGGCCGAGGTTGAAGATGTGGCCCGGACGGCCGGCGGCTTCAGCGAGAATCCGCCTCGCCCGACTCCGAACCGTCGCCGGCTCGGAGAGCAGCACCGCCGGGTCGAGATTTCCCTGGATGCCGCGGTCGTCGCCGATCACCCTCCATGCGTCGGCCAGACCGATCCGCCAATCGGCGCCGATCACGTGGCCGCCCGCCTCGGCCAGCAGCGGCAGGAGCGCCGGATTGCCGGTCGCGAAGTGGATCACCGGCGCCCGCTTCGCCGCGTCGGCGATCGCGTCGCGAGAGTGCGGGAGGACGTACCGACGGTAGTCGTCCGGCGAGAGGCACCCCACCCAGCTGTCGAAGAGCTGCACGATCTGCGCCCCGGCGTCGATCTGCGCGACGAGATATCGGCTCACCGCCCGGGCGAGCTTCCCCATGATCGCGTGCCATGCCGGTTCGGCGCCGTACATCAGTTCCTTCGTGTGGAGCCACGCACGGCTCGTGCCCCCTTCGATGCAGTAGCTCGCGAGCGTGAACGGGGCCCCTGCGAAGCCGATCACCGGCAGCGACTCGTCGAGCCCTGCCCGTGTCGTCCGCACGCAGTCGAACACGAACGCGAGCCTGTCGATGTCGGCGAGCTCGCGGAGCCGCTTCTCGTCGGACGCCTCCCGCAGCGGGTTGTGGATCACGGGCCCCTCGCCCGCGGCGAACTCGAGGTCCATGCCCATCGGCTCGAGGATCGGCAGGAGATCGCTGAAGATGATCGCCGCATCGACCTTGAGCCGATCGACCGTCGCGATCATCACCTCCGCGGAGAGCCGCGGGTTCTTGCAGAGCTCCATGAACCCGACCTTCTCCCGCACCTGCCGGTATTCCGGCAGATAGCGTCCTGCCTGCCGCATCAGCCAGATCGGCGTGCGGCTCGTCGGCTCGCGGCGGCAGGCCCGCATCATGAGCGAGTCGTGCCAGGGAGGTCGGATCGGCGGGGCGGCGTTCGGATCGGCGGCGCGGGAAAGCATCGAACGAGTATACGCTCCGCAGGACCCGCGCGGTCGTGGCGACCGCCCGAGCCGCGGTCAGCGGCGCAGCCGCTCGTAGAATGCCCGCGGCGACAGGATGAGGACGCCGCCGAAGACCGCGAGGTCGAGCAACTCCTGGTCGCCGGTCACGATGCAATCGGCCGAGCCCGCGGCTGCCGTCCCCAACACGGGCAGGTCGTCCCTGTCTTTCACCGTGCCGCGGGGCACCCTCGCGGGCTTCACGATCTCGCTGTTGGACCGGAGAATCGCCACGAAAAAGGCGGCGCGGGCGGCGGTCGCCTTGAATTTGCGGCGGTAATTCCGCGACACCTCTTCAAGAATATGCTCCGACAGCACCACGACGTGATCACGGTAGACGAGCGTGACGAGCGCTTGGCAAAGGCCGTGAGTGGCGATCGACGCCAGCAGTACGTTCGTGTCGAGCACGACCCTCACGAAATCGCCTTGAAGATGTCATCATCGGTGATGAACCCCTGGGCTTCGGCGAGCGGGACGGTCGATTTACGCACCGCGGCGAACTGCTCGGCGACGATGAAGCGTCGCAGGGACTCGCGGACGAGCTCGCTCGACGACCGATGCTGCCGCCGGCTGAGCTCCTCGAGTTGTCGCTTCAGTTCGGTCGGCATGCGTACGTTGAGGGTGGTGTCCATGTAACACATTGTATTGCGATTCGAAGGCCGGTCAATGCGGCGGCTGCGCGTGCGCCGCCAGGCCACGGTGTTCGTTCGCACACGGGCAGCCCCTCACGACCGTCTCTCTCGAGGCTACAATTTCGAGGATGATGCAGTTCGTCTCGGGTATTTCCGTGGTCTGCTTTGCGGCGAGCTATGCCGTGGCGCTCGCCTGCGAGGCGTCGCGGCTGTTGTTTCGCTCCGGCATCCGCGGGGCCGCGATGATCGCGTTCGCGGCGGCCGGGCTTTTCGCCCACACCGCGTATCTCGTCTGGCGGGCGGCGAACGAGCCGGCACTGCCGCTGTCGAGCGCCTTCGACTGGTTCCTGCTCGCAAGCTGGGTGCTCGCCGCGGGATATCTCTGGCTCACGATCGCGAACCCCAGGACGCCGGTGGGGCTTTTTCTGCTGCCGCTCGTGCTCGGGCTCATCGGCGCCGCGGAACTCTCGAGCCGCGAGCCCTTTCCGCAGAGCCCTGCCACGCAGTTCTGGGGAGTGATCCATGGCAGCTTCAACCTCGCGGCGAGCGTCGCGGTGGCGCTCGGCGGGGTGGCGGGGCTGATGTGGCTCATCCAGGCGGCGAGGCTTTCGCGGAAGGCGGCGCCCGCGCAGGGATTCCGAATGCCGAGCCTCGAGAAGCTCGCGGCCATCGACCGGCGGTGTGTCGCCGTTTCGGCCTGGGCTGCGGCGGCGGGCTTCGCGAGCGGGCTCGTGCTCAACGCGGTGAACCTGCGTCGGGGCCTGCTCGAGACGGTGCCCTGGACCGATCCGGTGGTGCTGCGGATGGGATTGCTCGTGTCGTGGCTCGTGTTCGCGGCGATCGCGTCGCGGGTGGTCTCGCGGCAGCCGGGCGGAGCCAAGACCGTCGCCTGGCTGTCGCTCGTGAGCGTCGGCCTGCTCGCCCTTTCCATCCTCTGGGGCCTCGTCGCCCCCTCGCGTCACGGCGTTC
>DHLZ01000306.1 GCA_002405515.1 Planctomycetaceae bacterium UBA4655
ACTGCTGGCCCGGGTGGGGGAGGAGTTTCCGCTCGAGTGCCCGAACTGTGGCGCCGACATCCGGCTGATTGCATTCATCACGGAGCCGGGCCCGATCCGGAAAATCCTCACGCCCGTGTTGCTTCATACAGAGTGGCGAACCACTCGAGCCACCACCGGTGTCGCCCGCTCGCGGCCCGCCCACCGACTGGGGCGAGCTCATCCAGGCGCATGACGACCGCGAAGCGGTTCAGATATCGCCCGACGAGCTGCAGGTGATCGACATCCACAGCCTCTGAGCAGTGCCGGGCGCGAGGTCAAACCAAAGCCCCGGACGGCCGAACTCGGAGAGCCTCCGCGCCGACGGCAGAAAAACGCCACTGCAGGGGGAGGGCAGCCGTTCCGGGAGCACAGCTGATCAGGTGCCGGAAAACGCGGCACCAGCCTCACCAGCCGCCCATCGGCCCGGAAATGCCTATCAACATGGTTGCGGAAGCGCCATTGGCCGGACTGTCCTTCACCCGCTTCGGCAATCCCGACTACTGCGGCGACGGCCCCCTCACCGGCCTCGCGTGAAGCACGCCGTTCCAGCCGCGGCCAGCAGTCAGAGAATGCTAGGCGGCCCCGAGGGGCTTGATCCGTCGCACTGCTTTCTCGAGGGATCGCGATGCGTCGTAGAGATCGACGGCACGCTGGGCGTTGAGCCAGAACTCCGGCGAGTTGCCAAAGAGTCGCGACAATCGCACGGCCATTTCCGGGCTCACCGCCCGACGGGTTCGCAGAATTTCGTTTACCGACTGGCGAGACACTCCAATCGCAGTAGCCAACGCCGTCACCGTCAGACCATAGTCCGGCATGAAGTCCTCTCGAAGCATCACGCCCGGATGCGTTGGCTTCCGGGACAGGCGGCCTAAACGTGGAATGCTCATGATCGAATCCTTTGCTTCAGGTCAATGGTAGTCGCACACTTCGACATCGAACGCATCGCCGTCTTCGAATCGAAAGCAGATCCTCCACTGATCATTGACGGCGATTGCGAGGAAACCCTTGCGATCGCCCGCCAGGGCATGAAGTCGGTTTCCACGCGGCACCTTCAGGTCATCGATGGTCGTGGCCAAGTCGATGTATTCCAGTTTCCGAACCGCTCGTTCGATGACGTCGGGCGGCAGTCGCTTCGCCTTGCCCTTCTCGAAGAGATCCCGGGTCCGGCCATCGGCGAACGACTTGATCATCATGCAATTGAAACGCGTCACGTGACGCATGTCAACTGGGCCGAACCACTCAGCGGACCGCTGAACGGCCTCTGATCGGTGGCCACCCCGGCCGGCTTCGGCACTCTGGCGTGCCAGGAGGCGTGATTTCGGGCATGCTCTTCGGGCGTTCTTCCCCTGGAGATGTGCCATGCCCGTTGGATTTCGTACCCGTCTCGCCGGCTTCTTGGTCGTCGCCTCTGTCGCGGCCTGCCCGTCGTTCACTGCGGCCGCCGCTCCGTCCACGAACCCGGCCTATGCCGACCCGGCCCAGACCGACGACGAGGGCGTCACGTCGCAGGTCGTCCACGGCGACGCGACCCTGCACATCGAGTTTCGCCTCCCTTACCAGCCCAAGGACCGCGGCCAGGCGCGGGGCAACAGCGGGGCCTATGTCGCCGGCGCCTACGAGATGCAGATGCTCGACAGCTTCGGTCTCGAGGGCAGGAACAACGAGTGCGGCGGCATCTACAGCGTGGCCGCCCCGGCCGTGAACATGTGCCTGCCGCCGCTGGAGTGGCAGACCTACGACATCGAGTTCACGGCGCCGCGATTCGAAGGGGAGAAGAAGGTGAAGGGCGCCGTGATGACCGTCCGCCACAACGGCGTGCTCATCCACGAGAACGCCGCGATTCCCAAGATTACGCCCGGTGGCCCGCAGAAGACGGAGCAGCCGACGGGCCCGCTCCATTTGCAAAACCACACCAACCCGGTCCGCTACCGAAACATCTGGGTGCAGCCGAAGTCGTGAGTCGCGGTCAGAGGCAGGCATCACCGAACACCGCCGACGTCGCGCGGGCGGTCGCGCGGCTCAGGGCCGCCCGGCGCGTGCTCGTGACCGGGTTTCGCGGGCTCGGCGCCGATGCGGTCGTCGCCGCCTGCGATCTCGCGGAGGCGGTCGGGGCGGCGGTCGATGCCGGTGATCCCGAGACGGCGCGGCCGGCGGCGCCCACGATCGCCCGGGTGGGCGAACTGACGGCTGACCGCGCGGAGCTTCGCGACCGGGCCGATCTCGTCATCGCCTGGTTCTGCGATCCTGATGCGTCGTGCCCGGGGTTCAGCGGTGATTGGCTCGCGCGTGGCCCGGCATCGGCCGGCACCCGCCGCGGCGCGGGTGACGGCGACCGACGTGGGGCACGCTGCGTGCGACCGCGGTGCTGCGGTCGAGGCAGCCCGGATCCTGCAGCACACGCTGCTCCACGGCGACGCGCCATCGCACGCTGAGTCGACGGTCGTGGCCGCCTGCCGCACGTTCCACGCGGCGATCGAACCGGCAGCCTGTATCGGCTTCGTCACCGACGACTCAACCGATCCGGTGGGCCTCGAAGCCTGGAGCCCGCTGGCTCGCCTGGCGAGAAGCGGCGGAGCGGCCCGTGCCGGGCCA
The DNA here is from genome assembly GCA_002405515.1 of Planctomycetaceae bacterium UBA4655. GTDB lineage: Bacteria > Planctomycetota > Planctomycetia > Pirellulales > UBA1268 > UBA4655. The sequence continues at coordinate 2,614 of DHLZ01000306.1, forward strand.
CGTCGAGGACGAACTCCGCGGCTATCTCGAGTG
>DHLZ01000098.1 GCA_002405515.1 Planctomycetaceae bacterium UBA4655
CGGAGGCAGTGAGGCCGGAGGCAGGGCCGGCACGCCGAGGCATGTCCTCCTCTTTTCCCACGCGGGATCGCTTCGGCGGACATTCCACTTTCCGAGGGCGACGTCGATCGCTTCGCTCGCCTGGCGAACCTTCGTCGATACCGGAAAGCCGGCTCCCCATGACGTCTTTCCCGATGGCTCCGGCCCGCCGATCGACGTGAAAAAGCCGATCGAACTGCCTCCTCGTTCGCTCGTCTGCCTGGTGGCCGAGGCGGTCCCGCGGCCCCCTGCCGCCCGGAAGACCAATTTGCCGCCGGTGTCGTGACTGCTATTCTTGCGGGGTCACCGAAGGAGAGATCTCAATGTCCTGCCGCCCTCCCCGACCTGCATCCCCCCACTTGGCGATTGTCGCGTTGATCGTCGTCGGCGTCGCGATCGGATGCGGCCAGACCGGCGCCCCGACTCCGTCGGCCGCGAAAAACGCGAAGTCCCACGACCACGACCATGGTCATCACGACGATCACGACCACGACCACGAGCATCCCGCGACGCTCGGCGAGGCGGTCGATCGAATCGGCACGATGCTGGCATCGCTCGAGAAGGCGTTCAAGGACGACGACCATGACAAGGCGGATTCGATCGTGCACGCAATCGGCCACCTGCTCGACGACGGTGAGAAGCTTCTCGCGAAGTCTCCCGAGACCATCGCCGCGAAAGCCCGTGGGGCATGGGAGGAACTCGGCGACTGCCTGGCCGACGTGGACGAGACACTGCACGAGAAGGGTGAAGACAAGAGTGCCGTGAAGAAAGCATACGAGGGGGTCAAGGCCCGCATCGGCTCGGCGATCGATGCCCTCCGTGGCCATGCAAAATCCGCGGACCCTTCGGCGGGCAAATGAACCCGGTCCATCCCAGACGACGGTTGGACGATACTTTTTTCGAGAACACTTTTTCGCGAACAAGGAGGTGAGCGATGAAGCTGGCGGTCATTCACGCTGCGATCGACAGGGCCGGATTGGTCGGCAGGCTGGCGTTCCTGGCGATCGTCTCCACGTCGCCGTGGTTTTCAAGCGTGGTCGCGAAGGAGGCGTTGACCGCCGACGGCGTCCGGCAGAGGTTCGTCCTCGAGGCGGAGCCGGCGGGTGCCACGAGCATCGTCGATGCCAAAGAAAAGCTCGGGAAGCAGCCGGACGTGCCGCAGCCGGTGCTGATCGTCGGCGAGATCGGCGCCCGCGAGCACGACCCGTTCCTCGAGGGCAAGGCGTCTTTCATCATGATCGACATCGTTGACGACGGCCATGCGAAGAAGCCGGGCCACGACACCGACAACTGCCCCTTCTGCAAGAAGCGACGGGCGAAACTGCCGCTCGCGGCCGTCCAGTTCGTGGGCGCCGACGGGCAGGTGATCCAGTTCGACTCGAGGAAGCTCTTCGGCCTCGCGAAGGGTCGGGAGGTCGTCGTCCGGGGCACGGCCACCTACAACACGAAGCTCCCGATGCCGGTCGTCCAGGTGACCGCCGACGCGATCCACGTCCGCCCGAAGTGATCGCCGTCCCGAATCGATCGCGGGCCCGGGGTGATCGCCCGGCAGGGTAGAATCACGGGAATGCCCAACGCCGCCTTGCACCTGCTCGCCGCCATCCTGATCGCCTGCTGGGCCACCCCAGGGAAGCTGGTCGAGGCCGCTGACGCGCCGATCCCGCTGCGGGTCGGGATGGAGCTTTCCTATCCGCCGTTCGAGATGGTCGATGCCCAGGGCAGGCCCGCGGGCGTGAGCGTCGAACTCGCGAAGGCGCTCGCAAACCACCTCGACCGTCCGCTCGTGATCGAGAACATCGCCTTCGACGGCCTCATCCCGGCGCTCAAGACCGGCAAGATCGACTGCGTCATCTCCTCGATGACCGCCACGCCGGAGCGAGCGAAATCGATCGCCTTCTCGGAGCCCTACGCCAAGACCGGGCTCGCCCTGCTCGTCGGCGGCTCCTCGACGATCCGCGGTCCGGCCGATCTCGACGTGAAGGGGCGGTCGATCGCCGTGAAGAAGGGCACGACCGGCCACCAATACGCGACGAAGCAGCTGCGGCAGGCGAGGGTGCTCGTGCTCGACAAGGAGGCGGCCGCCGTGATGGAGGTCGTGCAGGGCAAGGCCGACGCGTTCATCTACGACCCGCTCTCGGTGCTGAAGCACCACCAACGGCATCCCGCCACGACCCGCGCCCTTCTCAAACCCTTCCACGAGGAGGCTTGGGCCGTGGGCCTGCGGCTCGGCGACGAACCGCTCCGCGAGAAGGTGAACGGCTTCCTCCGGGAATTCCGCGCGGGCGGCGGCTTCGAGCGGCTCGGCGACGATTTTCTAGCGGAGCAGAAGGCCGCCTTCCGCGAGCAGGGCATCCCGTTTTCCCTCGAGTGATCAGCCGGCCGCCCCGCTCACCGTGACACGGCCCCGCGATACGGAAGCCCGAGGCGCAAGTTCCCCTGCAGGAGGAGCATGGAAAATCCCGGAAGCCCGAGGCGCAAGCCGAGAGGGGCGTTGACGCGGCCCCGTGAGTGGATGCCCGGTCATG
>DHLZ01000256.1:0-441 GCA_002405515.1 Planctomycetaceae bacterium UBA4655
CGGTTGCTTGCCGGGCTGGGCCGGTCGCTTGCCGGGCGGGGCCGGTCGGTTGCCGGGCGTGGCCGGTCGCTTGCCAGAGACTGGGGCGGCGTCTGGCGGGATCACGCTCGCCTGTGCGGTGGCGGTGCGCGGGCTGTGTTCATCTCCGTTGGAGCCGAGGGCGTCTGGTTCGGGAATATCTGATTCGGGGATGTCGCGGCGTGTCGTGATCGTCGTCGATCGTCAGGGGAGGTTTCATCCGCCGGCGGTGTTTCCATGGATGGGCCTCTATCCGCTCACGGGCGAGCGCGAGTATCGCTGCGATCGGAGCGGCTGCAGGCTCATCGTGGTGCGTCCCTCGACCGACGACGACGAGTCATGGGCGATCGACCAGTCTCTGAGATGCTCCGGCGTGAAGGCAGTGGTGGCATGGCCTCGACGCATCCATCCGACGGCGATGCG
>DHLZ01000256.1:716-3756 GCA_002405515.1 Planctomycetaceae bacterium UBA4655
GGTGTCGCCGCTTGCCACCGGCGCTGGGGTGGTTGCCGGCGGCGCTGGGTCTGTTGCCGGTGTGCGAGCCTTCCAGGTGTCGATGGTAGCGGGGCCGATCGACTTCAAGGAGCGTTCCGCCACGGTGGCTCTGGAGATGCAAAGTGGCATCGAGATGAGGAGTTTTCCGGGAAGACAGGCTTGCGTGGAGCCCGGAAACAGGAAGGCGAGAGGAAATATCAGGGAGGAATTGCAGTGTCACGCATCATGACGATCTGGATTCCGAAGTGGCCGGTGCAGCGGCGGCTCGTGGAGCAGCCCGAGCGGCGGAAGATCCCCCTGCTCGTCTGTCGCCGCGAGCCGCGGGGCGTGATGACGGTCGTGTCGATGGCGCTCGGCGAGCGTGTATGGAAAGCCGATCGCGGTGGTTCGCGGGCCGAAGGAGCTGCCGTCTCGCCGATCCGCCCGGGCCTTTCGCTGGCTGAGACGCTCGCGGCGATTTCGATCGCGCACGGATCGAAGGCCTGCCGGATGGCCGAGATCGAAGCCGACGATCCCGTGGCCGATCGGATGGTGCTCGAGGGGATCGCGAGGTGGTGTCGTCGGTTCTCGCCGATCGTGGCGATCGAGTCTACCGCGAGGCCTGAGCGGATCCACGTCGACATCACCGGCACCTCCATGCTCTTCGGCGGCGAGGAGTCGGTCGTTCGCACGGCGGTGTGGACGCTCGCCTCGCGGGGCCTGTATGTCCGAGCGGCGGTGGCGGATACGCCGGCCGCCGCCACTGCTGCTGCATCGACCGTATTGGCTGCGTCGCCTGTGTTGGCTGCGCCAGCCGCGGCGGCCGTTACGCCAGCTGCAGCAGGGTGTGCTGCGGTGAAAGAAGGCGATGCTTCTTTGTCGTCGCGAACGGAGTCGTTTTTGGCGCGACAGAACCGCTGCCGGAGTGACCGCGGCCGCCGACGGTTTTGCATCGTCGCGGCCGGCAAGCAGGCGACGCAACTGGCGGAGTTGTCAGTGTCGGCTCTCGGCAAGGAATCGATCGGCGAGAAGGTGATCACGAGCCTCGCGGAGCTCGGCGTCACGACGATCGGGCAGCTTCTGCGGCTTCCGCGGAAGAGCCTCGCATCGCGGTTTGGCGAGAGGCTCGAGCGGCGGATCGCCGAATTTCTGGGAACCTGCGAGGAGCCGCTCGACGCCCTCCGCGACGACGCCTTCCCGACGGCCGAGTGCCGGCTTGCGGCGCCGGCCGCCACGCTCGACGCGATCCGTTCGGTGATCGACGGCCTCGTGGGGCGGTGCGTCGCGCCGCTGGCCGCCCGCGGCCACGGGGTGACGGCACTGCAGGTGCGGCTCGAGTCGGCTGTATTCGATCCGGCTGTGTGCCAGACAGGTTCGGGCAAGCCTCCGATCGTGATCGACATCGGGCTCTTCCGGCCGAGCACGTCGGTGAAGCATCTGGTCGAGCTCGTCGAGCTTCGGCTCTCCCGGATGCATCTTCCCGGTGAGGTGGAGTCGGTCGCGGTGGAGGTGATCGCCGCAGGGGCGGTCACCTGCCGCCAGAAGACGCTCTTCGGCAAGCAGGAGTGTGGCAGCGACTCGGAGGCGGATGCCTCGAGCGTCGAGATGCTGCTCGATCGGCTGGCGGGCCGGCTTGGCCGCAGGGCGGTGTTCGAGCCGAAGCCGGTAGCCGACGCGCAGCCGGAGCATGCCTGGACGCCTGCCGCCCCTGTGGCAGGCACCACTTCAGCAGTAACCCCTTCAGCAGTAACGTTACGTGCCAAGGATTCCAGGGTTGGATCATCAATATCCAGATCATCGGCCGTCACCTTGCGGTCGAGGCGGGTGCCCGTTCGGCCGATCTGGCTTGTGCCGCGGCCGGTGAGGCTCGAGGCGGTTTCGATCGTGCCCGACGGGCCGCCTTTGCGGTTTCGGCTCGGGCCCGAGTCGCACCGTATCGTGAGCGCCCATGGTCCCGAACGGATTGAGACGGCTTGGTGGCGGGGCGAGTGCGTTCGCCGCGACTACTACGTCGTGGAGACGGAGTCGGGCTCGCGGTGGTGGCTCTTTCGCAGGCTCCGCGACGGCGTCTGGTTTCTGCATGGGCAGTTCGCATGAGAAGTGGGTGAGCCATGAGATCAAGCCGTCGAAGCGTTCGTTATGCCGAGCTCCACTGCATCAGCAACTTCTCGTTCCTGGAAGGGGCGTCGCATCCGGAGGAGCTTGTGGAGCGGGCGGCGGCGCTCGGCTATTCGGCGCTGGCGATCACCGACCGCTCCACGCTCGCGGGCGTGGTCCGGGCGCACGGAGCGTGGAAGTCGCTTCCCTCGGAGGAGAGCGGTTTTCCGGAGGGAAATGGGCGGGCTTCGGGGATGAAGCTCATCATCGGCAGCCAGGTGGAGATCGCCGGCCGCCAGATCGTGCTCTGGGCGATGGACAAGACCGGCTACTCGAATCTCTCGCGGCTCCTGACGGCCGGCTTCATGCGGCGTGGCGGTGATCGCGGGAGCTGGAATCCCGAGAGGGTTGATACTGGCGGCTGTGATACTGAAAAAGTTGGCTGGCATGCCGACAGAGCCTGCCGGCTCTCGATCGACGACCTCGCAGCCCACGCCGACGGCCTGCTGATGGGCGTGCCGCTCGCCGAATGGTGCGTCGGCGCGTCGATTTCTGCTGGTGGTGTTGCTGCGGGCGCTGCCGATCTGGACGGCTCGGCCGTGGCCGGCGGCATCGGGACGTTTCGTGAGATCTTCGGCGATCGGCTCTACGCGCTCGCCGAGGTCGCCCTCGAGGGCGACGACGCCTCGCGGCTGGCGGCTTTCGGGAGGATCGCGAGGGAGGCGACGGTTCCGGTCGTGGCCGCGGGCGACGTTCGCTACCACGCGCGATCGCGGATGCCGCTTTTCGACGTGCTCGCGGCGACGCGGCACGGCAGCCGCAGTTCTCACGGCTGCACTGGCATCCCCGGCTGCACTGTCGAGCAGATCCGCGGCGAACTGCTCGCCAACGGCGAGCGGCATCTCCACGATCCTGAGCAGATTGCCGAGCGGTTTGCGAGCCT
>DHLZ01000100.1 GCA_002405515.1 Planctomycetaceae bacterium UBA4655
TGGATGATCGCAGCGACGGCGCAGCCGATCGCGAGCGATCCGGGGCATCTGGGACAGGAGGAATGTGAATTCATGGATGGTCTTCTCCGTGCCGGGCTTCGGGGGATTCACTCGCCGACCGGCGAAGGACCGACAGTGTACGCGGCGGGCTGCGTTTCCGGCGGCCCGGGCTCCGGGGCGGGGCATCCCTCGTCGGTGAACGCCCGCGGGTCGAGGAGGACGAACGGATGACCGTGGTCGCTCGTGACGATCACGACGGCCTCGTCCCACGCGTCGTGCCGCTCGATCCAGCCGACCGCCGCCCGGAAGGCGTCGTCGCCGCTTTCGATCGCGCCGATGCAGGTGTCGATGTTGTTGGCGTGCGACGCCCAGTCGACGTCGCCCGCCTCGACCATGAGCCAGAAGGGCCCCTTCGCCGAGAGCACGTCCATCGCCGCGGTGGTCATCTCGGCGAGCGTGGGATTCTCGGCGACGTCGGCCGGCGTGTAGCGGATCGTGCCGCCGTACTTTTTGTGGAGCGGGTCGATCTCGCCGCTTTTCTCGAGGCGGCTCTCGCCGGGATCGTAGCCGCCGTCGGCCGTCTGGAAGGGCAGGTGCCCCTCCGCCGCGCCGAAGAACCCGAAGAGCCGGAGCTTTCTCGCGATCGCATCGCGGGCCGCTTCGGCGAGCACGTCGGCCCCGCGTCGGTCCGGCGTCCGCGTCGCGACGCGGTAGCGGCCGCCGCGGGCGGCGTCGATCGCCGCAAGCGTGGAGTCGGCGACGTATTTGTTGCCCGGCTCGAAGTTGGCGCCCTGGTCGGCCTCCTCCGTCCTCGTCACGCCGAATCCGCCGCCGATGAGCAGGTCGAGCCCGGGGAGAGGGTCGCGGTGGGCGATCGAGGGCTGCCCGAGCAGGTCGCGGGAGATGTCCTGGTAGTCGTCGCGGGAGACGTTGTTGGAATAGGAGCAGGCCGGGGTGGCGTGCGACACCGGCACGCTCGACACCGCGCCCACGGCCCAGCCCCTCGACTGCAGCAGCCTCGCGATCGGCTCGAGCTTCTCTCCCGAGGGGCCGACGTTGATCGCGTCGTTGTAGGTCTTGCGGCCGCTGCAGAGCGACGTCGCCGAGGCGGCCGAGTCGGTGAAGGGATGGGGCACGTCGCGGTCGCGGCCGGTGAGGTATCGCATGCTCGCCCGCGGATCCCACGGCGTCGCGCCGCCGCGGGACGCATCGTAGCCGCCGGGCCGCTTGCCGCCGGGATCGCGGACCGCCTGGGCATCGACGTCGGACTTCGTGCCGTCGTTGGCGGGACTCGTCACGCAGAAGCCGAAGTCGGTTTCGGTGCCGCGATAGTCCTGGAAGAAGAGGCCCGTGCCGCGGCCCTCGGCGTAGTCGACCCGGCCTCTGACCGCGATGGCGGCCGACCGTGTGGTGTGCCAGTCGAGACCGTCGAAGACGACGAGCACGACGATCCTCTTCCCGGCCTCGGCGGCCTCCTTTTGCAGACGGTAGACGTCGGTCTGGTCGAAGTACTCGGCCGCGGGGTTGAGCGTGTGGTCCGGAAGCCGTCCGTAGAGCTCCCGCAGCCGCGGCTCGTCGCGGTAGACGCTCCTCGGCCCTGCGACGCCGTCGAGCCTCATGCCGAAAGTGTAGACCGGAATGAGACGGTTGGAGTGGTTTGACCAGGCCGCGTAGCGGTGCGGCTGGTCGCCCCAATGGCCCCAGGATGCCCTGCCGGCGGGGGGGGGCGGGGCCAGCAGGGGGCGGCCGGGGGCGCAGGCGGCCGCGCGGGGCGCCCGCGGCCGCGCCGCGGGGCGGGGGGCCTGTGCACTGCCGCCTGCCAGCGTCACCTGCCGCCGGGCGCGGCGGGCGGGTTGGCGGCGCGCACCGTCGGCGACGGCCGGCGGCAGCACGGCGGCGCGCTGGGTGAATGCGTCGAAGCGGCGGGCGAGTTCCTGGTCGGGGACGCTGTCCTCCATCGTGGCCTTCGCCTTCGCGCAGGGCGGCCAACAGCTGCGGGTGGTAGAGGCCGTCGGCGGCCTTCGTCACCGCAAGGTCGCGCTGGCCGGCGACCCCGAACGTGATGCGCGTGCGCTCCGGCTCGCGGGCGAACGACCAATCGTTGGCGGCGAGGAAGCGCATCGCGGCCGCCGCCGCGACGCGTTCGCCGGCGGCGCGCTGCGTCCACGCCGCCTTGGCGGTCGCGGCGACCGCGGTCTCCGCCGGCGCGCCGCCGGCGGCTCGCCGTTCGGCGACGACGGCGCTGCGCAGCGCTGCCTCGCCGGCGGCTTCGGCCAAGTTGCGGAAGACCGACGCGCGCAGCCAAGCGTGGTCCTGCGCCGACAGCGGCAGCCGCAGCTCGATGCTGCCCTGACGCAGCGCGACGAGATGCTGGCCGCGGCGCGCGCACTCGCGCACGAGGTCGCGGGTGTCGGCGTCCCAGCGATGCCGGTCGCTGCCGACCTTGGTGCCGTTGGCGAGTTCGCCGGCGACCCAGACGTCGAGCAGCGTGTTGACCTGCTGCACGAACGCCTTGGCGTCGCGGATGCGCACGAACTGGTGCGCGCACAACGCGCCGGTCGGATCGGTGAACAGGCCGCCGTTCTCGACGTCGACGTGCGCCAGCAGCGTCTGCAGTGCCAGTTCGTTGTCGCGGGGGATGGCGAACTGGAACGGCCAGTTCTGCCACAGCGCGAACGTGCCGTCGCGCCGTCGCGCCGCGCGTCGGCGAGCTGCTGCAGCGCCTTGTCGACGGCGTCCGCCCCGCCCTCGGCGTACAGGGCGCGGTAGACGAGGTGCAGGTCGATGCGGTCGGCGGCCTCGTCGTAGCGGAGGGTGACGTCCTGGCCGTCGAACTCCAGGCACGCGGCCAGCAGCAGCAGGCAGGCGACGGCGACGCGATGCAGGGTGCTTCGGGTCATCGCGGCAGTGCGTCGTCCTCGCCGCGCGACGGCCATGCCCCCTGCGGCGACGACGCCGTGCGCACTGCGGCCACGGCCGCTGCGGCGCTCACCTTGCGGCAGGGCGGTCGGGGCGAGTGCGGCGATGGCCCGGGCGCAGCGGGTGGCCGCCTGGACCGGTCACCGGCCGTCGCCCAGCGCCTTCGCCAGCGCAGCGAGGTCGACGGCGACCGCGTGCACGGCGCCCGGCGCCAGGGTCACCTCGAGCACGCCGAGGACGGCGCCCGCGGTGCCGCCCTCGACGCTCAGGCTCAGCGCGTAGCGGCCGGCTTGCGCGAGCCGCAGCGTCGCGCGGTCGTCGGCGCCGAGCAGGGAACTCGCGCCTTCGATCGCTTCGCCGGTCGCGCCGGCGGGCGCCTCACCGCGCCACTCGGCGCTGAGTCGGAACGCGCGCTCGCTGCCGAGCGTCGCGCGCGCCCCGGGCAGCACGAACACGACCGGCCGCGCGTCGGCGACCGCCACGTCGTGCGCGCCGGCGTCGAGCGTCACGGTGCGCGGCGCGGCGCCCGGTCCGACGACGACGAACTCGGCGCGCGCTGTGGGCAGGAAGACGTCGNNCGGCGAGACGGTCGGCGAGACGGGATCGCGGGTGGACAGACCATCCGCGACGAGCACCAAGGCGAACACCAAGGCGATCGCCGCCGCCAATCGCCACAGCATTCCGGAAAGTTCAGCCATCACCTTTCACTATATCGCGTCGTCCCGCTCCGAGGGCGGGTGTCGCGTCAGGCGGCGACGATGGCTTCGCGGTCGTGGTGCGGCGTCGATCGCAGGAGGATGCAGCCCTGCAGCACCTCCGGCCGGCCGGGGCTGCCGACCGCGGCGGTGGGGCAGGCGATGACGCCGCGCAGGCGGCCCCAGGTCTCGCGAAGGGCGTGCGGGACCGAGCAGGCGCTCACGTTGCCGGTGCGGCGGACGAGGCCGTTGACCAGCTCGCCCCCGATGCCGATCTCCTCGAGCTTCATGCCGGTGAACCGCACGATGCCCGTGCCCGCCTGGTGCGGCACGACGTGATTCACCTCGCCGGCCAGGAGGCCGCACTCGCCGATCGCCTTGGCGACGGCGGCCGACATCGCCCTCGGGGCCGTTTCGGCGATCGCCATGCCGTCGAGCGAGTAGACGAGCCGTTCGGGGGTAACCGTCCGGCCGCCGTCGGGCGACGGCACCGGCACGTCGGTGCGGACGTGGTAATCGAAGGCGGGCCGCGGGATGGGCTGCCGCTCCGCATGGGCGTGCATGATTTCGAAGTGCGTCGCGTGCCTGCGGCTCGAGAGCGGCGAGATCATGGTGGCCGAGGCCATGTCGCCGAACAGGCCGGCCGTCTGGCCGCAGGAGTAGTCGGTGATCCGGCTGATCCTCGTGGCGACGACGACGAGCAGGAACTCGTCGTCCTTCAGGGGAAGCCGCGGCGCCCAGCGACGAGTGACGACGTCGAGGGCGCGGCTGTATCCGCAGCAGAACCAGTTCAGGCCGATCGTGCGGCAGCGACGCATTCCGAAAGCGCGGGCCAGCTGCCGGGCGGCCCTGGTCGGGCGTTCGACGAGGGCCTGATCCGGATCGAGATACCGGCCGGCGACCGACGGCGGGATGAAGGAGGGCGACACGAAGACGAGGCCGCGGCAGGCCGTGAAATCGCAGCTCGTCTCCCGCTGGATCCGCCGCATCGCGTGCAGCCCCATCATCACCTCATCCTCCTCGGAAATCGCCCGGGCCTCGATGCCGGTGTGATGGGCGAACTTGCGGGGCATGACGTCGGCGAACCAGCCGTTCTCCAGCACCCAAGCGGGCTGGTGGATCGAGATGGCCGCGATGCCGAGCCGCGATGGTGAATGGTGAAACATGTCTGCTCGATGAACCGACGGGCCGGTTGGCGGGTGATTCGGGGCGGGGATTCTGACGAGCCCCCGCCTCCGTGAACAGCCGGAAATCGACGCAATTTCGTGATACCCTCGGGAGGTTCGGCCGTCCAATCCGGCCGCATCGCCGGAAAAATCGGGATTTTCTGCCGATCGGCAGCGGCAGCTTCCGTTCCTCGAGACGGTGAATGGGCTGGCATCGACCCGGTTTTCAGTCAAAAATCGAGGTCTTGTCCCGTCACGCTTTCGGACCACTCCCGCAATGAAGCGACTCTCCTTCGCCCTGCTCCTTGGCGTTCTCCTGCTCGCCGCAAGCCTCCGAGGAGCCGTCGCGGACGACTGGCCGCAGTGGGGAGGCGACCAGCAGCGGAACATGGCCACCGACGAACCCGGCCTGCCCGACGACTTTCATCCCGGCCGCAAGAAACGCGACCGGCTCGGCTTCGACCCGGCGACGGCCCGCAACGTGCGGTTCGTCGCGCGGCTGGGCTCGGAAAACTACTCGTCGCCGGTGGTGGCCGGCGGGCGGGTCTACATCGGCACCAACGACGAGGATATCGACGACGAAAGATTCGAGCCGACGCGAGGGGGCGTGCTCCTCTGCCTCGACGAGCGGACGGGCGAACTGATCTGGCGACTCGTCGTGCCGCGTCTGGAGATCGACCGCTCGAAGGTGAGCGAGGATTTCGACGACATGAATCTCGGCATCTGCTCGACGGCCACCGTCGAGGGCAACCGCGTCTACATCGTCACGAACCGCTGCGAGGTGGTCTGTCTCGACGTCGCCGGCATGGCCGACGGCAATGCCGGGCCGTTCACCGCCGAGGCGTCGTTCTCGGTGCCCGAGGGCCGCGATCCGGTCAAGCTCGGCCCGAAGGACGCCGACATCGTCTGGCGGTTCGACATGCTCCGCGACCTTCCGGTCTTTCCGCACGACGCCACGAACTGCTCGGTGCTCGTCGTGGGCGATCATCTCTACGTCGGCACGGGCAACGGCGTCTACGACGGAAAGGTCGTGCTCCCCACGGCGGCCTCGCTCGTGGTGCTCGACAAGCGGACCGGACGGCTGCTCGCCCGTGACGACGGGACATTGAGCGCGGACGTCTTCCACGGCCAGTGGTCGTCGCCGGCGATCGCGACGACGAAGGATCGGATGCTCGTGGTCTACGGCGGCGGCGACGGTTTCTGCCACGCGTTCGAGCCGTTCAAGACGCGGCCCGGCGGACCCGTTCCGGCGATCCTCGCACGGGCGTGGAAGTGCGACTGCAACCCGCCGGGCTACCGGTCGCGTGGAGGCGAGCCGATCGACTACTGGGCGCTCGTCCGCGGCACGGTCGGGAAGCAACTCGACAGCGACGGCATGCTCGTAAGCCCGAACGAGGTGATCGGCACGCCGGTCGTCATTGGCGACAGGATCTACGTGGGGATCGGCCAGGATCCGGTCCACGGCCCCGGCCGCGGCGCCCTCTCCTGCCTCGCCGTCGATGGCCGCGGCGACGTCAGCGGCACCGGCGTCCGCTGGTGTTACACCGGCATCGGCCGATCGCTCTCGACCGTGTCGGTCGCCAACGGGCTCGTCTACTGCGCCGAACACGCCGGCAAGGTGCACTGCCTCGACGCCGAGAGCGGATCGCTCGTCTGGGTGCACGACACCCGCGAGGAGATCTGGTCGAGCACGCTCGTGGCCGACGGGAAGGTCTTCATCGGCACGCGGAAGGGACTGACCGTGCTGGCGGCTGGCCGTGAGCGACGGCTGATCGCCGAGATCAAGCTCGGCACCCCCGTCTGGTCGGTTCCCTGCGCCGCCAACGGCACGCTCTTCGTGGCCTCGCAGAAAAACCTCTGGGCCGTGGCCCGACCCCCGTCGCGGTGAACCCGCCGTCACCACCGCCGGCGACCACGAGGGCCCGCATCGCCTGGGTCCTGCTCGATTGGGCGGCGAGCGGGTTCTCGACCGTGTTGATCACGCTCGTGGTCGCCTACGTCGAGAAGATCGTGATGCCCGACGGTGGCTGGGGGATGTCGGCCGGCGTGGTCTGGGCCTGGACGCTTTCGGCGGCGATGCTCTGCTCGGCCGTGATCGCGCCCTGCGCCGCCGCCTGGGCCGATCGCCACGACGCCCACCAGCGGGCCCTCGTTGCCGGCACGCTCCTTGGCGCCGGCGGTCTCCTCGCGCTTGCATGCGTGCCTCAGGCCTTGCCGCTTGCCGTGCTCGCCTCGGTCGTGGCGGCCAGTGTCGGCTTCGACGTCGCCCAGGTGTTCACGGGCAGTTTGCTCATGCGACTCGCGGGTGGACGCGATGCCGACCGGCTCTCGGCGCAGGGCTTCGCAGCCGGCTACGCGGGGGGCGCGATCGCGCTCGTCGCGGCGACCGCGATCGTCACCGGCCGCGAGCGGCTTGGCATCGATGTGGCGGGCGGCCTGCGGCTCGTCTTCGTGGCCACGGCGGCCTGGTGGCTCGTGTTCTCGCTGCCCGCCGCCGTCGTCCGGTTTGCGGCCGCCGCCCGCGGAGGTGACGGCCCGACCGCGGGCCGCGGGCTCATCGCGTTCGCCCGGAGCGTGTGCGGCGGAGACTCCGGCGGCGGCTCCGGCTCCGCCGACCCTCGGTTCGCGGCGGTGCTCGCGGGGGCGATGCTCGCCCTCGGTGTCATCCACACGGCGATCGCCCAGTTCACGAGCCTGGCGATCCAGCGGTTCGACCTCGATGGACCGGCGCTCGTGCGGCTCGTGCTGCTCGTGCAGGCGGTCGCGCTGCCGGGGGCGCTCGGCATGGGCTGGCTCTCGACCCGCTTCGGGCGGCGGGCCGCCACGGTGGTCGGCATCGGGGGCTGGATCGCGGTGCTCGTGCTCGCCTGGTTCGTTCGCACGCCGGCGGAGCTTTTCTGGCTGGCCGCGGTCCTGGCGCTGGTGCTCGGCGGCGCGCAGAGCCTGCTGCGGGCCGCGGTCGCCTGCCTCGCGCCGGCGGGAACGGCGGGCGTCACGTTCGGTCTCCTTCAGGTGGGCACGAAGCTCGCCGGCTGTGCCGCTGGCGTCGTCTTCGGGGCGATGCAGCTGGCGACCGGCGTGCCGGAAGCGGGGCTCGTCTCGCTCGCGGTCCAGCTCGTCGCGGCCTGGTGGCTGCTGCGACGAATGGCGTGAACCGCACAGACTCGCTCCGCGGCCACCGCCCCCTGACGTTCACGAACGTCTCGCGACGCCCCCCCCCATTCCCATTCCCGCTCGCGTCGTAAGCCTGCCCGCGTGAGCCGCGTGCAGCCGCGCGACCGCCGGCCGCTGTCGCTCGAGTCGCTCGAACCGCGGCAGGTGATGGCCACCACGGCCACGCTGATGTCTTCGCCCCCGCCGGTGCAGTTGTCGGTCACGTTCCAGGGCGACACCGCCCCCACCCCGGCTTTTGCGACGGTCTACGTCGGCCAGCTCCGCTGGTCGGGCGCGCAAGGCGACGCCCGGGCCGCGGGCCTGCCCGACGCTTCATGTCGTACTGCATCGACGGGCTGCAGTCGGTCTACGGAGGCATGACCCACACGTTCACCGACTTCACCTCCGCCGTGAACGCCAACCCGTTCGGCGGCACCAACGGCGCCATGGGCGTGTGCCGCGCCAACCTGCTCACGCAGTTCTGGAACCAGTTCGGCCCCGCCGACCCGGCAATCGGGTTTTCGAGCGCCACCGATTCGGCCGCGTTCCAGCTGGCCATCTGGGAGATTATCAACGACGCCCTCCCCGCCGGGAACGGCATGACCTTCAGTCTGTCCGCTGGCCGGTTCCAGGTGGCGCCAACAGCGCTGACTGCCGCCGCGGTCGTCAAGGCGCAGCAATGGATGCAATCCTTCGACGCCACGTTCGCCACGGTTTACACGTGGTACTTGAGCGTCCTGGAGAGCCCGTCCTATCAGGGGCAGATCACCGCCACAACCAACCCCAACAACCCCCGAAACCGGCGGCTGCGACGGCATCCCACCCGAAACGTGTCCGCTTCCGGCTGTCAACAAGTCCACCGGCAATCTCAACTTTTCGACCGTCGCCGGTGCCGGCGGCGGCGCGGCTCTCTCCCAACGCTTTCACGTCCAGCGCACGCAGTCTCCTCCGGCTGCCACGGGCCCGTCTTCCCGCTCCGCCGCGCCCGCCGCCCCCGCCCCCTTCGGCAACGGCTGGTCCCGCACGGCGGCCCCCTCCCTCACCATGCGTGGCACCGACCCCGCCAATCCCACGAGCGTGTCGATCGTCTTCAACTCCAGCGACACCCGCGTCTACCAAAACACCTCCACGTCCCCCGGCCAACCGGCCTTCTCTCGCGCCACCCGCCAGGGCTCGACCGACCGCTTTGCACTCGAAGGTGGAAACTACGTCTTCCGCACCGCCGCCGGCGACACGCTCACGTTCAACGGGTTTGGTGCCAGCATCCCCGCCGCCGCCCGCGGCCAGCTCGTCTCCCGCACGGATTCCAGCGGCAACAGTTTCGAATACACGTTCAACCCCGACGGCTCCGTCGCCCGGCTGACAAGCCGCGTCGCCGGCCAGGCCACGCCCGTCGAACTGCAAGACTACGTCTATCTCCCGGCAACCGATCCCAACACAGGAAAAGTCGCCCGCATCGACATCCGCCGTGGCGACTCCACGCTCGTCCGCACGACGACGTTTACGTATCACGACGGCACGACCGCCTTCGGCGCGCTCGGCGACCTGGCGAGCATCACCGTCCGTGATTCCACGGGCGCCCTCCTCGACTCGAGCGTCTACCGCTACACGACCGCCGCGAGCGGCCAGTCGCTGATCGAATACACGTTCGACACCGACGCCGTCCGCCGCGCCACGGCCGCGGGGCTCAACCTCGCCACGGCCACGAACTCGGCCGCCGCCCCGTTCGCGACCGATTTTTTCGCGTACGACGCCCAAAACCGCGTCATCCGCCACGACGTCCAGGGCGCCGGCTGTTCTTCCTGCACCGGCGGCATCGGCACCTTTACCTACTCCTACGCCACCAATCCCAGGCCGGTCATCGGCAGCAACCTCGACTGGCGCACCAAGTCCACCGAGACCCGCCCCGACGGCACCGAGCGGATCGTCTACTCAAACGCCCGCACCCAGCCGATGCTCGAAGTGATCCGCAACACCGAAGGGGGCGACACCAAGCAGCAAGGCACCTACACCCGCTACAACGCCCGCGGCCAGGCGAACTGGCAGGTGAGCCCGGAGGCG
>DHLZ01000117.1:0-2430 GCA_002405515.1 Planctomycetaceae bacterium UBA4655
TCGAGCTGGTCGCCGTACCGCCGGCGGACCTTTTCGAGAAATGGCGATTGATCTCGAAGGCCGCGGCGGCCCACCGGCCATCGGTCGATTCGGAGGGACGCTCCCTGAGAGTGGCAACGGCTCGATGCATGGTCCGGCCATCCTGCTCCCGGCCATCCTCCAGGATCTGCAGCGGTATGCGATCCCTCGATCGCCACTCAGTTTGATCATGATGATCTCGCCGTGACGGCTATACTCCGGGCGGTGGCTTCAGACACTCCGACGCGGCTGCTCGAGCTTGCCGCGACAATTCATTCCCACAAGGGGTTCGCCGACGTCATCGCCAGCCTTCGCGAGGGGCACGGCGGGGCGGTAGGCGGAACCTGGGGAGCGGCCTGCGCCCTTGCCACCGCCGCAATCGAGCGGGGGCTGCCTCACGACGAGCCCAGGTCACTCGTCGTCGTGCTGCCGCACGCTGCCGACTGCGACGCCTTCGCCGGCGACCTGGCCGTCTTCAGCGGGGCCGCCGTGGCCGTCCTGCCGGCGATCGAGTCGTTCGGCGACGATGACGCGATCGACGAGCCCGCCGTGGCGGAGCGGCTCGCGATCGTCAAGGCGCTCACGCGGCCCGGCAAGTCGCCGCCCAGGATCCTGGTGACGAGCATCCAGGCGCTGCTCGCACCGCTCGCCGACCCGCGGGAGATCGAGGAGAGCACCCGTTCGCTCCATGTCGGCGGACGGCTCGACCCCGCCGAACTCGCCGACTGGCTCGTCGCCCGCGGCTGGCACTCGGCCGACTCGGTCGAGGAGCCGGGAACATTTGCCCGACGCGGCGGCATCGTGGACCTCTTCGCGATCGACTGGGATCGGCCCGTGCGGGTGGAGCTCTTCGGCGACGAGATCGAGTCGCTCCGCACATTCGACATCGCCAGCCAACGGAGCGTCGCGTCGCTCGAGTCGATCGACCTCACGGCGCTCGCGGCCCGCCCCAGGCCGAGGCCCGAAGACGCCGCCGTCGCCGCACCGCGGAAGGGCAGGTCTCGATCGACGAGCGGAAAGGCGGCCGTGCGGCGGACGCAGCTTTCCGACATCCTGCCCGCCGGCTCCTGGTGGGCGCTCGTGGAGCCGCTCGAACTCGCCGAGGAGGCCCGCCGCGCGTTCGAGCGGATTCGCGGTGTCGTCGAGGACGCCTCGGAGCCCGACGACGTCTTCACGCGGATCTACCGCTCGCCGTCGGTCACGCTCTCCTGCATCGCGCCGTCGAGCCTCGAGGCCTCGGCGGAGCTCTCGGTCGAGAGCGTGGAGCGGTTCACGGGCGTGCTCGACCGGGTGAGGGAGGAGCTCGAGACGGTGGGCCGCGACCAGGAGGTCTGGATCGTCTGCCCGACCGACGCGGAGATCGACCGGCTCACGGAACTGCTTCGCGACACGGCCCCCGCGAGATCGGGCCGGCTCCATTTCGCCCACGGCCACATCTCGGGGGGATTTCGGCTCGTGCCCGAGAAGCTCGCGGTCATCGGCGCCGGGGAGCTCTTCCGCCGCGAGGACGCCGCGGCGGCGAGGGCGCCGCGGCGGCGGCTCTCGCGGGCGATCGACACGTTCCTCGACCTGCACGACGGCGATTACGTCGTCCACGTCGGCCACGGCATCGGCCGCTACAAGGGGCTCAAGCTGCTCGAGAAGCAGGGACGCACGGAGGAGTTCCTCGAGATCGAGTTCGCCGAGTCGACGAAGATCTTCGTGCCCGCCTCCTGCATCGAGCTCGTGCAGAAGTACGTCGGCGGCACGAAGCTCGCCCCGAAGCTCGCCAAGCTCGGCGGCAAGACCTGGGAAAAGCAGAAGCAGGCCGTCCGCGACGCCGTGGCCGACATGGCGAGCGACATGATCCGCCTCCAGGCGACCCGCGCGAGCCGCCCGGGCATCGCCTTCCCTCCGGCGACGGCCTGGCAGCGGGAGTTCGAGGAGTCGTTTCCGTTCGACGAGACGCCCGACCAGCTCACCGCGGCCGAGGCGATCCGCGACGACATGGAGAAGCCCCGGCCGATGGACCGGCTCCTCTGCGGCGACGTCGGCTTCGGCAAGACGGAGATGGCGATGCGGGCCGCCTTCAAGGCGGTCGAGGCGGGCTACCAGGTGGCGGTGCTCGTGCCGACGACCGTGCTCGCCGAGCAGCACTGCCGCAGCTTCCAGGCGAGGTTCGCCGAGTTTCCCTTCACGATCCGGTCGCTCTCCCGGTTCTCGACGCTCCAGGAGGAGCGGGACGTGCTCGAGGGAATCCTCGCAGGCAAGGTCGACATCGTCGTCGGCACCCACCGGCTCGCGCAGAGCGACGTCGCCTTCCGCAACCTCGGGCTGCTCGTGATCGACGAGGAGCAGCGGTTCGGCGTCGACGTGAAGGAGCGGCTCAAGGCGCTGCGATCGAGCATCGACGTGCTCACCATGACGGCGACG
>DHLZ01000117.1:2674-6882 GCA_002405515.1 Planctomycetaceae bacterium UBA4655
ACCCGCGTGGCCCGCTGGGACGATTCGCTCATCCGCGCCGCGATCGAGCGGGAGCTCGCCCGGCAGGGGCAGGTGTTCTTCGTCCACAACCGGATCCACGACATCCACGTGGTCGCGCAGAAGCTCGCGAGGATCGTGCCGGAGGCCAGGATCGGCATCGGCCACGGCCGGCTTTCGGAGAAGGATCTCGAGGCGGTGATGGTCGACTTCGTGGCCGGGCGGACCGACATCCTGCTGGCGACGACGATCATCGAGAGCGGCCTCGACATCCCACGGGCCAACACGATCTTCATCGACGAGTCCGACACCTACGGCCTCGCCGACCTCCACCAGCTGCGGGGCCGCGTCGGCCGGTCGCATCACCGAGCCTACTGTTACATGCTCGTCGATGGCGGCAAGCCGCTCACGGGCACCGCCGCCCGCCGGCTCCGCGCGATCCAGGAGTTCTCGAGCATCGGCGCGGGCTTCTCGCTCGCCATGCGGGATCTCGAGATCCGGGGCGCGGGCAACCTGCTGGGCACCCAGCAGAGCGGCCACATCGCGACGGTCGGCTACGAGCTCTACTGCCGGCTGCTCGAGCAGGCGGTGCGGGGGCTGAAGGCGATGCCGCCGGCCGAGCCGCCGCCGGTGCACGTCGATCTGCCAGGCGAGGCGTGGTTCCCGCGGGAGTATCTCGCCGACTTCCGTGCGAAGATCGACCTCTATCGCAGGCTGTCGCGGGCGACGAAGGATTCGGATATCGACGACCTCGCCACGGAACTCGCCGACCGGTTCGGACCGGCGCCGCCCGAGGTGCTGCGGCTGCTCGAGTTCTCCCGGCTGCGGATCGCCGCGGCCGGCCTGGGCGTCGCGACCATCCGCCGCCAGAACGATCTGCTCATGCTCACGTTCCACCAGGGGGGCAGGAGCACGCGAAACGTGCTCGAACGGCTCAAGGCGAAGACCGGCGGACGGCTGCGGCTCGTCGATGACCGCACGGCGGCGTTGCCGCTCGCCGCGGCCGACGTCGAGCCCCCAGACCGCCTCGTCGCCGCGGTCAAAACGCTGTTGATGCGGGATCGCGGTCGGCCCTATAGTCCCGCCCCCGCGGCGACGGTGACGCCGTGAACCGACGGATCGCAATCACGGAAGCTGATCGACCGTGCCACGCCCTGCCCCCCAACTGCTCCGCGGACTTGCCCTGGCGATGGCCGTCGCCGCGACCGCGGCGCACGGGTCCGACACCGACGCGATCATCGGCGAGGCGGCCGCGGCCGGAGCGGGCCGCGGCAGGACGCCCGTGGCGGCGGCCCCGCATCGCCGCGAGGCGGTGTCGCGGCCGGACGGATGGCCGGGCGGCTCAGGTAGTAACGTCGGCTCCGGCAGTAACGTCGGCTCCGGCAGTGAAGTCGACGTCGGCAAGCACGTGCTGTCGAGCATCCGCAAGAAGCCAGGCAGCCCGCTCATCCCGGTCGAGGCGTTCGGGGTGAAGCAGGCCGGGGGCGACGGGGATTCCGGCCGGGTCGAGCAGGCCGGCTTCGAGACGCCGTCGTCGCTCCCCTCCACCGTACCCTCCTCCGCGCAGTCGCTCGAAACCGCGCTTGTCGTCGCCCGCGTCGGGCCGGAGGTGGTCCTCGAGAGCGACCTCCTGACGCCGAGCCTGGCAGCGTGGCTCGAGAAGAACACCCCCGGCATGACGCCCGATCAGGTCCGCGAGGTGAAGAAGCAGATCTACCGGCAGATGCTCTCGCAATACGTCGAGTCGCTCATCGTCTACGTGGATGCCTGCCGCACGATCCCCGAGGACAAGCTGCCGGAGATCCGCAAGAAGGTGAACGAGGCCTTCGACGAGCAGCAGCTGCCGAGGCTCTTGAAGGATGCGGGCCTCACGAGCGCCGGCGAGTACGAGCAGATGCTGCGATCCCGCGGCCAGTCGCTCGACCGCATCCGCAAGACATTCTTCGAACGGGCGCTCGCGCAGCAGTGGGCCGAGCAGAAGGCGTCGTTCGACGGCGAGATACCCCACGCGGAGCTGATCGCCCACTACCACGCCAACCTGCCCGACTACGAATACCCGGCGAGGGCGAGGTTCGAGCAGCTCATGGTCCGGATCGCGCCGTCGCGGCCGCGGGAGGAGGCCTGGAAGCGGCTTGCCGACATGGGCAACGCCGTGATCGCCGGCCGCCCGCTCGCCGACGTCGCCCGCGAGATGTCGGACGGCCCGACCGCGAAGCAGGGAGGCGGCTACGACTGGACGGGCAAGGGCAGCCTCTCGTCGGCCGTGCTCGACCGGGCGATCTTCACGCTGCCGGTCGGCCAGCTGAGCACGATCCTCGAGGAGGAGTCGGCCCTCCACATCATTCGCGTGACGGAGCGGACGGAGGCCGGCCGCGTGTCGTTCGTGGATGCCCAGGTTGAAATCCGCCGACGTCTCGTCGCAGACCGCAAGAAACGCGAGATGGAGACCTATCTCGCAAAGCTCCGCGAACGGACGCCCGTCTGGACGATCTACGACGGCGAGCCCGCCGGGCCGGTCATGGCCGGCCGCCCGCAGTCGCCGGCGCGTTGAACGTTTCCCTCGGCCGATGCGATGGGCGTCGCGGCCGCAGCGTGTGCCGTTCGTTTCGCGAGCCGCCGACAATTCCTCCAGCATCGACGACGGACCGCCGACATGGCAGCGGCACCGAACGCCGCCGATTGCTGCGGCACGGACTGAGGGCTACACTTCCGAAGTCGCGGAAAAAAGGCCCTCAGCACTCCGCGCACTCCCCCCTTGCCAGGAGCCCCGCGATGACCGTTTCCGCGCCCCCGACCGGTTCGAAATCCTCACCGCCGGGCCCCTTCGCCGGCACGAAATCGGCGGGCGCGGCACGTCTCGAGATCAACGGTCGATCGGTCGATCTTCCGGTGCTCGTCGGCACCGAGGGGGAGCACGGCATCGACATCGGGAAGCTCCGGGCGGCGACCGGAGCCATCACGCTCGACGAGGGCTTCGTCAACACCGGCTCCACCACCAGCGCCATCACCTACCTCGACGGGGAGAACGGCGTGCTCCGCTACCGGGGCTACCCGATCGAGGTGCTCGCCGAGAAATGCGACTTCGTCGAGGTCGCCTACCTCCTGATCTTCGGGGAACTGCCGACGACCGACCAGCTCGACTCGTTTCGGCTGGCGCTCTCGCACCACACGATGATCCACGAGGACATGCGGAGCTTCTACAACGGCTTCCCACGCGACGCCCATCCGATGGCGATCGTGGGGAGCGTCGTCGGGGCCCTCTCGACCTTCTACCAGGACTCGCTCGACGTCCGTGATCCGCGTCAGGTGGAGATCAGCGTGCACCGCCTGCTCGCGAAGCTGCCCACGATCGCCGCCTACAGCCACAAGAAGTCGGCCGGGCAGCCGCTGATGTATCCGCGGAACGACCTCGGCTACTGCGAGAACTTCCTTCACATGATGTTCGCGGTGCCCTGCGAGGAATACCACGTCGATCCCGACTTCGCCGACGCGCTCGACATGCTGCTCATCGTACACGCCGACCACGAGCAGAACTGCTCGACCTCGACGGTTCGCATGGTCGGCTCGAGCGACGCCAACCTCTTCGCGAGCATCTCGGCCGGCGTCTCCGCCCTCTGGGGCCCGCTCCACGGCGGCGCCAACCAGGCCTGCGTGGAGATGCTCGAGCGGATCGGCTCCGACGGCCGCAACGTCAAGAAGTACGTCGACATGGCGAAGAAGAAGGACTCCGGCTTCCGGCTCATGGGCTTCGGCCATCGCGTCTACAAGAACTACGACCCCCGCGCGAAGCTCATCAAGGCGACCTGCGACAAGCTGCTGGCGAAGATCTCCCGGCACGACCCGATCTTCGACATCGCCCAGGAACTCGAGGAGGTCGCCCTCGCCGACGAATACTTCATCGAGCGGAAGCTCTACCCGAACGTGGACTTCTACTCCGGCGTGATCTATCGGGCGATGGGCATCCCGGTGCAGATGTTCACGGTGCTCTTCGCGATGGGCCGACTCCCCGGCTGGATCGCCCACTGGATCGAGATGCACCACTCGCCCACGAAGAAGATCTGCCGCCCCCGACAGATCTACACGGGCGAACTCCTCCGCGACTTCGTGCCGATCACGAAGCGGTCCTGAGGGTCTGCCCGTTCGTCAAAATTGCTGGTTCGGGGCGTGCTGCGGGCTCGGGGCTGCCCGTATGCCGCGCGCCGGACGCTCGC
>DHLZ01000117.1:7067-12283 GCA_002405515.1 Planctomycetaceae bacterium UBA4655
TCTCGGGCACACGGGCAACCCCTCGCAGTCAAACGTGGTGCTGATTCGGGCACACAGGCACTTTGATGCTGAACGCCCCCGGGGGGGAGTGGTCAGGGGGGTGGGGAACGCTGAGGAGCATCAGGTGTATCCTCACCGTAGCGACGATGCGTCCTCTCCCCCGGCGGCAATGCGGCCTCCTTCAGCGGGTTCAGAACAGGCCGCCCGTGAGCGCAACCGCACCCCGGCGTTCACCGCCGCTTGCGGAAGAAGTCGGTGAGGATGCGGCCGCACTCGTCGGCGAGCACGTGGCCGACGTGCTCGACGCGGTGGTTGAGCCGGGGATCCTCGAAGAGCCGGTAGAGCGTCTCGACGGCGCCGGCCTTCGGGTCGGCGGCTCCCCACACGACGACCGGCACGCGGGCCTGCACGATCGCGCCGGCGCACATCGGGCAGGGTTCGAGCGTGACGTAGAGCACGGTGTTCTCGAGCCTCCACGATCCCAGGTTGCTCGCCGCCTGTGTCAGCGCGATCATCTCGGCGTGGGCGGTCGGGTCCTGGAGCTGCTCCCGTTGGTTGTGGGCGCTTGCGACCACGCGGCCGGCCGCCACGATCACCGCCCCCACGGGCACCTCGTCCTCCTCCGCAGCGGCCCTGGCCTCGTCGAGCGCCAGCCGCATCCAGCGTTCGTGCAACGGCTCTCCCGGCAGCGGCCACCCGTCGTCGATGTCTTCCATCGCCGGATTCTACCGCTCCCGCCCGCGGACAGCGGGACCGTTGGATGAAAGGCCGATTTCCACTAGGATCGTCCGATACGTTCACGAACCAGGGAGGCACCCATGCCGTTCGACACGTCCGATCTCCATCTCGTGGCCCTGCGGTGGGCGCACATCCTCGCGGCCATCGTCGCGGTCGGCGGGCTGTTTTTCGCCCGGTTCGGACTGCTGCCGGGCCTCAAGGGCATCGACGCCGACACCCAGGCGAAAATCCACGAGTCGATCCGGAAGAGTTGGCTTCCGTGGGTCATCATCGCCATCACGCTGCTGCTCGCGACCGGACTGGTCAACTTTCTCCTCTTCAACAACCGGGTGAAGGAGGAGGAATGGGCCGGCGGTCAGTGGATGAAGCGGGAAAACTACCACCTCCTCTTCGGCGTCAAGTTCCTCCTCTCGATGGTGGTGTTCTACTTCGCGAGCGCGCTCGTGGGCCGCGGACGGGGCACGCAGTGGATTCGGGACAACCGGGCGAGGTGGCTTTCGTTCACGCTCCTGCTCGCCATCGCCGTCGTGCTGCTCTCCGGATGGATGCGGACGCGTCACACCGGCGAGAATCTCGGCGGACAGGAGGGTGTTTCGATCCGGCAAAGGACGGAAGAAAAGCCGGACGACCGCTACAAGGACGAATCTGCCGGATCCGTGTTCCGCGAGCCGGCCCCAGCACCGTAGCACTCCCTGTCACCCGCGGACGCCTTCCCCTTCATTCATTCCCTGCCATGGACAAGAAGCACAAGAAGCGGATCGACGTGCTCCAGCAGAAGATCCAGAAGCTGCAGCAACTGCTCGCCGGCGCGAAGAAGCAGCCCGACGACCCTGCCGACGTGCCCAGGCTGGAAAAGGAACTGGCCGCGGCCCACGCCGAGCTCGTCGGACTGAAGAAGGGATGAATCCGTCGGCTCCTCCCGGAGCCGATGTCGCCTCGGGGTTCGTCCTCGGAAAACCCGCATGGGACTGCTCGAATCGCTGAAGGGAATCCTCGGTGGGGCCGGCCAGACGTCGAGCCGCATCGACTTGTCCCGCTACGAGAAGCTGCGGGAAGCCGTCTCCGGAACGATGTCGAGCTTCTACAAGGCGAAGGACATCCAGACCGGCGAGGTCGTCGGCCTCAAGGTCATCGATCCGAAGAAGGCCGAGCCGGTCGAGTCGCGATACCGGGGGCTCGACAAGCCTTCCGAGGGGGAGATCGGCTCGAAGATCCTCGGCCCCAACATCGTCAAGACGCTGCGGTGGGGCGTGTCGACCGATGGCCAAAAATACGTCGTGCTCGAGTTCATCGAGGGCTCGGGGCTCCAGGCGATCATTGCCGCCGGCAGGCCGCTCCCTCCGGCGCGACGGCTCGATCTCGTCCGGCAGGCCGCCCGCGCGATCGAGACGGTGCACAAGGCGGGCTTCGTGCACCGCGACATCTGCCCGAGAAACTTCGTGCTCGAGCCCGGTGGCAGGCTCGTGCTGATCGACTTCGGCCTTACCGTCCCCGACAAGCCGGTGTTTCTCCAGCCCGGCAACCGGATCGGCACGCCCGCCTACATGGCGCCCGAGGTCGTCCGGCGGCGACAGGCCGATCGGCGGCTCGACGTCTTCTCGTTCGGCGTGACCGCCTACGAGATCTGCACGCTCGACCACCCGTGGCCGAAGCCCTCGGGGAACAACGCCGCGCATGCGGCCCTCGCGCACGATTCGCCCCCCGCCGACATCCGCACGAAGTGGGCCGACATCCCGGAGCCGCTCGCCGCCGCGATCATGGCCTGCATCGCCGCCGATCCCGAGAAGCGGCCGGCGACGACGGAACGATTCCTCGGCATGATCGCCGGCGTGAACCTCTGATTCTCGTCCTTGCGGCCCGCGGTTTGGCCGGGCCGCTCGCGAGGCTTGAATGGGCCGGCGATCGTTCCTACCATACCGGCTCGACGAATCGGCCGGCGAAACCAGTCGCCGGTGTTGCCCGGAGATTTTCAAACATGACGATGGACAAGAGTCTTCGCGTCCGCAAGGGCGGCTCGCAGGTGCGCGGCGTCCTGACGCGGGCGGAGCGGATCGCCCGCCTCAAGGAGCAGGATCGCTTTGCAGAGGGCCGCAGCCCGCTTGGCCTTCCGAAGGTCCGAGTCCAGAAGATGGTCATGAAGAAAAAGAAGAAGGCCAAGGAAGAGGGCGCTGAAGGGGCTGCAGCGGCTCCCGCCGCCGGAGCGAAGGGCGCGGCCGCGGCGAAGAAGAAGTAAGCGGACCGGTTCAGAGCAGCGCCGCAGCCGTCCTGCCCGACAGGATCACCTGGGGGATGCCAACGCCGCGATAGGCGGCGCCGGCGAGAGCCAGCCCGGGCAGTCCACGCAGCCGGGCATCGATCCGCGAGAGTCGGTCGAGATGGCCGAGATGATATTGGGGCATCGCGCCCGCCCAGCGATCGATCTGCATGAAGCGGGGGCTTCCGCGGACCCCGAGCAGACTCCGCAGATCGTCCATCACGATCGACTCGAGTTCTCGGTCGTCGAGCCTCGCGGCGGACGGATCGAGCGCACCGCCCACGAACGACCGCATCAGCACCATTCCCTCTGGCGCCCTGCCGGGGAACTTCGAGCTCGAGAAGCTCACGGCGAGAATCCGCCGGCCCTCGGCCCGCGGCACGACCACGCCCGCCGCATCGAGCGGGTGGGCGACGTCCTCCCGTGCGAACCCGAGCGAAACGATGGCCGAGCCGGCGTATTCGATTCCCGCGAGTTCGTCCGCGAGCGGCGGGTCGATGGCCGCCACGAACCGCGACGCCACGGCCGCGGGAGCGGCCACCACGACACCGTCGGCGGCGATCACGCCACCATCGCTCGTGCCGACCGACCAGCCGCCCCCGTCGCCCCGCGACAGCCGCTCCGCGCCGACGCGGCGGATCGCCACTCCTCGGTCGATGAGCCTCTCGGCGAGCCGGGCGGGCAGCGTTTCCATTCCCTCGGCGAGCGTCACGAACTGGCCGTACCTCGCCCCGGAAGCGAGTCCGTTTGCAGCGGCTTTCCCGCTGCTGAGCCGCGCCGCCTCGCCTGCCCAGAGGCTGCCGTAGCGCCGCTCCATGACGAGAAACTCCTCGCAGGCGGCCGCCATGCTCAATCGTCCCGGGTCGGCCGTCCAGATGCCCGACACGAGCGGATGCACGAGCCGCGAGAACGCCTCCCGGCCGAGCCGGCGCACGGCGAAGTCGCGGAGACTTTCGTCGTCCCCTCCATTTTCGCCCCGCCGCCGCGGCACGAATCGCTCGAGCACGACCCGCAGCCGACCTCGCAGCGACAACAGCGGAGTCGACAGGACGCTCCACGTGCGTCCGGGCGCCATGAGGCGAAAGCCTGCGGGCACGGGGTGAAGGCGGCCACCGCGGCAGACGAGAGCCCGCCTCACCTCGGGCCGGATGCCGACGAGGTGTCCAGAGAGCCCGAGCCTTTCGACGAGTTCCACGGCTTCGGGGCGGGCGGCGAGGAAGCTGTCCGCCGATCGCTCCACGAGCCAGCCGTCTCTCGAGACGGTCTCGATCACGCCCCCGCATCGACCCGATGGTTCGAGCAGCGTGACCAGCCAGCCGCCGTCCCGCAACGACTCCGCCGCTGACAAGCCTGCCAGACCACCTCCGACGACGACGGCGCGGCGGGGAGAGCTGGGGGGCTTGGAGGGGCCTTCGGTGGACACGTCAATCAGTGTAGCTGGCTCGGGGAAAGCCGGAAGAGATGGTCTGGACCGCGACGACCGCGAGGTCTAGTGTCCCCGCGGTCCGGCTGCCGAGAACCGCCGAGAAGAGACGCCGAGAAGCAAGGAGAACAAGCCGTGTCACGCCACCGGTCACTGCGGAGCGGTCGCTCCACCATCGCTGCATGCACTGCGACGGCCCTCTGTCTGGCCGCCTGCCGGATCGCGGGAGCAGAGGATCCCGCGCCGAGAACGCTCATGCGGCTGCCCCGGTGGATCGAAACGCTCGGAGAGCCATCCGAGCCGCGACGCACCGCGATCCCGGCGGGCCCCCGGCCGATTGCCTCCGCGCCGGGCACCCACTCCGAACCGCAGACCGTCGCGGAAAGGCAATCGCCGTCGCTCATCACGCGGGAAGCGGCGGCCGAACTCGGCATGCCGACCGACGCGGCCGCCGCGACGGCGGGCAGGCCGGGCCTGACCCTCCTGCGATCCCGCGCCCCGACCGCCGTCGATGGCTACGCCACCCCCGTCGCCGGCTGGGGTGATCTCGCCGGCGAGGATGAAACCGCCGCGAACGTCGGCGACTCCGCCGCCGAATCGCTCGCCGACGCGACCACGGGTGCCGCGACTCCGGCGCCGGATCGCGGCCGGCTCGGCCCGGAGGCGAGCGTGCTCCGCCGCGAGCCGATGGCCCGGACTGCGGCATCGCCGAAGCCGATCACCCCGCCGTCTCCCCCCCTGCCGAAGCGTTCACCCAGACCTGCCGACACCGTCTCGGCCGCCACGACCGCCGCCGCCGCC
>DHLZ01000126.1:0-2740 GCA_002405515.1 Planctomycetaceae bacterium UBA4655
ATTCTTGCGCCTCGGGCTTCCGTATCTGGCACCTGTTCTCCTGCAGGGATTCTTGCGCCTCGGGCTTCCGTATCGGGCACCTGTTCGCCTGCAGGGAAACTTGCGGCTCGGGCTTCCGGGGAAGCATTGCCGCACACCACGGCGTGCTACTCGCGGGGCTCGCCGATGCGGCGGAGGAGGGCGGCGAGCGTGGCCTGCAGTTCGAGCACCGACTGCCAGTGGATGAAGTCGATCTCCACGGTCTCGCCGCCGGGACGCATCACGGCCGATTCCGTCGCGGCCCGCAGCACCGCCTGAACGTAGTCGAGCATCTCCGCGAGTTCGGCTGCCTGCGACGGGCTGAGACGGTCGGGCACGGGAGGGGGGGCGGAGGGGAGCAGCGGCGAGCGGACCTCGCCCACGTCCTCGATCACGTCCGACTGCCGCGCCATCTTCTCGATCCGGTCGCCGAGTTGCCTGCCGCCCGGGCCGCCGAGGGCGGGCACCCGCTCGGCGATCTCGGCGATGCGACGGTCGATGTCGCTGCGGGAGCCGAAGAGCAGCAGCGAGCGGCCGACGGTGATCATGTCGCCGTCACGAATGATCCGAACCTGGATGTCCTCGCCGTTGACCCTGGTGCCGTTGGTGCTCTCGAGGTCGGTGAGGACGATCTTGTCGTTGTCTTCCTGGAGCTTGAGGTGGTATCGGCTGATCCGCTCGTCGTTGAGCTGGATCGAGTTGCCCTCCTCGCGGCCGATGGTCACCGGAACCGGCATCCGCTCGAACACCCGGCCGCGGTCGGCGCCGTGGAGAACGCGAAGGGTGACGGTGCGCATCGGATTTCGTCCTGGTCGCGACGGTCGGGGCCGCACGCGAGCCCGGGGGCGGAATTCGCCCCAGCCTTCAAAAATATACTTTCGACCGACGGCAGGCGTCGATTTTTGCGTCGCGTTTTGCGGCGGCTACGGTTTTGGCCCGGCAAGTCGTTACAATCCCTCCCGCAAAGATGCGTCCGTAGCTCAATTGGATAGAGCATCGGTCTTCGGAACCGAGGGTTGCAGGTTCGAGTCCTGCCGGACGTATTTCAAACCGCGACACGTTTTAAACCGCGACACGGCGCCGGGACTCACCGCATGGTGCCGGCCAACGGCCACATCCGACTCTCGCCATCGGCCCGGCACTACTCGATGTCGTGTGACCGTATCGGGATTCTCGTCCGTCCGACTGCCGTGAATTGTCTTGCTATTTGCGCATGTTAGACTACCATTCCGGCATGGTGTCACTCACGATCAAACTGCCACTGGCCGTGAAACAGCGGCTCGAACTCGAGGCCCGTCAGTCGGGGAAGTCTGTTTCCGCGCTGATTCGCGAGGTCGTTTCCGCCCGGTTGAGGAAATCGACCACCGCGGGAAGCCTCTACGACCGCACGCGGGATCTCTGTGGCGCAGGTGCCAGCGGCCGGCCCGATCTCGCGACGAATCGTGAGGTGCTCCGGGGGTTCGGTGAGTGAAACGGGTCATTGTCGACACCGGGCCGCTCGTCGCTTACTTCGACCGCGATTCGGAGTTTCACGGCTGGGCACGCGAACGATTTCAGGAGTTGGCCGATCCCCTCATCAGTTGCCAGCCCGTGTTGACCGAGGCTTTGTTCATCCTGAAGCGGGGCGGGATCGATCCAGATTTGATCCTGTCACTCGTCGAACGTGGCGATCTGATCTGTGATTTCGACGTGCGACGTGAGATCGTGGCCCTGCGTCGGCTGCTCAAAAAATACCGCGACCTGCCGGCGACGCTCGCGGACGTCTGCCTGGTTCGCATGAGCGAGCTCCATGGCGACTGTTCCGTGTTGACGCTCGACAGCGACTTTCGGATCTATCGGAAAAACGGACGCCAGTCGATCCCTGTGATCTCCCCGTCGTGAGCATCGGCGACGGGGCGCGAAGGACAGCCCGGCCAATGGCACTTCGGCGGCACTTCTGCAAACTGTGGATGTCGATCACGGGCAGCTCGTCAGCCGTCGCCTGAATCGCTTCGCGTTCGTGATGAGCCTGCCCCCGCTCCCTGAGTGAGAGAGAGCCTGAACCAGCGGATCACGCGGTGGCGGACGCGGTTGGTGAGCGCAGCCAGATCGGCCGGGTTGATCGGCCGAGCCGGCAGAAACGCCGGCGGGGCGTCGCGCCGTGCGTCGGAAGCAGTCGGCAGGAAGCCACCGTCGGTCACGCAGGCGTGCAGGTGCACGTGGTGGTTGATCGCTGATCCGTAGCGGTGCAGGAAGGAGATGCCGCCGAGCCGGGGCCGATCCGGAAAATCCTCACGCCCGTGTTGCTTCATACAGAGTGGCGAACCGCTCGGGCCGCCACCGGTGTCGCCCGGTCTTGGCCCGCCAAACGACCAGGGCGAGCTCGTGCAGATCCATGACGATCGCGACGTCTTTCAAGCCTCGCCCGACGAACTGCCCGCGATCGCTATTCACAGGCTCTGAGCGGTGCCGGACGCGACCCACGCATGTCGGCAAACTGCGAACTGGCACGCGGTCTGCGCGGACGCGAGAAAAACGCCACCCAAGCGGGTGCGCGGCGTTTCGAGAAACCCGCGCCGGACGCCCGGGCCGCTCCTCCCGAGGCTCACCAGTCGCTCATCAGCCGGAAGACCGTTGAGGACGTGCCATTGACCGGGCTACTACCGGGAGCATCAAGTAGTTGACATTGTTCTGCGGGCAACTCGCCCTGCTGACTTTCACAGAAGCCCGAGGCGCGAGCCGA
>DHLZ01000126.1:3031-6722 GCA_002405515.1 Planctomycetaceae bacterium UBA4655
ACA
The DNA here is from genome assembly GCA_002405515.1 of Planctomycetaceae bacterium UBA4655. Taxonomy (GTDB): domain Bacteria; phylum Planctomycetota; class Planctomycetia; order Pirellulales; family UBA1268; genus UBA4655. The sequence continues at coordinate 3,035 of DHLZ01000126.1, forward strand.
ACATCGTGCTCGGGGTAGTTTTCTTTGCCGGGCGTATTGCAAAAGCAACAGGCGGAGCGATCAGTCAGGGGCCGTCATCCGTCTCGGCCGTGAGCCGGCGGACGACATCGCCATCCGGCCCCGCGAACTCGATCACCGCCCGCGGCCTCACGGCGGTGGTCCGCGGGCCGCTCTTGTCGTCTTCCGACGACGCGGCCGGCCGGCTGCCGACCGCCATGAGGGCGTTGCCATCGCGATCGTTGATCTCCAGCCTCCCGCCAGCCCCCGCGACCCGGCCGAGGTGGAGCACGACGGTGCCGTCTTCGTCCTCCACGACGATCTCACGACAGACGAGCCGAACCGCCTCGATGTCGCTCATCGTGGCCGGCGGCACGAGCACGGCCCGCATCGCGAGGCCGATCGTCAGGAACAACAGCGGGTACACCGTCCAACGTTCGCGTTCGCTCATGGCCCGTTCCCCAGTCTTGTCGTCCTCGGTCCCATCGTCCTCAGTCGCCGTGCAGCTGTCGAAGGCGTCCGGAGAGCCGCAGGATGAGCTGCACCCGCTCGAACTCCCGCAGCCAGTCCGCGATCACGTTGGCGAGCAGGTCTGCCGCAGGGCCGGCGACGCCGCTGGCGCACGCCTGGCCCGACTCGGCGGCCGCGGCCGCCCTGTAGGCGGCGAGCGTGCGGTCGCCGTAGAACACGACCGGGTGCCAATCTTCCGAGAGGAACATCGCCACCGGAACCCGTTGCCCGCCGCAGACCTTCAAATGGGCTGCGATGTCGGGTCGGGCGTCGCGATCGAGGAAACGCACGTCGATCACCTTCGAGGCCGATGAGAAGTGGTCGAAGATCGGGCACTGGTTCACGCAGTCGCCGCACCACGTGCCCGAAAGCACGAGCACCGGCATGCGTCGGACGAACGACCCGAGAACGGCCCTCTGCTCTTCTGTGAGCCGGATGCGGGCGTGCGACGCATCCCACCTCGCCCGCTGGTCGGCCGTGGCATGCTTCGCCAGATACTCGGCGTAGCCGCTTGCCGACTCGAACACCTCCCGCCATGCGTCGGCGGCCGCCGGGCCGCCGGCCGACGCGTGCGGTGACTGGGGACTCGGGGCGATGTTCATGGCCGGGTTCATGGCGGGATTCCTCGGGAGGGCGGGGCGGGCTGCGGGGCGGCTCCGAGCCCCGGGGCTGCATGATAGCCGCCGTTCGAGGCCGAAAAAGTCCGTAAAATTCGTGACGTGAACCGGCCTTGACCCGGGAAAATCGCTTCCCTAATGTCCCCCGCGTCGTCGGGAAGACGTCAGTGGCGTTCACCCCCGGCCCGGCAGCAGACCAATCGCTCCCGGAAACGGTTCAGGTTCTCCGCCCCCCTGGGACCTGGACCGTTCCGGGGGCCTTTTTTTTGCGCCGTCCCTAGAATGCAGTCATGGGACGCGTTTCCGAACATGATGGCGGCGAGCGGCTTCTGCGGCTGATCATGATCTGCATCGTCGCCTGGGGGATGATCCACGCCGTCGGGGCCTGGACGCTCAATCACGACGCTCGACGCCCGCTCGTCGTGCTCGCCTGCGTCGCGGCGTTCCTCGGTTTTTGGCTCGCAATGCTGGCCGCCCGTCGGCGGCGGCTGGGCCGCGGAATCGTCGATCGAAATTCCATCCTGGAAAACGGAGGTGAATGATGGCGATCTCGCTCGTGACGAGTCTCGACAACGGTCTGCCGGCGATCTCGCAGCGGCCCCCGGTGCAACGGGCCCAGAGCGTGACGGGGCTGTCGATCGGCCAGTACGTCATCCGCAGGCTCTCCGACTACGGCATCCGCCACGTCTTCGGGCTGCCCGGCGACTACGTGCTCGGCTTCTACAGCATGCTCGAGAAGAGCCCGCTGGAACTCGTCAACTGCACCCGCGAGGATTGCGCCGGGTTCGCCGCCGACTGCTACGCCCGGGTGAACGGCATGGGGGCCGTCTGCGTCACCTACGGCGTCGGAGGCCTGAGCCTCGCCAACTCGATCGCGGGCGCCTACGCCGAGATGAGCCCCGTCGTCCTGATCTCCGGCGCGCCCGGACTCCGCGAGCGGGCGAGCAATCCGCTGCTCCACCACCGGGTGCGCGAATGGCGGACGCAGCTCGAGGTGTTCGAGAAGATCTGCGCGGCAAGCGTCGAGCTGACCGACCCCGCGACCGCCTTCCGCGACATCGACATGCTGCTCGATCTCGCGCACCGCACGAAGCGGCCGGTCTATCTCGAGCTGCCCCGCGACATGGTGCAGGTGGTGCCGGAGCAGATCCGCCCCTACCACGCCCCGCTCCAGGGGAGCGACCCCGACGTGCTCGCGGAGGCGGTGAAGGAGGCCGTCTCGCGGATCGAGGCGGCGAAGCGGCCGGTGATCGTCGCGGGCGTGGAGCTCCATCGCTGGGGTCTCCAGGCCGAGACGCTCGCGCTTGCCGAGGCCTCGGGCATCGCCGTCGCGGCGAGCATGCTCGCCAAGAGCGTCGTGAGCGAGGTGCACCCGCTCTACGTCGGGCTCTACGAGGGGGCCCTGGGCCGCGAGGATGTGACGAGGTTCGTCGAGGAGAGCGACTGCCTGATCCTCCTGGGAACGCTCCTGACCGACATCGACCTCGGCATCTTCACCGCGAAGCTCGACACCGCAAAGACGATCTTTGCGACGAGTTCCGAACTGCGGATCAGCCACCACCACTTCCACGGCGTCAGGCTCGAGGACTTCATCCGCGGCCTCGCCGCCGCGAAGCCGAAGGCTGCGAAGCGGAAGCTCCCGCCGGGCCCGGCCGAGGCGGCCGGCTCCTACGTGCTCGACGCCGACGCGCCGATCACGACGACCCGTCTCGTCCGCCGGCTCGACGAGTCGCTCGACGACAAGACGATCGTGATCGCCGACGTCGGCGACGCGCTCTTCGCCTCGAGCGAGCTGGTCGTCCGGGGCCAGACGGAGTTCATCGCGCCGGCCTATTACACCTCGATGGGATTCGCCGTGCCCGCGGCGCTCGGCGCGAAGATGGCGAGGCCCGACCTCAAGGTGGTGGCGCTCGTGGGGGACGGCGCCTTCCAGATGACCGGCATGGAGCTCTCGACGATCGTGCGTCGCGGCCTCGCCGTCACCGTGATCGTGCTCGACAACAAGGGCTACGGCACCGAGCGGGTCATCCACGAGGGGAGCTTCAACGACATCAACCCCTGGGAGTACCAACTGCTGCCGAAGCTGCTCGGCGGCGGCACGGGATACGAGGTGCGGACGGAAGGCGAATTCGACGCCGCGATCGCGAAGGCGCTCGCCGACTCTTCCGGCATGAGCATCATCCGGGCCCACATCGGCCTCGACGACCACTCGACCACGCTCGACCGCATCGGCCGCGGCCTCGCGAAGCGGGTTTCCTGAGCGGCGGCTCGTTGTGAGCGTCAAGCGTGCTGGGTTCGGGGCTGCCCGTGTGCCCTCGCCGGACGCTCGCTACGCACATCCTGTGCTCCGCTCGCTCGGATGCAGACTTCGCTGCGCAATCCTTGCTTTGCTTGTCTGCATACGCCGTCTCGGGCACAAGGGCAGCCCCGAACCAGTCAAACGTGGGGCTCAATGGGTCACACAGGCACGTGGATGCTGAACGCCGGGGGAGCGGACGTTGAGGAGCATCAGGTGTATCCTCACCGTAGCGACGATGCGTCTGCTCCCCCGGCGGCAATACGGC
>DHLZ01000012.1 GCA_002405515.1 Planctomycetaceae bacterium UBA4655
CAGTCGCAGCCCCTCCGCCGCGACGATGCGGCTGCCCCCCGGGCTGCAATGCGGTTTCGCGCATGCGGGCTCGTGACCGGGCTTCCACTCGCGGGGCCTCGTCAACGCCCCTCTCGGCTTGCGCCTCGGGCTTCCGGGCATTTTCAGAAAACGCCTGCAGGGAAACTTGCGCCTCGGGCTTCCGGGTTTTTCCAGCAAACGCCCGCAGGGAAACTTGCGCCTCGGGCTTCCGGGAATTTCAACGCAACGCCCGCAGGGAAACTCGCGCCTCGGGCTTCCGGGTTTTTCCAGCAAACGCCTGCAGGGAAACCTGCGGCTCGGGCTTCCGTGGAGCCGCGAGTCGACGTCGCAGCAAGTCAACTATCGGATGCTCGGGGTAGTACGATGCTGCGTCAGGGCTTCGACGTGAGCGTGAAGTCGAGCTGGTTCGATCCCGGCTCGACGGACGCCGTCAGGGTTGATTTCGCGTGGTACCGCTTTGGGAGCAGTTCCTTGCCGCCGTTGTCGTCGGTGGCGGTCGTGATCCGCACGGTGTGGCGGCCCACGTCGGCCCCCTTGATGTCACGCAGGTAGGTGAGCGAATAGCGTCCGTCGGCGTCGGTGATGCCGATCGACGTTCGGCCCCGGCCCTCGGGCGTGAAGAGGACCGCCGCCGCCGCAAGCGGATTGCCGTCGAACGTCACGAATCCCTCGACCGTTCCGAGCGGTGGCTGCTTGGAGCCGGAGCAGCCGACCAGCGTCGCGAACGCGACCGCGAAGAACCTCGCGAGCCCGGGGCCGCGTCGGATCGTGGACCTGAAAACAAGGCAGTGGCTGGTCGGAGTGGTTTTCATGGAAACGCTCCGGGGGGTGGATCCGATCGAGCGGGATGGTGTCGTGTCAGGGGTTGCCCGCGAGGTTCGTGATCTCGCCGTCCCGCATCGAGCCGAGCAGCGGGAAGACGGACTCGTTGTTGGCCGCGTCGATGAACTCGCTGATCCAGTGTACGGAGCCGTCGGTTGCGGGCCGGGGCTACTCTGCGGAGGCGAGGGAAGCGGGTTGGCCGTCCCGCATCGCTCCCAGGAGCGGGAAGAGGGCTGCATTGTCCTTCGCGTCGATGAACTCGGTCACGAAGTGCACCGACCCGTCGGCCATTCCGAATCCGGCGCCGCCGGCATGTTCGCTTCCTGGCGACTCGAAGAAGCCGTTGTTGAGGCCGCCGGGATTGCCGCGGGCCGGGTCGGTAGCCGTGACGAAGAGCGTCGATGCGCCGCCGACGGCCCAGCCGTCGAAGCTCGTGCGGTTGTCGGTGTTGGCCGCGCCCGAAAGCCCGTTGGGCCGCAGCCGCTGCAGCTCGCCGAGGAGGATGGTGTGCGACGATCCGTCGCGAACGGCGGCGATCCGCCGCGGATGGACCGTGCGGAAGAGGCCGTCGACCGTCGGGTGGCCGTTGGGCAGACCCTGAATCGACCAGCTCGCGGGGAGGCCGGGATCGGCCGGGTCGTTGTGCTCGCAGTAGCGGTGGCGGCCGCTCCAGTCGGAATTGTTGCCGGCGTTGTTGAGGAATCCATCCACGCGGCCCATGCAGCCGCCGTAGTCGGTGCCGCCTCCCCGCCACGTGTCGCTCGGAAGGCTCTTGTGGTCGTCGCGGCCGGTACGGATGCCGTGGCGGCGGGTGGGGCAGTAGAAGAGCGGCACGTCGGTCTGGGCGACCGTCGCGTTGCCGAGCACGTTGGTCTCGCGGTTCCACGCGGTGAACAGTGGCGTCTGATCGAGGTGTGGCAGGATCTCGAGCAGCCAGCTCGTGCCATGGAGGTTGTCCCCCGCGACGACGCCCGTGCGGCGGGCCTCGTTCCAGGGGTCGTAGCAGCCCTGGCAGCCGGGCTTGCGGTCGGTCGTCTTCGTCGCGGCCGGGAGGTGACCCTGCGACGCCTCGTAGGCGAGGCAGCCGAGCGAGATCTGCTTGAGGTTGTTCGCGCAGTGCACCCGCCTCGCCGACTCGCGGGCGGACTGGACGGCCGGAAGCAGCATCGCCAGGAGCAGGCCGATGATCGCGATCGTGACGAGCAGTTCCACGAGGGTGAAACCCCGTCGGCGGCACCGTCTGAGGCGGCGAAACTTCATCGATGCCGCTGCCGGCGCGGCGAGCCCGAGAAGCCCGGTAGCCACCAGAAGCGACGGGGCCGGCTCGGGAACGAATGACATCCGGAAATCGTCGATCGCGATCGTGTCGCGGGCGCCGGTGCCGGTCGAGACGCTCAGGGCCGCGACCCGGAACCAAACGCTCTCCTGGTAGGACATCGCATTCAGCGAGGCCGTGTCGATCGTGAAGGGCGTCGTTCCCCACGTGCCGGGATCGGCCCACGTGCCGATCGTGGTGAACGACGTCGGCGTCGCGCCGAGGCCGTACTGGATCGACCAGGTGGTTGACCTCGGTTCCACGTCCAGCATCATCAGCTTGAGCGAGCCGGACGTGAGCGACATGCCGCGGGAGTCGAACTGAAAGTTGAAGCTGGCGCCGGGGTTGCCGAAGTCATTGGCCTGCCTCACGCCCAGGGCACGGTTCGTGCCGCTGTTCTGCGTGTCGGTAGACGTGGTCGATGATCGCAGTGTCGCCGACGCGACGTTGAGGAAGCCCTTGGCGTTGTCGCCCCAGGTCTGCCTCACGACCGCGGCCGCCGTCGAGCCGAGCGATGTTCCGGTGGCGGCCGTCCGCACGTCCCACCCCGCTGGCGGGATCGCGGTTCCGCTGGCCGTGCCCAGCGAGTCGAAGGTTTGGGCGTAGCTCGAGCCCGTGAGCGTGACGATCGCAGCGCGTGCCGATGAGCCGCTGCCGAGACCGGCGGCAATCGCCGCCGCGGCCATGACACAAAACCAAAGCCTCGGGCATCCCTGCCGATGATCCGACGGCCCTTCCCTGCCGTCGGCCCAGATGCCCGCGGTCACTCGTTCGAATCCTTCGCTCGTTTCTCCTGTGGCTCCGAGGCTTAAGCCCGGAAATCAAGGCACGCGATCGACTGCCGTCCCGCGGCAATGGTTATAAGAATGATTATAAGGAGGGGGTGATAGCCCCGCAAGAGTGTGGCCGCCACTCGGGCGATGGAGACGGTCGTTGCGCCCGGGTTGGTGAAGCGTGGAGGCACGTTCCTGCCGGGTTTTGGCATAGTCAGGGGTGACCACGCCCGCCGCGAAGCCCGGCTATCGCGACGCCCGGCACGACCTCGACCGGGCGGAGCGGCTCCTCAACGCACCGCCTCGATGACCCGCGTCGAATCGTCCGTCCATGGCCGACGCGCGGCCTTCTCCGCCACGGGCGCCCACTGCCAGCGATCGCTCGTCGGGGCGACGTAGATCGCCTGGATGGCCTCCAATGAACGGCTCAGGGCCATCCAGTGCGATCCGATCCGGGCGTAGTCGCCGGGGATATTCGTGTCGTCGCCAGAGAGCGCCATCCAGCCGCCATCGACGGCAAGAGCTTCGACGATCGGCACGAAGTCGAGGTATTTGTTGGAGATGTGGATCGCGATCACTCCATCGGCCGCGAGCTTGGCGCCGTAGATCGCCAGGGCTTCCCGTGTGAGCAGGTGCGTGGGTACGGAGTCGCCGGTGAACGCATCGATCACGAGCAGGTCGAGGGAGCGATTCGGCTCCCGCTGGATCGCCGCGCGGGCGTCGTCCAGGACGATGCGGGTGCGGCCACGGCAGTCGGCCAGAAACGTGAACCAGTCCGCATTGCCGGCGATCCGGACCACGGCCGGGTCGATCTCGAAGAACGTGAACTCTTCTCCGGAACGTGCATAGGCGGCGATCGTGCCGATGCCGAGCCCGGCCACGCCGACCCGTGCGGTGCGGCCTCGGCGTTGCTGCGCCGCGAAGATGCTGCCCAGCGGTCCGGCATGGTGGTAGTAGGAAAGTGGTATCGCCCGCCGATCCGGATCGGCCGACACGAGTTGCACGCCATGGGAGATGCTGCCGTGGGAAAGCGTCCGGGACGGGCCGTTGCCGTCCTCGGTCACCCGCAGCACGCCGAAGAACGTCCGCGTGCGGTGGATCACGCGTTGGTCGGCCTCCGCCATCCAGAAGACCCCCAGCAGGGTTGCGGCGAAGGCGGCCGTTCGCAGTCGACTGTCGGCGAGCGTGATCGATGCCAGCACGGCCGCCGCCATGGCCGCCATCCAGAATCCCCGCGAGGTCGGCACCCCTGGCAGAAAGCCGCTCGACACGGCGACGAGAACGCCGGTCGCGATCACGGCGAGCCACTGGAGCCGGGGCGGTAGTGAGGGGCGTACGCGAGGCATGATGCCGGCCACGGCGGCGATGGCGAGCGGGAACTCATGGTGCGCGTCGAATACGAGCGGGGCCACGACGGCGTTGAAGAGGCCGCCGCAGGCGCCCCCGACCGCCATGGCGAGGTAAAGCCGCGACAGCTGCGCTGGGGGTGGCCGGGAGTCGACGAGCATGCCATGGAGGCAGACGCAGACCACGAAGAAGATGACGGCATGCGCGGCCAGTGTCAGCCACGTCGGCTCTTCGACGTCACATGCCAGCAGCCAGGCAGCAAGGCATACAGCGGCCAGCAGTCCACGCGGCTCGAGCGACCTGTAGAGCCTGCCTGCCGGGGAGAACACGATCACGAAACTCAACAGATAGATGGCGAGCGGAATGATCCACAGCAGCGGGATCGGCGCAATCTCGACGGTCGCGTGGGTCGTGACGCTCGCCAGCCATGAGGCCGGAATCGCCGCGAGCGCGACCCAGCGCAGCCAGACCGACCAGCCGACCTCCCCGCAGGCTGCGACGGCCGGCGTGCCCGACCGCAGCCCCCGGCTGGCGCCGATCCACCCGGTGGCCAGCGCCAGCGCGGCCACCACGATGCACAGCACGGCGAGCAGGTCGGCCTGCCGGCCGAGCCCAGCCGCCGGCTCCAGCAGCAGTGGATAGGCCAGCAGGGCGGCGAAGCTGCCGGCATTCCCGGCTGCATAGAGTGAGAGCACCTCCTTGCCAGACGCCGGCGACGCCGTGCCGGGATCGCTCCAGAGGCCGCGCCAGTAGCCGAACAAGGGCGCCAGCGTGGCGATGACGAAGAACGTCGGGCCGATGCTGAGGGCGAGCAGGGCCAGCACCGCCACCTGTCGCGGCAGCACGGCATCGACCGCCTGGCCCGCCTGCGACCACGCCGCCAGCGGAGTGACGACGGCCGCGGTCACGAACATGGCCGCCACGGCCCACACCTGCAGCCACGGCCGCCCCAGTCGGATGATCCGATCGGAGCAGAAGTACGCGGCGACGAGCGACACCTGGAAGAAGGCCAGGCACGACACCCACGTGCTCGGGGCGCCGCCAAACCGCGGCAGGAGCATCTTGCCCGCGAAAAGTTCGATGAGAAACAGGCAGGCGGAGGCGGAAAACGCGGCGAGCACGGCCAGCCACGGTCCGATCGTGCCGGCCCTGTCGCCACGAGCGGACGGGACGGGCGTCCGCGGGGCATCGGAGGCGGCGACGTCACTCGGGCTGAGGCTCGGCATCGCCCGTTCCTTCGGCCTGTTTCGTGGCGGCGGGCTTCTTGCCGCCGTCTTTGGGATCCGTTTCCGGCGGCGGGAAGGCGCGTTCCGGGTCGAGCCCGGCCGCCTTGGCCTGGGACGTCAGCAGGTCCGCGATCTGGGCGTAGGCCGCCCGGCGGAGTCTATCCGGCGCCCACGCCCAGACTCGGGCGCGGGCAAGCACCGGCAGGCTCGCGTCCTTCATCACCGACTCGAACGAATTCTCAGCGAGCTTCGGAAATTCGACGAGTTTCGACTCCTTGAGAATCAACGCCTCATCCTTGCGGCTCACGGCGAACCGCCGGTCGTAGACCGCATGGGCGACGCCGAGGTAGCGGTTGAAAACGCGGAAATCACCGGAGCCGAGCCCCTCGACGATCCCGCGGCGGATCATGGCGTCGAGAAACTGCCGCAGGTCGCCGAGGTTGACGTTGATCGCCGTGGAAAACCGCATCGCGACGAAATTCTCGATCGTGTCGGAGTAGACAGGCTCGTCGCCGAATCCGCGCTTGGTGACCAGTTCGCGGAGGAGGCGGAAGTACCTGACGGCCTCGTCTTGGTCGCCATAGAGATACGTGAGCATCGTCGCGACGTTGAGAAACTTCTCGTACGTGTCGTAGAGGTCGTGCTCCTCGGCAATGCCGAAGTCGGCAGCCGAAACGCCCTTGTCGGAGGCGATCAGGTCGAAAGCCTCCACGATGGCCTGCTCGTAGACCTTCGCAAAACGAGGGTCGGGGAGGAGGTCGACCCGGTTCGTCGCGGAATCGAGTTCGACGCGGCCCGAGCGCATGAGATCCATCAGCATGAGCAGGCGGGTGCGGACGAGCATCAGTTCATTGACGTTCTGGCGATTCGCGAGCGTACGGGACGCGGCCACGCCTTTTTCCGACCAGTAGACGCCGTGGGCGTTGGGGTGCCTCCAGTCGAGAGGGCCGTATCGCTCCATCGTCGCGAGCATGTCCGCCGTGCTCATGTGGTAGCGATCCTCGAGGATCCTTTTCTGCAGATGGGGCACGAGCTTCTCGACGAGCAGCGCCGCGGCCTCCTTGTCGGCCTGCATCGCGTTGAGCAGGCCGCGATTCGTGCCCGGCGGAAGCTGCTGGCTGCCCAGCAGCTTCGCGTCGAGCGAACGGTCGGCCATCAGCACGCGGCCGAGCATCCGCACGAGCGATTCATCCGGCTCGGCGCCATGGTCGGCGAGGAGGGCGAGCACGCGGCGGATGGCGGGCGTGTCTCGCTCGAGCTCGGCGAGAGTGTTCGGGGCGCCGCTGATCGTGCGGAAGCGATCGATCGCCTCCTTCGTCGTCTTGCCGCTGGTCAGATCCCCCAGGAATTCCTGCATCTCTTCGGCCAGCCGGGCCTTGTAATACCAGTGCTCCTTGTCGCCGACGCGGCCGATCTTGTTTTGAAACAGCCACGACAGCTCGAAGTAGAGGTTCGCCGCCCGGGGGTTGAGCGGGATTCCCCGGGCCCGCAGCAGATCGATTCCCCGGTTGACCCAGCTCCAACGTTCGGCCGGAACCTGCGTGGCCGCCGCGATGTTGTAGGCGAGGTTCCACGCCTGGAAGGTCCATACCCGCTGAAACCGCGGCTGCAGCGTGGTGATCCACTGGCTGAGCGTCTGCGCCTCGTAAAACTGCCCCGCATCCTGCAGCCGCTCGGCCCGAGTCCAGAGCAGATCGACGGCCAGCCCGCGAAACGTCCCCAGGGCCGCCGTGACGACCGCCACATGAGGCGGCATCCCCTCCAGTTCATTGGTGGTGACGACCAGCTGCAGTTCATGCCGCGTCCGCTGGACGGCTTTCGCCACGGCGGCGGACCCTGCGACACACGTCAGCAGCACCAGGGCGGCGACGGACATCGTGGCACGGTCGCTCATGATTGGGTGCTCACGAGGTCGCGACGTTCCAAAAGCAGCCAGCCGATGCACAAAAGCAGCAGAGGATAGCCGCATCCCAGCTCGAGCAATCCGACCGCCACGTCGGAGGCCGGGACGACCCGGCCGGTGGCGATCTGCGTGATCGTGTCGAAGCGGGCGAAGGAGGGGATCAGCGACAGGAACCCATCGGCGGCGTAGGCGCCGATCGTCTTCATCGCCTCCCACCACTCGAACTTGGCGATTCGCTCGAGCAGGAGGCTGCCGCGGAGCCGGAGCATCGACACGAACGTCGGTTCGGCGATATCCACGCCCGTGTAGATGTCGATGGCATCCGCGAGAAAGCCGCTGGCAACCGCCGACACGAAGACCATCATGCTGGCCAGCACCGCCACGGGGAATCCCAGCCAGGCGGCGGCCGCGAGGGCCGCGGCCGACAGCATCGCCAGCTTCGCCCACATGACGAGCAGGCCCCGGACAAAGTTGCCCTCGAAGCTGCCGACACGGTAGAGCAGTTCGAGTCCTTCTCCCGGATTGAAGCCGATGCTGGTCGGCTGCGAATCTCCGGGCATGATGCGATTTCGGTTGGCGATCGTGACCCGCAGCGTGCCGTCCTCGGCGATCGCCGAAGTGGGAAGCTCCAGGGTGTGGATCGTGCCCGCCTGAAGCGTGTATTCCTCGTGCCTGCCCCCCTTCATCGGAAAGGGCCGCTCGTTGAGCCACAACGCGAACCGCACCTCCGCCGCCGTGGTCCTGGAGTTGTCGGCGAATGGCTCCAGCCGCAGCTGGATCACCTTCGACCGCAGGCGATGCCGTTCGAGCCCTGTGAAGAGGTAGCTCGACACGACGTCGGGGCTCACCGTGTGCCAGAGGAACACGTGCTGCGACCGGATGCGCCTGCGGGCGCCGGCCGGGTCCTTCGCGAAGAGCGCCGGGTCGTCGTCGCGGATCCGCTCGATGGCGGCCCCGACGGAGCGTTCGAATTCCTCCTTGCGGGGATGGACGGGCCGGGCTGCCGCGCGGGCGGTGAGCACCTGCTCCTCGACCGCGCGGCGGTCGGCGTTGTCGGCCGCCGGTGCCTGCCGGACCGCCTGCGCGAACGCGTAGACGCCGAAGCCGACGAGCGTCACCAGAAGAAGATCGAGCAGGCACACGCCGAGCCACTTGCCGAACAGGTATTCCCAGCGTCTCATCGGCTTGGAGAGCGACATGTGGATCCGGTGGCTTTCGATGTCCCCGCAGACGCTGCCGCAGGAGACCGCGATCGACACCATCGCCAGCAGCACGAAGGCCCCGGAGAGCGACCAATCGAGGAAGAACTGCAGGCGGTAGGCGAGGCGTTCGGATGGGTCGAGGACGAGCGGCAGCGTCGGCAAGCCCACGACGACCAGCATCACCAGCAGGACGGAAAGCCGGGTTCCTACGGCCTCCTCGACGATGGCGCGGGCAACGGCCACCACCGGGTGGCCGCCCGTCAGCAGCCTCCTCAGCAGGCCGACACCCAGAAACACGCCGCAGGTGAGCCCCGCTGCGCCCCCGACGGCGATGGCCAGCGAGCGGTGGCCGAGCTTCCAGCACAGGGCCGCGCAGGCGATCGCGGCGATGGCGGCCAGCGGACGCCGATACCGCGCGAGGCGACCGCGACCGCGCGGAGACTCGTCATCGAACCAGCGTGGAATGGCTGCAGGCATCATCGACGCGGGCCGGCTCATGGCATGCCGTCCGAGGGATGGCCAGACCCGTCGGCTGCGGGCTTCGGCGAGGCGACGAGCCTGTCGAGCAGTCCCCGGTCGAACTGTTCGACGTCGTCCGCCGGTTCGCCGGCGGCCCCGTCTTCCGCCGCAGTCGGCTCGCCGCCGCCGAGGAATTCCGCAACCCGGCCTCCATTGCTGGCGCCCGAGGTCTGCACCCCCTCGGCCCGCGCCCGCGCGACGATCTCCATGAACAGGCTTTCCAGCTTTCTGCGGGGCCGCTCGATCTTGGTGACGTCCAACGCGTGCCGCCGCAGCACGTCCCGCACCTCCGCGACGATATGTTCCGGCAATTCCGGCGTCTCGAGGAGCGTCGCGTGCTCCTGCTCGAGCAATTCGTCGCACGTGCCCTCCGCCCGCACGCGGCCGCCATACATGATCGCGACGCGGTCGCAGAGATCCTCGACGTCCGCCAGGAGATGGGAACAGAGCAGCACGGTCTTGCCGCGGGCCGCGAGGGTCGCGATCAGGTCCTTGATCTGACGGGCGCCCACGGGGTCCAGGCCGCTGGTCGGCTCGTCGAGGATGAGCAGCTGCGGATCGTTGATCAGGCTCTGCGCCAGGCCGATCCGGCGTTGCATGCCCTTGGAATATTCTCCGACGGGGCGGTCCTGCACGGCCTCCAGCCCGACCATGTCGAGGAGCATGTCGATCCGCTCGCGACGAGCGCGACGATCGAGCCGGAACAGCCGGCCGTAATATTCGAGCGTCTCCCGGCCGCTCAAGAACCGGTAGAGATACGATTCCTCGGGCAGATAGCCGATCGACCGCTTGATGTCCACGTCCTTGGGCCGCTTGCCGAGCACGGCGATGCGTCCCGACGTCGGCTGGAGCAGCCCGAGAAGCATCTTGATCGTGGTGCTTTTGCCGGAGCCGTTGGGGCCCAGGAGTCCGTAGACCTGGCCGCGATGCACGCGGAGATCGACGTTTTCCACGGCCCGCACCCGCGGACGCAGCCAAAAGTCCTTGAAGACCTTCGTGACGCCGGCGCATGCGATGTCGATCTGTTCGCCGAGCTGCCCTGCCGTCACCATCGCTTCTCCCTTCAGCGAGCGTTCCGATTCAGCGGTTCGAATGAGCTTCTTCCTGCGCCCGTTTGCGGGAACGCAGCTGTTCCTTCTGGCGTTCCTTCTGGAGCTTCGGATCTCGATTGAGCTGGAGTTCGAGCTGGCCGGGGACCGTATAGAAGGTCTCGACGTCCCCGGTGAGGATCGTCTCCCTCGCATCTTCCCAGAGCTTGGAGAGGACGAGCCGGGGATTCTTCTCGTACTGGGGGAGAAGCTGTCGGAAGGCCTGGGCTTCCGACGCGACGCGTTCGACCACCTGCGTGCGGTAGGTCTTGGCGGCGTTGATGACGCGGGCGACCTCGCCGCCGATCGGCGTTTCGCCGACCCGCAACGCGGCGAGAGCGGCGTCGAGCTCCGCCTGGATCGACTCGGCAGCCCGGGCGTCGCCCCGCTCGATCGCCTGCTCGTAGCCCGATACCAACGCGAGCATCTTGCCGCTGGCCTCGCCCGCCGTCTCCCCGAGAATGCGGGCTCGTTCCTGTTGGGCCGACACGATGCGGCCGGCTCGATCGCTCTCCGCCGTGGTGACGGCATCGAAACTGCCGGCCACCCGCATCGGCGCCGAAACCTTGTCGAGGGCCAGCTGGTCGATCACGAGTCCGGTCCGCATGGCATGCAGTCGCTCCTGCATCAGCCCGACCGCGAGTTCACGATTCACGATCCCGCGGAGAAGGTCGTCTGCCGACAGCTGGGCGACGGCCTGCACGATGCCCTGCTGTGCGACGAGTCGCACGATGTCGGCGGCGAGCTGCTTCGAGCCGACGTTCGTGAGAAACGCCACCGGATCATCGACCCGCCACGTCAGCGTCCATTGTGCATGGGCGATGTTGGAGTCGCCGGTGATCAGGGAACCGTCGCGAAGCGGGTGAAGCGGCATCGCCCTGCGGGACTGCAGCTGACCGCGGGTGAGGCCGCTTTCCTGGGACGTGGTCTCGAACCAGAATTCCCTTTCGAGGACGAGCGTCGTCGGCCTCGTATCGACCTTCACGATCTGCTCGAACGGAAATGGCGCCGCCAGATAGGTGCCCCGCTCGATGACGCGATTGCCCGGGTCGCCGACGTAATCGCCGAACCGGAGCCGCAGGGCGACCTCGTTGGATCCGACCGAAAACGTGCCACTGAACGCGTAGGCGACCAGGAGCGCCAGCATCGCCAGCTTGAGGATGGCGAAGCTGACGCGAAGCGCCTCGGCGAGCGACTGCTGGGCGGGGTCGAGCGCCGGCGGGGCGTCGACCGCCGGCGGACGGGGAGCCGCCGCCTTTGCGGGAAGACCGGGGGAATCGCCGGAGCGGGTCATCGCTGCGCACCTCGCCGCGGCGGCTGGGCGGCAGCGGGATCCTTGTTGAACCAGTCGAGGATTCCCAGGCTGTCGGCGGAGAGCACGAACGTCGTGTTGTGGTCGAGCATCTTCCGCAGCGCGTCGATCTTTCGCAGAAAGATCGCGAATTCCTCGTTCTTCGCGAAGCTTTCGTACTGCACGGCCGCCTCGCGGTCGCCCTGGGAGCGGATCGCCTGGGCCTTCCGCTCGGCAAACGCGAGGATCCGCTCGCGGGCGCTCGTGGCTTCGCTGCGGATGGCCGATGCCTGGGCCTGCCCCTCCTGCAGGGCGTTTTCAGCGAGCCGCTCGCGGGCGGCGATCATCGTGTCGAACACCTTCCCGGTGGTCGATTCCGGCAGGATGATCTTGTGGATTCCGACGCTCTCCACCTTGATGCCATAGCCCGCCTCGGCCAGGGCCTTGTCGAGCATGCCGGCCGCGTCCGCCTCGATGTCCGAGAGCTTCAGCTTGTTGCGGTCGATGTTGACCAGTTCATCGAAGCGATAACGGCTGATCAGTCCGCGGATTTCCCTGAGCCGTGACGAGAGCCTTCGCGACGCCTCGGCCGGATCCTTGAGGGTGACGTAGAAATCGAGCGGATTCGCTATCCGCCAGGTCAGATACGTTCGCACGATCACGCTCTTGCCGTCCGCCGTCTGCAGTTCCTCGATCTTGTCCTCGAGCACCTGCAGCCGCTTCGAATAGAGCGTGACCTTGTTGACGGGCCACGGCCATCGCCACTTGAGCCCCGGGGTCTTCTGGACGCTCCCGTCGTCGGCCTTGTCGAACATGGTCCGCACCGCCACCTGGTCGTACCTGATCTGGTAGAGGAACATGTGCGAGAGCAGGAGGGCGACGAGCACGACGCCGATCAGGATGACGAACGAGTTTTTCACGATTGCTGGTCCTTGCAAAGCACCAAGGGGTGGAGACGCGGCTGGGCGGTGAGTGGCTACTCGGTGAGCAGCGTGTCGATGGCCGACGAGGGATCGCTGAAGTCCATGCGGAAGACGGGGACGTCGCCGGCGTCCCCGGCGATGACGAATTTACGGCGGCCCGTGAGCCCCGCGGCCAGCACCTCCAGGAAACGCCGGGTTCGGTAATACATCGGCGATGCTTCGTAGGCGAGGATTTCCCCGGCGAACTGCTCGCTCTTGGCCCGTTCCCCGATCGATTTTCGCCAGCGATAGGCCCGGGCCTGATTGACGACCTCGGCCGCCTCGCCGCGGGCCTCGGAGAGGAGGCGGTCGATGTCCTGCTCGGCGATGGCTGCCTGCACGGCATCGCCCGCCGTCCGCAGGGCATCGAGCCGACGGATGGCGGCATCGATTCGCAGGCTCAAGTCCACCGACCCGGCGACCTTGGCCAACTGCTCGACCGCGGCCCGTCTCGCCTGCTGGATGCTCGTCTCGCGATCCTGCATCGCGCCGATTTCGTTGTGAAATGCCCGCGACACGCGACCCGTCGGCGGATGCAAGGAGGTCACCACGACGCCGACCACGTCGATGCCGAGGCCCATCGAATCGAGCCGTGCCTGGATCGTCTGCTCGAGCTCCTTGCCGGCCTGTGACCGGCCGCGGCTGAGCAGGTCGTCGATGTCGTGGGACGCGAAGTACTGGGACACCTCCCGCTGGGCGACCAGCTTCAACAGCGGCCTGTGGTCGATCGTCGAGAGCAGGAAGTCGCGGAGGTCGCCCACGGAAAACTGGACGATCACGTCGGCGGAGACGAGCGACACCCCGGCCGCGCCGTCGGCGGCGGACGAGGGAGCCGGCGCCGTGAGAAAATCCTCCTGTCCGATCAACGCGTCGCGGTCGTCGTCGGTCGTCCAGAGGATCGCCTTCGCGTCCCGCGATGCACCGCTGAGATCGCTGGAGACGACGATCTCCTGAACCCGGCTGACGGGATGCATTTCGGTGGTTTCCAGCGGCCAGGGCCACTTGAGGTGCAGCCCGGGCGGCAACGGCTCTCCCGCCATCTCGCCAAAACGCAGCCTGACGCCCCGCTCGTCGGGTCCGACGATCGTCATGCAGCTCAAGCCCAGCAGCAGCAGGCCGGCGAGGACGGTGAGGGGCGTGATCGCGCTGCCGAGCAGCTGGTAGAGCCAGCTGCGGGACACTTCCACGCCGAACTGGTAGCTGATCGTTTCCGCGACGACGCGGCCGAGCGATTCGGGCGCCGTGAGCAGGCCGAGCACGCGGCTGTCGAAGGCCGGCCGCGGGATCTCTCCGGGCACCTTGGGCCGATATCCCTCCAGCAGTGCGGTGAGCAGGATTTCGACGCCGACGAGGATCATCACGGCCGGGATCGCGAGGGCGAGCCAGCCGAAAAAGACCGTGTCGCCGACGACTGCCGCCGCGGCGGCCCCGGCGAAAAGCAGCGCCGCGACGACGAAGCAGCTCATCAGGTAGCTGGCACCGCCCCTGAGCAGCTGCCACGCCCGCTGGCGGGCATAGCCGCTGATCCAGCGGGCGCTGACGAACGCGGTGAAGGCGATCGCGGCCGTGACGAACATCAACGCCACCGGGTCGCATCCGGCCGCGAGGCGAGATGCCGCCGAGCCGGGCTCCGCGTCGGCGGGCAGGCGTTGGAGCCAGAGCAGCGTCACGCCCGCCGCGATCAGGTAGGTCGCCACGATGCCGCTGACAACGGGCAGCCCGTAGCGATAGAGCTTGTCGAGCCGAAGCCGGGCGGCGTCCAGGTCGTCGCTCAGAGTGCCGAAGATGGCCGCGGCATCCCTGTTCGAGTCGGCGAGTTTCTCGGCAGCCAGTCGCTGCCGTCGCTCGCCCTCGTGCTGCTGGTAGAGAATCGCGAGCACGATCCAGATCGGGAGCCCCCCGAGCATGTGCCAGGCCGCGGCGTAGATCGCCGGACTGTCGCCCCACAGGGCCGTCAGTCCCACCGCCACTCCAAGCGCCAGCTGGATGCAGAGGCCGGCGATCGCCGCCGTGACGGCGCGGCGATAGATCAGCGCGTCACTGGTCGAGATCTTCGGGGAACCGGGATTCGCCATCGGTGGTCAGCGTGCTCGGCAGGAAAGGATCGTCATGGGGATCTGCATTATGATGTTCCCCGCCGGGAGTGGCCGACGCCCCGGCTTCCCTCACGAGATTCTTGCAATTGGCGAGGGCCGCTCACAAGCGGCTCATACATCATAGGGGTAGAACTGGCTCCATGCCGCTTTTCACGATCGCCCGCAATGCCTTTCTCGAGTCGATTCGGCAGCCGATCCACGCCGTGATCGTCTCCGCGGCCGTGCTGGCGCTGGTCTTCAACGTGAACGTGGCGGGCTACACCCTCGAGGACGACAACAAGCTGCTCATCGACCTCGGCCTGAGCACGCTCTTCATCGCCGGCTTGTTGATGGCGGCCTTCACGGCCACGAGCGTGCTCGCCCGGGAGATCGACAACAAGACGGTGATCACCGTGGTGAGCAAGCCGGTGGCCAGGCCATTCGTGGTGCTGGGAAAGTTTTGCGGGGTCGTGGGGGCGACCGCGCTGGCGTATTGGCTGCTGGGGGTCGTCTTTCTCCTTTCGGTGAGGCATCGGGTGCAGTCGAGCGTGCGGGAGGAAGACATCTTCGACGGTCCGGTGATCGCGTTCGGGCTCGCGGCGATCGTCCTGACATGCCTGATCTCGGGGCTGGCGAATTATCTCTACCGTTGGCCGTTTCCCTCGACCTTTTCGCTGACCGGCGCGTTCCTGGCGACCGTCGCCCTGGGAATCGTCTCGTGCATCAGCCGCACCTGGCGGCTCCAGAGCCCGGTCGCCGGATTCGACCCGCAGCTGGCGCTGGCGATGGTGCTCGTGTTCGAGGCGGTCGTCGTGCTCACGGCGATCGCGATTGCCGCCTCCACGCGGCTGGGCCAGATTCCGACGCTGCTCGTCTGCGTCGGCGTGTTCCTCGTCGGCTTGGTCGGGGAATACTTCCTGTCGCTCGCCGTGGCGGGCAGGAACTGGATGCGGCCCGTCGCCGCGGTGGTGCCGAACCTGCAGTTTTTCTGGCCCGCCGACGCGCTCTCGCAGGGGAGCACGATCACCGGGGGCTATCTGGGGCTCGTGACGCTCTACGCCGCCTGCCTGATCGGCGCCGTCATGAGCCTGGCGGTGATCCTGTTCCAGACCCGCGACGTCGGGTGAGGGCGTGAAGCCGGGGCATCACCCGCTCTCGCCGCCGGCCTCGGCCTGCTCGAGGTCTTCCCCGCACCGCACGAGCCTGGCCGAATTGAAGACCACGGCCAGCCCGCTCACGACGTGCAGCGCCGCCGCCATCACGGGAGACACGTAGCCGGCGCCGGCGAGTGCCACGAAGGCCACGATGAACAGGCCGCCGATCACCATGTTCTGGCGGATGACGGAGATCGTCCGCCGCGAAAGCTCCACGAGGAAAGGTATCCGATTGAGATTGCTGTTGAGCAGCGCGATGCTCGCCGAGTGGATGGCCACGTCGCTGCCGGCCGCGCCCATGGCGATCGAAACGTCTCCCGCGGCCAGGGCGGGCGCGTCGTTGACGCCGTCGCCGATCACCGCCACGCGGTGTCCTGCCGCCTTCAGGCTGTCCACCATCTCCAATTTCTCGTGCGGCAAAACCTCCGCCTTGAACTCGTCGAAATGCATCTGGCCGGCCACCCGCCTGGCCACGCTCGAGCGGTCGCCGGTGAGCAGCACCAGCCGTGAAATGCCCATCGTCTTGAGCCGGTCCACGGCGCCGGCGGCCTCGGGCCGTGCGTTGTCCTCGAGCCCGATCCAGCCGATCGACCGGCCCTCGTGCACGACGTGCAGCACCGACAAACCGTCGGCCTCCGACGACGCCTGCACGCGATCGAGCGCGGCGACATCGACGCCATGCGGCTGAGGCACGGCGTCGGCCAGCCACGATGCCCGGCCCACGAACACGGTGTCGCCGCCGGAGAGCGTGGCGATCACGCCGCGGCCGGCGACTTCCTCGAACCGCGTCGGCGACTCGAGCGGCAGCCGGGCACGGCGGGCCATCTCGGTGACGGCCCGTGCCACCGGATGGCGGCTGTTCTGTTCGGCCGAGGCGGCCAGCCTCAGCAGGTCCGAGGCCTCGACGCCTTCTGCCGGCGCGAGCCGCGTCACGCTGAGCACGCCGGTCGTCACCGTTCCGGTCTTGTCGAAGACGATCGCAGAGAGGCTTCGTGCCGCCTCGAGCGTGGCCACGCTCTTGATGAGCACGCCCAGCCGTGCGGCGCTCGAGAGGGCCGCGACCATCGCCGTCGGCGTCGCGAGGATCAGGGCGCTCGGGCAGGCGATCACGAGCATCGCGATCGCCCGGTTGAAGGCGGTGTCGGGAGTGCTCTTGAGCGCGAAGAAGAGCACGACGCCGACGAGCATCAGGATCGTGGGCGTGTACCAGGCGGCATACTGATCGACGAGCCGCATGATCGGCGTCTTCGTCCGCTCGGCCTGGAGAATCAGGTCCTTGACGCGGCCGAGCAGCGTGTCGGCGCCGGCCTTCGTCACCTCGACGTCGAGCACGCCCGTGAGGTTGATCGTGCTGCCGAAGACCTCGTCGCCGAGGGTCTTCTCGGCCGGCACCGATTCGCCGGTGATGCTCGCCTGGTTGACGGTGCTCGCGCCGCTGACGACGCGGCCATCGGCGGGGATCGTGTCGCCGGGTCGCACGCGGACGACGTCGCCCGGCCGCAGGCTCGTGGCCTCGACGAGCTCTTCCCGCACGTCCGCCGGGCCGGCCCCGCCGCCGCCGACAAGCCGGCTGGCCTTCGTCGGCGCGAGGCGGATCAGCGACTCGATGCTCGCCTCCGCTCCGGCGGCCGTCCGTTTTTCGATGAGCGACGACACGACCATGAAGAAGGCCACGGCCGCCGCCTCCTGGTAGTTGCCGCTGGCCATCGCCCCGATCACGGCGAGGGCCACGAGGGCGTTCATCCCCGCCTTCCCCGCCACGAGGTCTCGGGCTGCCGCCGCGACGAGCGGCCCGCCCAGCGTGAGCACCGCAATCGCCGCGGGAAGCGCCGCGAAGAAAGGCTGCTTCCAGAGCCAACTGGCCACGAGGGAGCAGACGAGGAGCGTGCCGCCCACGAGCGTCGAGACGACCTGCAGTCGCAGCCAGCCGCTCAGCCTCGCCTCCGGCGGCGGGCCGCGATCGACGGCGGGGACGGGCGGGGGCGGCTCGACAACGGCCGCCGCAGGGCGTGGCGGCGTAGTGTCAGCGATCGCGGTCGTGGACATGTCGTGGAGCATACCGTTCCTTCCGGGCTCTCGCGCTGGGGGGCTGGGCGGCTCGAAAAGGCTGCGGCCGCCCGAAGGCGGCCGCAGCGAAACTCACCATTCACAAACATGGCGAAAGCCGGATGGCGGTCAGTCTCCGCCGCCGGCGCCGGCAGCATCGGCCGAGCCGAGATCCTGGAGCCACAGCTTCCCGCGGACCTCCCGGAGCCCCGTCGCCGTCAGTTCGTACGCCGCGGCGCTGTTGGTCGCCGCGGACGCACCCCCGACCTTGCTCGGGCCGATCCAGCCGTCCGGCTGGTCGCTCGAGCCGCCTTCGTCCTTGATCTTCCCGACGTGGCCGTCGGCAAAGAGCACCTGCGCGGTTCCGCCGGCCCACAGGCCGTCGCCCGTCTTGCGAGCCCCGACGACCGGATAGAAGTCGCCGAGTTCGTGCAAGGCCGAGTCGTGGGCCGTCGTGGCAGTCGTCAAGGCCGCACCGCCGTTGATGCCGTAGGCCGCTGCCGTTTCGGCCGCGTACGTGGTGCAATTCTTGCCGTCCGTGAACGACTCCACGGCAAAGTCACCCGCCTTCGCGATCGGTGTCTCGCCGCTTGCATCGAACCCGAAGAAGCCATTGATGGTGGTCGCGACGGTGTCAGTAATGGCAGCGTCAGCACTGTCGCCGTTCCGTGAATTCGCCATGAGCGCGATCACCTCTCGGGAGGCACGACACTTCAGCAGCTTGTCCTCGCTGAGCGGACCCTCCCCGTCGAGCGGGCTCTTGCCGCCGTCGTTGGCGTCCGAGTTGGAGGTGAGGCTGCCGCTGGCCGACCCCGAAGTAGCAGCCTTCGGTTTCTGGTCACCCCGCGAGAAGTGCCACGACGTGGCGAAGTTCGTGTTGTAGCCAGGATCCCAAAGGTTTTCGCGATGCCACGCGGCGTTTTTGGCACTGCTGCGATCGTCCGCTGGGCCGTTGTCTCCTCCAAAAAAAACGTCCGCGGTGGCGGCTTTGCCAGACGTGTCCTTCCACCGCCGGCCATTGATGTTCGCGGAAGACTTGTTCACCGCCCCCGTGTAGTCGGAGAGCTTTTCGTTGAGCTTCGAAGGGTTCGACGGATCGTTCGCCTTGTTGGGGTTGGAGATCTTGAGCTTGATGATGTCGGCCACCCAGCCGAACCTGCGGACGTCGCCATCACGATGATGGTCGAAAGCGCCAGTGGACAATTGTCCCCGCTCGTCACCGGACTGGTCGGACGTGATCCAGAAGCCGCGGCTGAAGCCGTTGAGGTTCATGTTCGCGCCGGCGGCGATCGCCGATTGACGAGCCGACGACAGCGCCGGCAACAGCAGGGCCACGAGCAGCCCGATGATCGAGATCACGACAAGCAGCTCCACGAGCGTGAAGCCCCTGCGTGATCCTGGAAGAGAATGACGCATGATTAAATATCCCTTTGCCTATTGAGACTTCCGGTCCAGACGAGCCGAAGACTCCCCTCGGCTTTTCTCGTCCGCGACCGAAGGCTACCCCAGATATGTGAACTTTCGATTAATCGAGCGTGAGAAAACCATAAGCCGAATTTTTTCCACGCCGGTCTTTTTGGCCCGTACGAACCGCTGAAATGCCAGGAAAAGGTGTGCAAGAACCGGTCGTGGAATGGATTCCGGGCATTTTTCGCTGTCGTTTTCGTCGCCATCCGCCGCGGCCCGTCGGGTCATTCAAGTCCGTGCAGGCGGCGGCCGCCGACAGACGTCCGGAGCCGCCAAACACCGTTCGTGGGAATCGGCGGGGGTCGGGGCCGACGCGGAGGGAAAATCTCGAGCTAACCGAAATCTCACGGCCTCCGGTTCCCGGAGATCGGGTAGCCTCGCCGATGAGAGAAGGAACGGTCGCGTAGCGGCCGCCTGTATGGGTGACGGTCGATCGCTTCCTCCGTTTTCTGACACGGTTTCCATTGCCGACGAACTGGAGAACCACGCCAGTGCCGCCATCATCGCGTCGCCGGACGAGATCGTTCGTTCCGACTGGCATGACAATATCCCGCGGCATGACACGCAGCGGCATGACAATGGTGGAGCTGCTCGTCGTCATCGCGGTCATAGCGATTCTTGCGGGCCTTCTCGTTCCCGGGTTGCAGGTGGCCCGAGAGTCCTCCAGGAGGGCGGCATGCGGCAACAACCTGCGGCAGATCGCCTTCGCGATGGCGGGCTACGGCGACTCTCGCTCCTATCTGCCCGGATGGCGAAATTCGATCAAGCCGTTCTCGACGGTCAGGGCGGGGGTGTCCCCCAGCGAAGCGACGGTGTCGTGGACGGTGCTGATTCTCCCGCAGATCGAAGAGACGACGGTGCACAATTGGTACACGACATCCATGGCCGAAGCCGACGCGATCGCGGGGCCGCCGGCGTCGTCTATCGCCCCCTACGCGTGTCCATCGCAAGGAGATTTCACCACGCCGACGCCGCTGTCATACGCGGTGAACGCGGGGACGGGCGCCGAAATCCTCGGCCAGGATGGCTTTCCACCAACCCAGTACGCGGCCGACGGCGTGTTCCTCGACGCCGTCGGCAACACGGCCTCCGACCCGATGTATGACGTCGGTCGCAGGACCTACGCCGCGGCGAGGATCTCGATGAGGCAGCTCTCTTCCGGCGCGAATGATGGCACCGCGGTGACCGTCATGCTTTCCGAGCGATCCGGTCCGTTCGTTCCCAAGGACATCTCCTGGGCCATGAATCCGCGGGTGTCCCGCGAGCATCGCGGGGCGGTGGCGGGCAAACACGCCATTCTTCAGCCGCTGCCGATCGGCAGCGGGGCTCGCACGGAGATCCAAGTGATCAATCCGACGGAAGCCACGCGTCCGCTCCCGTCACCGGTTCCCGTCGGCGCCGATCTCAATGACTGGAACCTCCGCTATCCGTCTTCCCACCATCCCGGGAACGTCAACGCGGCCTTTTGTGACGGCCACGTGCGGGTGCTGCACGATGAAATCGATGCGTGGGTTTACTGCCAGCTGCTTTCCTCCGCGGGAGATGCGGCTTCCGCCGGTGTCAGGGACTGGCAGCAGAAGGTCACGGAAACGGGCGGGCTCGTGCCCTACAGATTCAACGCCGCCGACCTCAAGCGTTGAAACTCATGCGTTGAAGTGGAGCTGACTGTGTGCCGGCGGCCGCCGGCTGCCTGAACGGGATGTGGGGTGCTGAGGAGGCAGCAGGGCCGAGAGGAGGCAGGGCCGCGAGGAGGCAGGGGCTTCAGACGGAGCCCGGTGGTCTCAGGTGTGCCTCCGGGCATCCTTCAGCAACTGGGCGATGGCATCGCCCGCGGCCTTGGCGCTATCGTTGGCGGGCGGCTTGCCCTGCGAGTGCTTCCGGGCAGCCTGCCGCATCCAGCGTTTCATGCCGACCGTTTCCCGAACCGCTTCAGGGCGAGAGACTCCCGTCCCGCCGAATCCGTTCAAGGCTTCCATCGACGGCCTCCTATTGTTGCAAGGGGTTCAACCGACTGTCATCAATCACCATCGGGCCGGAGTATGGGAAGGAACCATGTGATGTGGATGAGGCGGGCGCAAGGATTGGGTGTGGATCGCGTGAGAATTTTGTGAACCAGTCCCAGTGACGACCGCAAGGCCGCTCGTGCAGCGGCCACGAGGCGTTTTTCAAATCAAAAAAAGAAAAGGGCCGGTGCCCGGAGCGAAGCGACCTAGGGCCCTTTTCAAAAGAAAAGGGCCGGTGTCCGGAGCGAAGCGCCCTAGGCCCCTTTTCAAAAGAAAAGGGCCGGTGCCCGGAGCGAAGCGCCCTAGG
>DHLZ01000194.1:0-6488 GCA_002405515.1 Planctomycetaceae bacterium UBA4655
TCCGTGGGACCGGGTTGGCGCTCGGTCAGCCGAAAACCACAGTCCACAACATCGTGCTCGGGGTAGTATCTCGACCGTGCCAATCTCTCGGTCGCCGCCGCGCTGCGACCTCCTGGTCGAGGCCCGCCGCGACCGCCTCGGCGAACGCCGGCCCGATGACGAAGAACACCATCCCGAACGTGCTCGGGGTGTCGAGGCCCAGCGGCATCGCCGTGACGTCGGTGCGGCCGGTCCGACGGGCGAGGCGGAAGGCCATCCAGGTGTAGAGCAGGTCGCCCACGACGACCCCCACGGCCGTGCCGGGCACGAGGTGGGCGAGGGCGAACTGGGCCGGATAGCCGAACACCGTCGCCAGGATCGAGACCGTGAGCACGAGGACAGCGAGGTTGTCGATCGAGAGACCGAAGAAGGCGTTCAGGTCGCCCGGCATGGCCCAGCGGTAGGTGGCTCTGCGATCCATGAAACCGATCTTCGGACCGTGGTTCCTGACCGCCGAAGAGGATACCGGCCTCAACGATCCGCACACTGCCCTTCGAGAACTGGACCGAGGTTCTCGGCAGTGAACGGCTCACCGGCGCGGCGCTGCGGCGCGGCGCTGGACAGGCTCACAGCGGTCTGGCACGAAAGTTTCGAATCTCGAGCTTCATTTTCTTTCCCGGACCCGTACGCACGTCGACGTGGTTGTGCGGAAAAGCCCCCTCCTCTCCCTCAAATTCACTCACCTTTTGGCCGTTTATCCAGGCAGTGAACTTGTCCCCCTTCGCCAGGATGCGGACGGAGTTCCAGTCATCTTTCTTCCACACCTTATCGACGTTCTGAGCACGGCCGGATTCGGGAAAGGTCTCGCCTGTGTACCAGCAACCAGTCCGATTTTCCGGATCGCGACCGCAGGAGCCGAGCCAGAATTTCAAGCCACCTTTTCGGGGAGCGATTGAGGCATCGACGTCGCCTGTGAAGCGAACATCAAGCTCAATCTCGACATCCATGAAGTGACCCCAGGGCAAATCGTCCCACTTGCCTTGAACTTGCGAGCGAATTCGCGACTTGGGGGAGTTTTCCCCGGTTTCACACACCAAAACGCCATCTTCGACGCGCCATAGAGAATCCTTGGGGGGCACGTACGTTTTCCAAAACGACAAGTCCTTGCCGGTGACAAAATCGATCCAGCCCTTCTCAGTCGGTTCGGCGGCCGGCGCCGAGGGAAGGCAAGCAAGAATCAGAACACCGATTGCGCAAGCGGCCAACCGCCAACTCCCGTTCATCACCGCTTCCTCCTTTGAGTTCGCGGGCCGTCGAGGTTTTCTTGGAAGTGTCTTAGCCCCCGATGCCGTAGGAAGGCTTCAGGCCACGAGCTCGGAAAGCACGCCGTCGCTGTCGGCGAAACCGGGGATGTCGATGCCAGCCTGCCGGGCCATGGTGACGAACAGGTTGGCGAACCGGGCCGAGCCCTCTTCCTGCACTTTGTAGCCGCCGCCCCGGCTCGCTTCCCCCGAACCCTCGACGGCCGCCTCGAGGCGATTACGGACGACGTAGGTGAGATACTGTCCGTGGCGGAGGTGGAAGGCATTGCCGCCCGCGAGCACCAGCGGCAGATTGCGGTGCAGATGGGTGCGGGAGTTCCCGCTGCCATACATGAGCATGCACCGGTCGAGCAGCGTTCCGTCGCCCTCGCGGGTGGATTTGAGTCGGCCGACCAAGTAGGCGAATTGTTCGACCAGCCAGGTGTCGATTTGCGTCTGCTTGGCGCCGTCCTTTTCCGGATCACCTCGCCGGTGGGCCGTGGCGTGCCACTCCGTACGATTGCCGCACAAATCAGACCAGTTCACGATCCCACCGCCGCTGCCCTCGTCCTCGATGGCGTAGGTGGCGACGCGAGTAGTGTCGGCGACGAACCCGA
Source organism: Planctomycetaceae bacterium UBA4655 (assembly GCA_002405515.1). Taxonomy (GTDB): domain Bacteria; phylum Planctomycetota; class Planctomycetia; order Pirellulales; family UBA1268; genus UBA4655. The sequence continues at coordinate 1,898 of DHLZ01000194.1, forward strand.
GATGGATGAGATCGAACATGCAGCGGACATACGCCCGCCGCTGCTCCATGTTGTTCGATGGGCTGGCCTCGAGCGCGAGTGCGGTCGTGTCTCCGGCGGGCGGGCCGCGGCGGATCTGCTCCTCGCGGACCTGGATGGCACGCTCGACGTCGCGGATGCTCGTCAGGTACTCGTTCATCTTGTCGCGGTCCGTCTGTCCGAGCGGCCGCATGAATGCCTGCGTCTGGTCGAGGAGGCCGTCGAGGATGCTCGTCCGCTGCAGCAGGCGTTGCCCCAGGGCGTCTCGATCCGCCTGCTCAGCCGGCGGAAACAACTTGTCGAACACGGCCCGCGGGGATTTGTCCGCGGCCAACGGCGCCCCAGCCCGGTTGAACGACAGGGTTCTGGAGCGGCCCGGGCTGCCGATGCCGCCGGCCGTAGACAGGACCAACGATTTCAAATAGTTCTTTTTGCCGATCTTGTCGGCGAGCAGCTGATCGAACGACTGCGTGTTGAAGCCCTTGCTCGTACTGGTTCCGGTCAGGAAGTTGTCCACCGTGAAGTGATTGCTGATGCCCGGCTGGTGATGGTGCAGCCCGCCGAGAATCGTCAGATCGGACCTGAACGGCCGCAGCGGTTCGAGCGTCGGCGAGAAGTCGTGATCGGCGCCGGTCGCCACGGGGAACCAGGTTGCGGTGTTGACGCCGAATGGAACGTAGAAGAACGCGAACCGCGGCGGAAGGGCGGCCGCATCGGCCTTGCCCGGATCGCTCGCCATGATTTCCAGGGAAGGCAGAGCCAGGACCGCTGCCCCGCTCTTGAGCAAGGTGCGCCGGGTGATCGGATCGCGTTTCATGAATCGGCTCCGGACTGGGAAAGGTGGCGGGGCTCGCGACATGGCGACGGTCGCCGCCGCCGCATCAATGCAGGAACTCAGGACTCTCCACGATCGACAAAAGCAGGGGACGCATACGGTAGTCGGTCTGCCGCGCCCGGACGAGCAGACGCTCGACCCATTCGCGTTCGCCGAGGCTGGGCTCGCGACCACGGCCGTAGGTGATCAGTTTCGAGATCAGGCCGCGGATCACGTCGTCGCGGTATCGTTCCAGCATGATGGAACGGAACTCACGCACGTTCGCATAGCGTTCGCCGTTCGGCAGGCTGCCGTTGGTCTGGAGTGTTTTCGCGGCCGGCCCCTGGACGACGCGACCGATCGCGTCGAACTCCTGAAAGGCGTAGCCGAGCGGATCCAGGCGGACATGGCAGACGGCGCACTTGGCGTGCTCCTGATGGAGCGCCAACTGCTGCTGGAGTGACTTGCCCTTGAAGCGGGGGTCGTTCGGGACGAGCTCGGGAACGTCCGAGGGGGGCGGAGGCAGCGGGCGATTGAACAGATTCTTCTGCACCCAGTCTCCCCGGTAGATCGGCCGAAACATGCCGTGATCGGTGGTCGTCATCACGCTCGCCAGCGTCGCCACACCCCCATACGGCGAATCCTTCGGCAGCGACACGACGCGAAAGTCGCCCCCGCGGACCAACGGCAGGCCGTAGTGCGTCGAAAGCCTGTCGTTGACGATGACGAAGTCGGAGTCGATGATCGTCAACGCGCTACGGTCGCGTCGGACCAGCTCCTGAAAAAACTCGCCGCCTTCGCGTCGCAGGCTGGAACGAAAATAGGCGTTCGCCGCACTACGGTAGCTCGGGTCGGTCGATTCGTGGCGATCCTCCAGCTTCTCCGTGTCGAGCCACTGACCGGCGAAACGCTGGAAGAACCGTTCGGCATTGGGGTGATCAAGCAGCCTCGTCACCTGCTCCTCGAGATTGCGGCCGGACCGCAGCGTTCCGGCGCGGGCCGCCGCGCCCAGGGCGGGATCCGGGGTCGTGCTCCAGAAGAAATACGAGAGCCGCTCGGCAAGCTGATGGTCGGTCGCAGGCGTGGCGGGATTCGTGGATTGGAGGTAGAGAAACTGCGGCGAAGCCAATGCGTAGGCGAGGGCGCTGCGGACCGTCGCTTGCGACGAGCTCGCGAGAGACGCTTGGCGCTCGAGGAATTGCCCGAACTGCGATCGCTCGGATGGCTCGAGCGGCCGGCGGTAAGCAAGAGAGAGGAACGTTTCCAGGGCCCGCCGCCGGTCGTCGTCGGGCAATTCGGCGAGCCGCGTCAACGCCAGGCCGTGGGCCGGAGGCGGATCGTCGGCATAGCGGCCGGGCTCGAGAATGATCTTTTCGATGAAGAGAACCGGATGCTGGTCGAGAAGTTCCTGGATATGCTTCTGAATCTCTTCCTTCGACGGCTTCTGGCGGACGAACACGTCGATCGCCCGGTGGACGCTGTCGGGAAAGTTCTCGATCTCGTAGCCGTTCATGATCTGAATATTTATGGCGTCCTGTTGACTGAGCTGGCTCCTGCGAAAGTGACAGACGATGTCCTGGAAATCAGCCTGCGGTTCCAATTGCCTGTCGAGCACGGCTTCCCTGTTCACTTCGACGACCAGTCGCGGCAGGGAGCCGTTCGCCGGGGCGTCGCTCCGCACGCGGAGGGTCAGCCTGAACCGGTCGATCGACGGCGGAAGCGTCGCGCAGAACCCGGCGGGAAACTCGAATAGGGCGGCGAAACCGTTCAGGTCGCCGGCGCTGATGTTCCGGGCGATGGTTCGCGGACGGATCGCGACGGCGTTTCCCGTGCGAAATATCAGCGGGACGTTGCCCTTGAAGTTGACGTTGTTGGGGTGAGGCATCCTGAAGACGGGCGCCGCCGCAGGCGTTTTTTTCTTCGGTGGTTCTTCAACGGCGACTTCGATCGGCGCGAAGCCGGGCTGGGAGGATTCGAATCGCCAATCGACGGCCGTGACGATGGTCTCGAGGTATTGCTCGAACGACTCTCCGGTCGAGGTCAGCTTCTCGGCGTTGGTGTCGAAGCCGTTGACCGAGATGTCCTCCGGCAGGCGGGCGGCGAAGTTCTCCTGCAACCCCAGGAGGTCGTTGAGGGTATTGCTGAACTCATAGCGATTGAGCCGCCGCGGCTCGGTGCGGATGGCCAGCTCCTTGCTCTTCGCTTCGATCCAGGCGAGCACACGGCCGTGATCCTCGGCGGACAGCGGCGGCTCGCCGGCCGGCGGCATGACCCGCGATGCGACGACGCTGTGGATGCGGTTCCAGACGCGGCCTTCCACGGCGAGATCACCCGCCAGCGAGGTGACGTCGATGCCCCCTTCCTTGCTCCCGCTATCGTGGCACGATCCGCAATGCTGCGTGAACAGGGTGCGGACCCGCGGATCGACGCCGTCGGCCGCCTGGGCCCGCTCGATGCCCACGGCTGCCAGAAGCGCGAGCACAGCCATGCAGCCGCGGCTCGGCGGCGGCTTGGACGGCGAAGAAGAGCTCCGCGGAGGAACCGGCGACCCCATCTCGGCGGCGAGGAAGGTCAGTGCCATGGATTCAGTCACCTCCAGGCCGGCCCGGGCGTCGCGATCCGGCCGCGGAGGAAGGACAACCGCGCCAGGCTGCACCTACGTTTCCCAGCATAGCACTCGACAAACCCCGGGGATATTCTGGACTTTTGCAGGGGTTTTACCGTCTGGGCAGGGCCGCCGCCGGCACGGGCGGGCCCGGCCGTTGGCGGCAGGGCTGAGCAGCGGTTCCCGGGGGCGACCCCCGGGCGGGGTGGAGCTTTTGCCGCGAATTTCGGCTGGGCCCTATCGCGGCGAAGCCGCGTGTCGCTTGAGGAGTTCGAGCGGCACGATCGAGAGCGTCTTCTCGTGCGTCGCCTCGAGCACGACCGGCGGGGCGTGTCCGGCCTCGTAGGCCTCGAGCCACCTCGCCGCGCAGAGGCACCACTGGTCGCCCTCCACGAGACCGGGAAAATTCCACTCGGGATGAGGCGTCACGAGATCGTTCCCCGCCTCCACCGTGAAGACGAGGAAGTCGGCCGTCATCACGGCGCAGACGGTGTGGACGCCAGCGTCGTCCTGCCGCGTGCGGCAGCAGCCATCGCGGAAGAAGCCGGTCATCGGCGAAAACGAGCAGGGGGCGAGCGGCCCGCCGAGCACGTTCCGCGCTGCCTCGGACGAACCTTTCCCGGAGCGGGTATGGTTGATGGCAATCATGAATCATAGGATACCAGCCGCCGGGGTTCGTGAAACGGCGATCGCGGTGCTGGCGATTCTTGCGATCGCCGCCTGGGGCGGCCTCCTGCTCGCCGGGTTCGGCACGGTGCCGGCGTTTGCGACGGCCTGGAGCGGGACGGTGTCGGTCGCGGAACTGCCGCTCGTTTTGGCTCTCGCGATCGGGGGTGTGCCGCTCGTCTGGGACCTGCTTTCAAAGCTCGCCGCCGGCACGTTCGGGTCGGACCTTCTTGCGGGCCTGTCGATCGTGACGTCGGTCGTGCTCGGCGAATACCTCGCCGGCTCGCTCGTGGTGCTGATGCTCTCCGGGGGCGAGGCGCTCGAGAGCCGGGCGGTGAGCCGGGCGGGCGACGTGCTCGGGGCGCTCGCACGACGGATGCCGACGGTGGCCCACCGGAAACGTGACGGATCGATGACCGACGTGCCGCTTGCGGAGGTGGCCGTCGGCGACCTCGTCGTCGTCTTGCCGCACGAGATCTGCCCGGTGG
>DHLZ01000194.1:6674-11201 GCA_002405515.1 Planctomycetaceae bacterium UBA4655
GTGCTCTCCGGCGCGATCAACGGCACGAGCGCCCTCGACGTCCGCGCCGAGCGGGTCGCGGCCGACAGCCGCTACGCGAAGATCATGGACGTGCTCGCGGCGAGCCAGCAGGAGCGGCCGCAACTGCGGCGGCTCGGCGATGCGCTCGGCGCGTTCTACACGCCGCTGGCGGTGGCGATCGCGGCGGCCGCCTGGTGGGCGAGCGGCGATGCCGTCCGCTTTCTCGCCGTGCTCGTGGTCGCGACGCCCTGTCCGCTCCTGATCGCGATCCCCGTCGCGATCATCGGCGCCGTGTCGCTGGCTGCGAAGCGGGGGATCGTGATCCGCGATCCCGCGGTGCTCGAGCGGCTCGACACCTGCCGCACGGCGATCTTCGACAAGACCGGCACGCTCACCTACGGCAGCCCGAAGCTCACGGAGGTCGTGCCGGTCTCCGACATGAAGCCGAACGACGTGCTCGCGATCGCAGCCGCGCTCGAGCGGTACTCGAAGCACCCGCTCGCGCAGGCGGTCGTCGAGGCGGCCGACGCGGGGTCGCTCCCGAGGCTCGAGGTGCAGGAGGTTTCGGAGAAGCCCGGCCGTGGACTCTCCGGCAAGGTCGGCGGCGACGGCGCGGGCGTCGTCCGCGACGTCGCGATCACGAGCCGCGGCAAGCTCGCCACCGCCGATCCGGCCGCGGCGTCCGCGCTGCCGGCGTCGGCCGGCGGACTCGAGTGTGTCGTGATCGTCGATGGCCGTGCCGAGGCCGTGCTGAGGTTTCGCGACGCACCGCGGGCCGACGGGCGGCCGTTCGTGGGCCACCTCGGACCCCGCCACGGGCTCACCCGCGTGATGCTCGTCAGCGGCGACCGCGAGAGCGAGGTGCGGTGGCTTGCGGACCTGGTCGGCATCCGCGAGGTGCATGCCGGCATCCAGCCGGAAGGGAAGCTCGAGATCGTCCGCCGGGAGATGCAGGCGGCGCCGACCGTGTTCGTCGGCGACGGGATCAACGACGCGCCGGCCCTCGCCGCCGCGACGGTCGGCATCGCCATGGGCGCCGGCAGCGACGTGACGAGCGAGGCGGCGGGCGCGGTCGTCATGGAGCAGTCGCTCGCCCGCGTGGACGAGGTCTTCCACATCGGTGGCCGGCTGAGGGCGATCGCGCTGCAAAGCGCCGTCGGCGGGATGGCGGCGAGCCTCGTCGGCATGGGCTTCGCGGCGGCCGGGCTATTGCCGCCGGCGGCCGGGGCCATGCTCCAGGAGGTGATCGACGTCGTGGCCGTCGTCAACGCGCTCCGCGTCGCCCGCAATCCGGGATCGCTCTCCGACTACCAGTGATCGACACCCGGTCGGGCCGACGCTTGTGGAAGTCCCGCCGGCAGGCCTACCATACGTAGACGGTGACCGGATCGCCGCCGAATGCCGGCGCGTGGCGAGCACCTGCAGGTACCGACTCACCCACGGTGCAGCCCGGATGAAACCTCGGGAACGCATGCTTCTCGCCACCAGGCCCGTCGCGGGAACGGCCCGGCGATGGTCTGCAGAAGATCGGTGCGGGATGCCGAGGTGCGGGCCGTCGATCGGCATCGACCGAACGACTGCCAGCGCGTGTGTGGCGAACACGACACTCCACCGAGACACGGTTCCCGGCCGGTAGCGTTCGGGGGCGGAACGGCGACGGCTAAAAACAGGCGGAATTGATGGAAATCTGCGTCGGGCGGCAGGTGTGGGCGCCGAGCGTCTGGGTCCGTGAGAACGAGGTCTACGACGCGACCGTGCGGCTCGGGGAGCCGCCGCCGGCGTCGGCCCTCGCCGTGGCCGCGGCCCGGATCGACGCTGCCCTGCCGCGGCGGCATCGGCTGTTCGGCGGGTTCGTGCCGACCGACGACGCGTCCGCCGCGGCGTCCGGCCTCGCCCAGGCACGGCTGCTCGGACAGACGGCCCTCGCGCTGCAGGCCGAGGCCCGGCTCCAGCCGACCACGTTCCTGGAGGTGACCGACGCCGGCGAGCCGGGGCTGTTCCGCATCGTCCTCGAGTCTCTCGATCCGGTGCTCGCCGAGGCCTGCCTCCGCGAGGCCGCCGCGCTCCTCGACCGCGGGCTCGCGGACGACCTGTCCTCCCTCACGCCGCTGGTCGATCGGCTCACGGTGCTGGCCGACGACGTGTGCGTCGGCCCGGGCACGATGCTCATCGTCCGGGCCGCGGCCGACCGGGGCATTCCCTGGCGGCGTCTCGGCCGGGGTTGCATGGTGCAACTCGGCCACGGCAAACGCCAACGACGCATCTGGACCGCGGTCACCGATCGCACGTCGTCGATCGCCGAGGGCATCGCGATCGACAAGCAGCTGACGAAGGACGTGCTCGCCGCGGCCGGCGTGCCCACGCCTCTGGGTCGCGTGGTCGCCTCGGCTGACGAGGCCTGGCAGGCGGCGCAGGAGGTCGGGCTGCCCGTGGTCTTGAAGCCGGCCGACGGCAACCACGGCCACGGCGTGTTCCTGAACCTCTCCACCCGTGAGGAAATCGCCCGCGCCTTTCCCGTGGCCTCCGCGAACGGGCGACGCGAGAAGACCGTCGTGGTCGAGCGGTTCGTCTCGGGCGTCGAACACCGGCTGCTGGTCATCGGCGGCAGGATGGTGGCCTGCGCCAGGGGTGAAAACCTGTACGTGACCGGCGACGGCCGCCGGACGATCGCCGAACTGATCGATCTGCAGATCAACTCCGATCCGCGCCGTGGCCGCTCCGAGGCGATGCCGAACAAGACGGTCGATCTCGACGCCACCGTGCTCGCCCAGCTCGCCCAGGAGGGCGTGCTGCCGACGACGGTTCCAGCGGACGGCCGCCGCGTGCTCGTGAAGCGGATCGGCACCCACGGCCTCGACGTGACCGCGGAAGTCCATCCCGAGATGGCGGCGACGGCCGTGCGGGCGGCGCGGGCGGTCGGCCTCGACATCGCCGGCATCGACCTCATCGCCCGGGACATCAGCCAGCCCCCGCGGCCGCAGGGGGCGGCGGTCTGCGAGGTGAACGCGGGCCCCCAGCTGATGATCCACACGCACCCCTCGCAGGGGCCCGGCCAGCCGGTCGCCGAGGCGATCGTCGCCGAACTCTTCGGCCCAGGCGAGACCGGCAGGATACCGATCGCCGCGGTCATGGGCCGGCAGGGATCCGCGGCCGCCGTCGCGCTCGACCGCCTGCTGCGTGCGGCGGGGCATGCGACCGGGCTCACCTGCGCGGATGGAAAATGGGTGGCAGACACGCCCTGCTCCGCAGAGCCGCATGCCACCGTGGACGCCGCTCGCGACCTGCTCGTCTCACCGGAGATCGATGCCGCGGTCGTCGAACTCGACTGGCGTTCGGTCGCCGGCCGCGGCCTGCCGCTGGATCGCTGCGACGCGCTCGTGCTGCTCCCGCTGCCGGAGGCCGCCCTGCCCGTGGTGGAGGCCATGATCCTGGCCGTCGCCGAGACCGGCACGATCGTGGTCACGGATGCCACGGAGGCGGCCGTGCGGGATCTCGCCGCGGGCAGTGGACGGCGGGTGATCACGACGACGTCGGCGGAGACGGCGGCGGCGGCGGCCTCCACCGCCCTCATCGGCCGCCACGGCCGGACGTCGGCTTGAAGCGGTGGGCCAAGGGCAACCATCTCTCGGCCTACCGGCTGCACACGCACTTCGAGGTAACCAGCGGCAGGGGCGTGCGGATCGGCCGCGCGGCCGCGGGAAGAGACGGCTCCCCGTATCGGGTTCGTGTCGTGGATCCGACGCCAGCCGACGCTGCGGCGGCTCACGCCCGGGGAATGCGGCCGGCGATCCGCAGGCCCGTCCTCGAGACCAGGATGCCGACGGCGAGCGAGAGCACCCGCGTGGAAACCGCGACGAGCCGGTCGATCTGCCGACTCTCGCGGCGGCCGGTGGCGCACCAGGTCGCGAAGTGCTCGCAGTTGTCGATGACGGGACTGTAGCCCTCGCGGCCCACGTGCTCGATCGCCCGACGGACGATCTCCTCCGGCGGAAAGGCGGCCGGCGGCTCATTCTCGACACCGACAGGTGAACCGTCGGCGAACTCCTCGAGGCTCGTGCGGACGACGCGGCCGCCTTCGAAGATCCGCTTCGGGTCGTCGGGGCGGGCGTGGACGACCGTGCCGTCGCCAACGTCGATGCCGTGGTGCATGTAGGGAAGGAGCGTTCCCGCCAGCCACCGCTTCGCCACGAGCCTGTCACCTGTCGCCATCCGGTCGCTCGCTCTCTGTTTGCGTGCCTGCTTTCCGATGCCATTTTCCCGCTACGCACCAGAGAGTCCATGGGTTCTCAGGGCCGGCTGGACATAATGCTGCATGAATTACTACCCCAAGCACGATGGTGTTGACGGTGGTTTTCGGCTCACTGAGCCACACCCGGGTCCCCCGGAAGCCCGAGCCGCAAGTTTCCCTGCAGGCGTTAGCTGAACATCACCGGAAGCCCGAGGCGCAAGCAGCGCGAGAAGATGGCGCTGGACAGCGCGAAGCTGCACGCGAAAGAACACGAGTGCAGGGCAACGCTATGCAGCCCG
>DHLZ01000232.1 GCA_002405515.1 Planctomycetaceae bacterium UBA4655
GCGACGATCAACAAAGAGGTGGGGGCCGTCGTTGCCGCCACCGGCAAGCTGCTCTGGACGACTCCGGTGTCTGCGCCGGGGCTGTGGAGGCACGAAGGCATCGCCCGCGTGCTGGTGACCCGTGGCGGAAGCAAGCCCGGCGACAGCGGCATTGCCTGCGTGGATCTCCGCAGCGGCAAGGAGGCGTGGTCCGCGCAGATCGAGGGCGACGCGGAAGGTCCGAAATTGCAGTTGCGGCTGCTCGGATCGCACTTGGTGACCTCGCACAGGGGCAAGACCGATCCCCACTACCTGATCGGCTACAAGGTCGAGCCAACCGGACTAAAACAACTCTGGAAACAGATTGATGAGAAGCGTTGCCTGCTCAGCGACAACCCGATGACCATGCACCAGGGACTCTTGTACACTCGACTGAACGGCGCTGGCGGCGGCGGAGACTCTCAATCGGCGCTCGTGGCGATGCAACCCGACACCGGCAAGATCGTCGCCGAGGCCGACGCGACCGGCGGCAGCGGCCGCAACGGCCCGATCATCGTCAACGACGGTCTTGTGATCGTGCAGCTCGATGGATCGCATCCAACAGGCCAAGCGCCTGGCAACTTGCGGGTGTACCGGTTGCCGGACTTGGAGCCCGTGGGCGGGATTCTCCAGACGCACAACCTCACCGGCGGGTATGACACGCCGATGGCGTTCCAATACGTGGACGGCCGGCTGATCATCCGCGGCTGCAACCGCATCGCCTGTTACGACCTGCGGAAGTCACCTGATCAGCTCAAGGCGGAACAGGCGATCCAAGCAGTGGGCGCCGATGCTGACGCCGTCATCAGCCGGCTGTTGACGCTGGCGACGGATGCCGACGTCCAAATCCGCGAGTTTGCGGGGCGTGAACTGGCGGCGCGAGTGGCCGCCGGCCAGGCCGACAGCCGGCAGGCCGAGGAGTTGCCTGTGCTGGTCCGGTTGATGGCCGAGACCGACCCGGAACAGCGCCGGCAACTGGCGCTGACGGTGGGCTCACTGGGCGAGGCCGCGGTCCCGTTCCTGGTGGAATCGTCCCGAAACCCGAATGCCCTGGTACGGATCGCCGTGGTGGAATTGCTCGGGCAGATGGGCGGCGTGGACGACCCGCGGATTGACACGGTCCTGCTGGCAGCGCTCGACGACGGTGACCCGAACTTGTTGGAGGCGACATTGACCAGTCTGGGCAAGCGGACCGCCAAACTGGATCTTTACCAGCCGGTTCTGGTCAAGTTGATCGATGCCGCCCAATCGCCGGTGGACCGGGAGGCGATGGGAGCGCTGTTGAGGATCCTGCCCAACAACGTCCCGCCCCAGCCGCGGCCCAGGAAACTCGAATCGCTCTTGGTGGACCTGCTCTCTGAAGATGCGGCCCTGGCCTATCGGGCGGTGGATGCGATCCGGGCCCTCGGCGATGACGATGCGTTGCGGATCTTCATCAGCCTGCTCGAGGCCGACGACCCCCGGCGCGGCGTTCGGGTCGTGCGCGGCCTGGCTGCGATGGGGGCCCGGGCGAAGCCGGCCCTGCCGGCCCTGGAACGAGCCATGGTCAAGTGGAAAGGCACCCGCTCGTTCATGAGGTCCGCGCAACCTTCCTACAAAACGATCCAGGAAGCCGAGTAGACGGCCCGCCGGCCGGCGGATGAGCCGCACGAAGGCCTGCGAGACCTACCGCTCCGCGATGCCGTCATCCGCGGCCCGCGTCACCATGGCCTTAAATACCGCGGGGGGCACGTCGGGCGAGAGCGTCTCGACATGGCCGTCGAGGAAGGCCGCGATGAAAAGTCCCCCGGGCCGCCGGTCGGTTCCGAGGCCGTCGAAGGGTTTGTCGGGATCGAAGGCGAGGTCTTCCGGCTTCGTCCAGGGAACGGCCCTTTCGCCGGAGACCTCGACGACCGCAATGGTCCTCGAGGTTCCGTCGGAGATGGCCCCGAGCTGCAGCCCCTCCGCATCTTTCGGGAAGGCGGACTTCTCACCGCGAAGCACCTGGAACGTGGTCAGCCCGCCGCCGGCCTGCTCCGGCAATCCGGGATCCTGGAACACCGGTGGCATGAGCGGGATGAGCTTCTTGTTGTGCTCGCTGTCCCAGGGCTCGTTGAGCCGAAACTGGTTGTAGAGGCCCTGCTCTTCGAGGTAGGGAAGCATCGCGACCCGCCAGCTGAGGAGCGGCTTTCCCTCCTTGTCGCAGATCGCCGGCGCGGGCAGCCTCCGCTTCACCGACTCGTGCACGAGCATGGCGAGCACGATCTGCCTGGCGTTGTTCATCGCCTGCGTGCGGCGGGCCGCCTGGCGGGCCGCCTGCACGGCCGGCAGGAGCAATCCGACGAGCACCGGCGCCGACATCGGCGCCCCGCCGACCAGACCGCCGCCGCTCGAAAGCGGCCCGAGCGGCACCGTCGAGGTGGAATCGAACAGTATCCCGCCGCCGGCCCCTTTCACCCGTCGGACGACCGTCACGCTCGGCCGCACGTGCGGCATGACGGCCGACGCGGCGGGCAGCTCCGGCATCCGCACGGTGATCCGTTGCCGGGCGAGCCCCGACTCGACGAGCGGCGAACCCATCTCGTAGACGCTGAAGAGCGTCGACATGAGGGCCGACGGCTCGAGGTAGCCGATCATCGACTCGCCGCCCGAGGCCGTCGCCCGCTTCACCTCGGGCACCGCATCGAGGCCCTCGTCGCCCGGCCCCCGGGCCAGCAGCGTTTTCATGAGCTGCGGCGACGCCGTCACGATGAGCCTGTCCTTCGCAAGGCACCAGCTCGGAGTTGCCGGCAGCGGGGTCTCGGCGCCGGCCTTGAGGCAGTGGATCGTGTGGCCGTGGTAGTCGATCTTTCGCACCATGACGGCCCGCTCCCCGGCCGCCGCGACCGCCATGCCGAGCAGCCGATCGTGCGCCTTCTCGAAGGCGGCCCGGTCGTCGAGCGACACCTGCAGGGCCATGGCCGGGATGAATCCGCCACCGGGAACGATGAAGAAGCTCCAGTCGCTTCCGATCGGCTCGAGAATCTCCTTCACGACATTCATGCCGATCGCACCCTCGAGCCGCTCGAGCCCCTGCCGAGCTTCGACCGCGGTCGATGGATTGACGCGCTCGACGAGCTCGATAACTGAGGCGACCGCCCGTGCCAGGTCGAGCTTCGTGAGCTGCGCCATGATCGCATCGCGGGGCACGCTCCGAAGTGCCGCCCCGCCGACGCCCTCCTCCGAGGCGGCGAAGATGCCGGTCGGCTCGCCGTCGATTCCCAGCCAGAGCGAGGCCGCGAATCCCTCGGCGGTGAGGCCCGTCACGGCCCCGATCGTTTCCAGCTTCGAAAGCCCGGTGGCCTCGAGCACGCCCTCGGGCATCGCCGGGCCGCCGAGCTTGGGGAGATCCTGCACGATCTTCATGGCAGCCCTGGCATCGACGTAGGCGAGCGTCGCGAGCCGCTCCCGTGGCATCCGCTCTTCGAGCTTCGCCTTCCAGGCCGGGGCCTTTGCCGACTTGTCCCCGAGACGATCGAGCAGCCGTTCGGTCGCATCGTTCCCCACGGTCACGATGAAATACGCTCCCCCGAAGCCCCATGTCACCGGGCCGACGATCGGCAGATCCACCTTCGACCATTCACGGCCGGCGATCGTGACCGGCTTCGGTTGCATGGCCTCCGGCGCGCCCGCGAAGACCATTCCGAGCAGTTTTTCGATCGCCTCCTTCACGGCCTGCGCCCGTTCGCCGCACTTCACGACGAGGGCGGCATCGACCGATGGCGGCCCCGCCGCCGGGTCGATCGAGAGCTTCGACACCGTCAGCGACGCGGGCTGCGAAAAGAGCGTGCCGAGCACGACGATGCCTTGGTCAACGGCCTCGGCTGCCGGTCCGCGGACCCCGGGCGAGGTTTTCATCGCCGTGAGCACGCCGTCGGTGAGTTCCCCGACGAACCGGCGAACCTCCTCGTTCGCGAGGAGCCGTTCCGTGAGATTCGTGGAGCTTCCCGACGGCTCGGCGACGCCCCGCGTCGCGACGTGGAGCAGGCACTCCTGCGGCGCCGAGCGTTCGATGAGCGGATCCGCTGGCAGCGGCGGCACCGAGACAGGCAGGCCCAGCGGGCCGCCGGCAAACATCAGCAACGCGAGCACGAGTTCGACCGCTCCGACCCCGAATCCGACTGGCATAGAATCACCCCGTGTGGCGTGGGAATGGATTTCACATGAGAACGCGAGAATCCTACCCCATTCGGGGTGGTTGCCCCAAGTCCCCCGGGTCGGCGATACCTCCTCAGATGACATCTGGAACAAGTCGGTGGAGCCGCCGCAGGATGCTCGTCGGCTCCGGCCTCGCCGCGGTCGTGCCGACTGCCGCCGCGATCGACGGGTTTTTCATCACGCCCCATCGCCTCGTCACCACCACGCACCCCTTCGGCGAGGCCGCCGGATCGGCAGCGTCGATCCGCCTCGCGCAGGTGACCGACCTGCACATGACCCGCATGGGAAGCCTTCATGAGACACTTCTCGAACGCCTCCACGAGGCCCGGCCCGATATCGTCGTGCTCACGGGCGACCTGATCGAACGTGCCGCATGCCGCGAGGGCCTGGAAGATTTTCTCGGCGAGCTGCCCGACACGCCCACGTTCGCCGTCCTCGGCAACTGGGAATACTGGTCGGGGCTGCCCGTCGAAGGCTACCGCCGGCTCTTCGACGACCACTCGGTCGAACTGCTCGTGAACCGGTCGGTGGCGTTCACGACGGGCGGCCGCACGATCCGGATCACCGGCCTCGACGACCTCGCAGCGGGTCGGCCCGATCCCGAGGCGGCACTCGCCGATGCGGAGCCCTGCCCGCACCACCTTCTGCTCGCCCACTGTCCCGCATCCCGGGATGCCTGCCCGCTCCCTGCCGCCCAACGGCCGAGCCTCATCCTCTCGGGCCACACGCACGGCGGCCAGATCGCCCCGTTTGGGCTTGCGGTCGTGCGGCCCTGGGGAAGCGGGCCCTACGTGGCCGGCTGGTATCGTGAGGGGGGACCGCCACTCTATGTTTGCCGGGGAATCGGCACGTCACTGATGCCGGTCCGCATCGGGGCAACGCCGGAACTTGCCATCTTCGACTGGTCGGTCTCTTGACCGATCCGTCCCGCTGAAAAAACGGCTGTAACGAACCGGCCCGCCCGCCGTTGTCTTCTCTGGAGCCCCGATTTCGACCGCGAGGAACGCACGATGGAGGCGAGCAGCGATCCCTGCCAGTGGATTCTCGAAGCGGTCGATGCGTATGAACTGCCGCTCCTGCGATACGCACGACGGCTCCTGGGCGACCTCGACCTCGCCCGCGACGCCGTGCAACACGCCTTCGTGAAGCTCTGCGAGGAGCCTCGCGAGCGGGTCGATGGGCGGATCGCCCCCTGGCTCTACCGCGTCTGCCGCAACAAGGCCATCGACCACCTGCGGATGGCGGGCCGCGAACGGGCGATGCTCGACCGTGCCGCCGATCCGGCCTCCACCGCCGCCCCTGTCGAGGCCGACCCGGCACGGGCTGCCGAGCAACGCGATCTCGCCGGCCGGCTCCGCGAACTGCTCGTCGATCTTCCCGCGGCGCAGCGGGAGGCGATCGACCTCTGGTGCGAGGGGCTCACCTACCGCGAAATCGCCACCGTCACCGGCCACCAGGAAGGGTACGTCCGCGTTCTCGCCCATCGCGGCCTCACGGCGCTCCGCACCCATCCGGCCGTCCGCAGCATCCTCGACGCATCCGCCTCCTCCGAGCAGATCACCACCACCTCCCAGCGAGCCCGATCATGAACCCTGATTACACGCACGACCGAAAGCCCGAAGACGACGCCGCGCTGCTCACGGCCCACGCGCTCGGCCAGCTCGATGGTCGGGAGCGGGAAGAGCTGCTCTCGCGGCTCGCGCGGCCCGACGCCGAATCCGAGCGGCAAATCGTCGACGAAACACGCCGGATCGCCGAGGCGCTCGAGGCCGGCCACGTCGACGCCCTCCACTCCTCCGAAGCCCCGGGCCGCTCGCAGCACCTGCGACGCACGATCATCGCGACGCTCGCCGCGACGTCCGCGGCGGCGAACGCCCGGCCCGCGGGCCCGAATGTCATCCCCCCGGGCCCGAAGGCCCGCCGCCTCCCCGGCCCGTGGGGCCTGTTGGCCCTGGCCGGCTCGCTCGCCGCCGCCGACCTCGTCATCGTGACGGTGCACAACGATCGCCCCCAGGTCGCCCTCGGGGGCTTCGC
>DHLZ01000224.1:0-2035 GCA_002405515.1 Planctomycetaceae bacterium UBA4655
GCCCCTCCCTGAACGTTGTTTCCCGGGAGTGTTTCGTGCGCAAGGATCAAGTGTGATCCGTATCAGACGGCCTCGATCCGTTCGACCGGTGCGTCGTCTGGAACGTCGAGCGTCTCTTTCGCCAGGTTGGCCGTGAGGAGACGCACGGTCGCCGCCGACCTCGCCGGGACGACAAGCAATGCGGCGACGTCTCCGCCGCGGGGGGCGATCGCGTTGAGCCCCTCCGGCCCGAGCACGTAGAGCGCGGTCGCGAGCGAGTCGGCTTCGGCGGCGGTGGGGGCGATCACGGTTGCGGAAAGGACGCCCTCGGCGGGAACTCCGCGGCGGGGGTCGAGGATGTGGCCGAGCCTGCGGCCGCGATCCACGAAGAATTGGGTGCCCGACCCGCTCGTGCCGATCGCCCGGTTCACGAGCCGCAGCGTCCCGAGCCGGCGGTCGGGACGCTGCGGGTGGACGATTCCGACCCGCCAGCCGCTCGATGCCGAGAGGGTCGCCTGGTTTCCCGTCGCGCGGACGCTGCTCTGCCCGCCATGGATGAGAAACGAGCCGCCGCCGAGCCGGTTCGCCAGGAGTTCCGCCGCCCGGTCCACCGCATGGCCCTTGCCGATCGCCCCGAGGTTGAGTTCGATCCCCTCGCGGTCGAATTGCACGGTTCTCGCCGTTTCGTCGAGAACGACGTGCCGCATGCCGCTGCGATCGATCGCGGCGGCGAGTGATTCCGCATCGGGCATGCGGCCCCGACGCTGATGGAAGCCCCAGGTTCGCAGGAGCGTTCCGACGGCGATGTCGAAGCCTCCTGCCGTTTTTGCATGCAGATCGCGACACTGCAGCAGCAGCGAAAAAAGCTCCTGCTCCACCGGGCAGGGCCCCGAATGCGCCATCCGGTTGATTCTCGCCACGTCGCTGTCGTCGCGGTACACCGTGAGCCTCGCCTCGATGGCGTCGATCAGGTCGAGCGCCTCGATCGCGTGCGTGGTCGCGTCGGCATGCTCGCCGGCGTTGAAGACCATCTCGAAACGGCATGCCATGGCCGTTCGGCCCACGCGAATCGCGTGCAGTTCGGCACCCGACTCTCCCGTCTCGCGGGGCGTCCGGGGGGCGTCAGCGGGCCTATTCGGCGGAAGAGGCGACATTCCCCGAGCATACGCTGCCGCTGTCGGCTACAATCCCGGGCCATGGCGGCTCTTTCCGAACCCGATTTCGACGGCGCGATCCCCTGTCTTCCATGATCGAATGGTTCGAGCGGGGTTCCTACCTCGGCATCGTGCTCTTTTTGACGCTCACCGGCATCGGTCTGCCCGTGCCGGAGGAGGTGCCGAT
This sequence comes from Planctomycetaceae bacterium UBA4655, assembly GCA_002405515.1. Classification (GTDB taxonomy): domain Bacteria; phylum Planctomycetota; class Planctomycetia; order Pirellulales; family UBA1268; genus UBA4655. Next base: position 1,321 of record DHLZ01000224.1, read on the forward strand.
CGTGGCCGCCGGCGTCGCCAGCCGCACCGGGGCGCTCCACTGGTATTACGCGCTTCCAGCCTGCCTGCTCGGGGCGGTGCTCGGCGACAGCCTGATGTACGGGATCGGCTATTTTTTCGGCGCCAAGGTGCTCAAGGAACATCCCTGGTGGTCTGGATTCCTGACGGCCGAGCGGGAACAGACGATCGAGCGGCTCATCAAGAAGCACGGCATCAAGGCGTTTTTCGTGGCGAGGTTTCTCGTGGGGCTTCGCAGCCCTTTCTATCTCACGGCCGGCATTCTGAGGGTCAAGTATCGCTGGTTCCTGCTCGCCGATCTGACCTGCGCCTCGATCGTCATCGGCAGCTTCTTCGGTCTCTCCTACCTCTTCGGCGATCGCATCGGCGCCCTGATCCACTCGGCCGAGCGCGGCCTCACGGTGGCGGCCATCTCCGTGGCGATGCTCGCCGTGGCGGCCTTCTTCTGGTTTCGCAGGCGTCGGATGCGGCTGCTCGACCAGGATCCGGAAAGCCTCTTCGAGAACCGCGAACTCATCTTCGGCCCCGCCGCCGACCGGTTTCCCGAGGGAGTGCTCGGCGGCGATCATCCGCACCAGTCCGAGTCGGATAAAGCCGGATAGCAGGCCGTTTTTCCCAAGCCGGCTCGTGTTGTGAGTTGAAAATTCATTTCAACTCACAACACGACATTCCGGGCCATAAAGGCCCGGAATCATCGA
>DHLZ01000224.1:2323-10226 GCA_002405515.1 Planctomycetaceae bacterium UBA4655
GGCGTCGCGTCCGCTCTTCTTCTGCGCCGCCGGCAGGGATTGCTTCATTCGGTCGTTCCAGCGGTCCCAGGCGGTGCCTCCGAGGTTGTGGGCGACCTGGGTGATGTAGTACCACGCGTAGGCGTTGGTCTGTTCCTGGAAGTCGATCGGACTTCCGTCGAGCAGCAGCTCCACGCCGGAGACGAGCCTCGGGTCGTCACGCTTCCACCCGGAGTACTGTCGGCAGAGGAGTCCCTCGGCCGACACGGCGTCCGTGACCGGAGCCGCGGGGTTCTCGGGTTTCTCCGACCGGTAGCCGTAACGGGCACCGTTTTCGACCGCCACCCGATCGACGAACCGCACCAGCCCCTCGAGCGTGGCCGGAGGCACCGGCACGTAGGCCATCTCGGCGCTCTTCAGCGCCATCATGAACCAGCCCGTCACCGACATGTCGCCGTCATGGCCCGGCTCGTACCGCCATCCGCCGCCCGGGCCCTGCGAGGCGACGCAGTAGGCGACCGCCCGCTGGGCCGGCTCGGAGTACTGCTTCGCCTGAGTCATGCCGTAGAGTTCGCAGAGGGCGACCGTCGCCTGGCCGTGCGAGTAGCGCCCCTGCCGGGCCGGCATCGTGCCGGCCTCGAAGCGGCCGTCGGGCTGCTGCGCCGCGAGCAAGGCCTTCCATCCCCGTTCGACGATCGCGCGATGCTTTCCTGTCATCGGCGTGTTTCCCGCTCCCTGGAAGGCGAGCAGGGCCATCGCGGTGGCGGCGACGTGGTTCTCGTGAGAACTGCCGTCGGCGTAGGGGCCCTTGAGGCTCCAGAGGCCCGTCTTCTTGTCCTGCTGCTTCGCGAGCCACGCAAGCGCCCTCGCGACCGCGGCCTCGGTCTCGCTGCTGCCGCCGAACGCCTTGACGAGCGCCTCGCGGCGTCCCTCCTCGCGTCCATTGAGCAGCGTGCCGATCGCGGGTGCCGCGACCTGGGACGTGGCGGGGCCTACGGTCTCGACGGGCTCCTCCCGGGCCTCCGGGGGCGCCGCCGCGGCCTCCACGACCGGGGGCTTTTCCGATTCCACTTCGGCCGGCTCCGGCTCTTCCACCGGCTCCGGCGATGGCTTGATCTCCACTCCTTTCTCCTCCCGGACGGTCTCCGTGAAGGTCGCAAAGGAGAGTTCGATGATGGGCTCGTCGGAGGCCGGCTGGTGGATGATGAACAAGGCGAGCGCGAGGATCACGACGATGTGCAGGATGAGGCTCACCGTCAGCGGCGGGCTTCGTTCGATCTGCTCCTGCAGCTGCTCGCGAAACCAGTCCCCCGGCGACGTGATCGTCGCGGCCGGCCTCGCTCCAGGCGGCGGTCCGGGTGCGACGACCCGCCGTGTCGCGAGGGTTTCCCCTGAAAAGACAATCTCCGACGGAGAATGGTGTGGCGAGGCAACCGGCGGTGTCGGCAGCGATACGCGTCCCGGCGGCGGTCGAAACGCGGGCTGCGACGGACGGGGATGCGGCTGGTCCGGCGATCCTCCGGGCGGCCTTCGCGGTGGGGGAGGAGGCTGGAATGACATCGTCACCCTCCGTGTGAGGACCTCACCGCGGTGCGAGCCCGCGATCGAACGCATCCTGGTCCCGCCGGAAGACGGCGAGCACCGTGTCGAACCGCTCGAGCGGTATCCGGTAGACGGGCTGCTCGTTGGTGTGCGAGTGGCAGTGGGCGACGAGCAGCCGATAGAGGAACTTGAACAGCTGCCGCGGCACCCGCAGGCTCCGTAGACCGTCGATGAGCCTGCGCTGGTCGATCTCGGGAGCGAACAGTTCGGCGAGCGTCGCGGGCGGGCTGCCGACGCTGGCCGCTTTCACCCGCGTCGATGCGATGTCGTAGAGCGTTTCTCCGGACCATTCCAGCGACGGCACGAGGTTCTGCTTGTCGAGCCGCGCCCGTTGGTTGAACTGCTCGTCCTCCCGTTCGATGAACCGATAGAGCTCGATCGGAAGGAGCAGCTTGAATCCCAGTCCGGGCGACTTGAGAAACTTGTTGTCGAAGATCGGCCAGATCACCTGCCGCATCCGCTCGGCCGAGCCGTTGATGAGGTGCGGTTCGTCGAGCCGATCGACGATCACGACCATGCCGCCGTAGCCGAGGGCCTTGAGCACCCCCTGAAGCTTCGCGAGCAGCTCGTAGCGGTCGTCGCTGCGGGCCATCGCCGGCAACGGCTGGCCGGCGAGGTCGACCTCCGGCATGCGGGCGATCGCGCGGGTGAGCTGGCCAACCGTGCGGTTGCCGGTTCGCATGCTCCGCACGATTCGCGTCGCGGTCCACAAGCTCCTCGCCCGCTTCAGCAGCCAGGGCCCCCAGGCCGCCGCGACGAGCAGCCAGGGCCACCAGCTTCCGGCCCACGAGAGCGAACCATTCCACGCCCCGAAGCCGATCGCCGCCGCGAGAGCCGCCGTGGCCGAGAGGCCGAGCAGGAACGGGGCGACCGCGATGAGCCGGTGGTAGCCGACCCGGCGACGCAGACGGGCGAAACGGTCCGGGAACGTTTCGGCCATCGACTGGTCGTAGCAGGCCGCAAGGATCGCGAGATCTCGGGCCTGCGGCGGCGTGAGGCGGACCGGCTCGTTTCTCTCTGGATCGATCAGCTGCGAGACGAGCTGCGTGACCGCGAGCGAGAGGATCGCGTCGATGTGGTCCCAGAGCTTCCACTGCGAGAGCACCTTCTCCACCGCGCGGTTCGGGCCGACCCGGCTGACGAACCGATCGAGGAAGGGATTGAAGTCGTCGTAGAGGACCACGAACACCTTCTCACCGCCGGAACCGTTCGCACGTGCGGCGCCATCATTCCCGAGAGCGGAACCCGAACGCGCAGGGTCATCATGTTCGCGTGCGGAACCCGCACGCGAACAAGAGTTATTGTGACGGTCGAACTGCCGCACCATCTGCAGCTTCAGCGCCGTCTTTCCAGAGCCCTTTTCCCCGAACACGATCGACGTGCTCGGGTCGTCCGGGTCGCCGAAGATCTTGTCCCACGACGGATGAAAGGTCGTTTCCAGGCACGTTCGCTTGAAGACGCTGTCGTTCTGAGCGTCCTCCTCCGCGAACGGGTTGCCCACGATGCCGTGGTGCTCGAGGAAATCCTGGATCTTCACTTGCTCGCGGCAAGCCCTTCGATCATGCCGCGGAACCCGTCGGCGTGTTTCGAGAGGCACTCGGCCGGTCCGTAGAACTTGAGGAAGTAGTTGCCCGCGGTGGGAGTTTCGACGATCGCCGCGAGCATCCGGTAGGCGGGCCGCTCCACGGCCTTGCCGGGGGCGAACGGGCCCATCGGCATGTCCTTGTAGGTGCCGGGGATGTCGACGATCGTCACGTTGCAGCCGGACACTTTCATGGTCTTGGTCGTGGCCTTGTCCTTCGTGCTCGAGCCATCCGGCTGGGAGAACTGCCCGTACCAGCGGTCGATGTTCGCCTGCACGCTGCCGCCGGCGCCCATCACGGTCATCCGGCCCGCCGGCGTCCCCTCGCCCACGGGCGGGATGGAAAACTCCGTCTCGATCATGTTGGACTTCGGCTCCACCCGTTGCCAGCCTTCCGGCGCCACGAGCTTGAAGCCGCCGGAGGCGATCGTGAACGTCCGCTCTTCGGCCGCGGCGTGGGTCGAAGCGACGAAGGCAAGGCAGACGACGACGACGGCCGACGGCCGCTGGAGGACACGGATCATGGCGGAGTTCCTTGGGGGAGGATCGGGGGCTCGCGGTTCGGCCGCGGCCGACGACGGAAAGTGTATCGCAAATGCCGTCTCGCTATACGATTCGCTATACGATGCCGCGGGACCGCAGGATCATCCAGGCCATGGCGGCGGCGATCGCGGCGATCGCCACGAGCGTCAGCGACAGCCCGATTCCTCCGTCGTTGCGAGGCCTTTTCCGGGAGACACTCTGGGAACGCGGGGGGGACGACCACTCGAGGACCGGATCGGCCGGCGAGACGTCCGAGGGCGGATCGATCGGGGATGACCACGGCCCATCCGGCGGTGTTGCCGTCGGCACCGCTCCCATACCCGGAGGGCTGGGGCCGCCGGGGCCCGGGAACTCGGTCGACATGGTCGGGAGTGCTGGGGCGAGCGGCCCCTGACCGAAGGTCACCGCGGTCGGCGTGCCCGTGGTTGGCGCGGCCAACGGCGGCGGGCTGAACGGTGGTGCAAATTCGATCGACGGAACCGCGCTGGCGTAGGGGACTGCGATCGGGAGCGAGGAAATCACGGCCTGATCGATCGGCAGTGGTTCGGCGACCGGGAGGGCGGCCGTGGCCGGAAGGGCCGGGATGCTGCCGAAGGGAGTGCTGCCGAAGGGAGGAGTGCTGCCGAAGGGAGTGGAGCGTCGCGGCGGCTGCGCGTTGGATATGTCGGGCAGTCGAAACCGGCTCCCGCAGGTCGGGCAGACGCCGAGCCGGCCGGCGAGGTGATCTTTCACCTTCATCCGGTGGCCGTTCGGGCAAAAAGCCTCGATGCCCAAACCCGACTCCTGCGTTTCTCCAGGGCAGAATACCCTCGACCGCGGTCATTCAGCCGTTTCAGGGCTCCGGGGAACGGCCCTGGGTTGCCGATTCCCTCTCCCTGTTCTACCCTCTCGGGCGATGCCGCAACACGATCATCAAGAATCCGCCGAGGAACAGTCGGGTCCGCTCGAGATTGCCATCGTCGGCGATCTGACGGACCACGAGTCGGAAATGACCGACCGGCTGCTCGGCGTGCCTCCCGGCGGGCAGTGCACGATCTACTTCGATTCGCCGGGCGGCAGCCCCTACTGCGCGATGTCGCTCGTGGGGCTCATGAAGCTCCGGGGCATCGAGGCGACGGGCATCGTCACCGGGGAATGCTCCTCGGCGGCGCTCTGGCCATTCGCCGCCTGCCGGCGGCGGCTCGTGACCCCTTTCAGCGTGTTCCTCTTCCACCCGATGAAGTGGCAGAGCGAGGAACACATCGGCATCGCGGAGGCGGCCGAGTGGTCCCGTCATTTCGCCGATCTCGAGCGGGAGATGGACGTGCTGCTGGCCGAGCTGTTCGGGATTCCCGGCGAGACCATCGACCGGTGGATCAAGACGCACCGCTACGTCACCGGCCGCGAGATGGTCTCCGCCGGGCTTGCGGAACTCGTGGGACTTTCGCCGCTGCCCGAGCTTTTTGCGACCTCGGGCGAGGAAAGCCCGCCGAAGAGCCACGCCGCGAGGAATCCCGCCAGGGCGAGGCGGTAGACCACGAACGGCCAGAGCGTGTGCCGTGCGAGTGACGAGAGGAGCCAGCGGATTGCGGCGTAGCCGACGACTGCGGCCGTGAGCGTGCCGATGGCGGCAGCCGCCGTATCGGCCGGTGTGCCAAAAATCGCCCGACGCTCCTGCCACGCCTCGAGGATCCCGGCCGCGGCGATCGCGGGCAGCGAGAGCAGGAACGAGAATCTCGCCGCCGTTCGGCGATCGAGGCCCGTGAAGATTCCGGAAGCGATGGTCGCACCGCTGCGGGAGGTGCCCGGCAGGAGCGCGAGCACTTGGAAGAGTCCCATCGTGAGCCCGTCGAGGAGCGTCACGCCCGCCAGACCGTCGCGGCCGCGACTTCCCCGGCGGGCCCGCACCGTGAGCACGAACTCGGCCGCCGCAAGCAGGAGCGTGCCGAGGCAGACCGCCGCGAGCACGACCTCGGGCCGCCGCGCCTCGCCGCGGATGAGGTGCTTCAAGGCGAAGCCGGCGGCCACGATCGGGATCGTGCCGACGATGACGAGCACAGCCGCCCGCGACTCGGGGGTGCCGAGCGGCTTGCCGTCCCGCAGGCCTCTCGCGAATCCGGCGGCGAGCGCGGCGATGTCGCGACGCATCGCGACGACCACGGCGAGCAGCGTGCCGCACTGGATCACGGCCGAGTAGGCGGCCCCGGGATCGTCCTGGCCCAGGAGGAGAGGGACGATCAGCAGGTGGGCCGTGCTCGAGATCGGCAGGAATTCCGTGAGGCCTTGAACGGCGCCGAGGATGATCGCGGTGATTGGGGACACGCTTGCCAGGTTCCTGAAGCCGCCGCCCGATACGAGATCGGGCCGGGCTGGGCCGTATCGTACCATCGGAAAATCGGCTATCCTGTCGGGCTCGAATCAAGTCAACCCAGGAGATCCCACACGGTGTTTCGCAATCTCAGCACGGTCGGCCTGCCCCTCACGGGGCGTTCCAGCGAACTCATCGAGCTCGCGCTTTCGTTCGGCTTCGACGCGATGGACATCGACCTGGTCGATTTTCACCAGCAGGCCGAGGCGTTCGGCGCGGAGCACGCCCGACGGCTGATGGTGAGCGCCCGGCTGAAGACGGGGGTGTTTTCGCTGCCGGTCGATCTCGCCGGCGACGACGAGACGTTTTCCCGCGAGATAAAGCTCCTGCCGAAACGGCTGGAATCGGCGAGGAGCGCGGAGGCCCAGCGGGCGGTCGCGACGCTGCCCCCCGCCTCCGACGCCCACGCGTTCAAGGATTTCTTCGATCTCATCCGCCGGCGGCTCGAGGCCGTTGAGGGCCCGCTCGCCAAGTATGGCGTCATGCTCGGCCTGGCGGTCGTTCCCGAAATGGAGGCCCGTGCGGGCAGAACGCACGAGTTCATCCACACGCTCGAGGGGCTCCTCGGGCTCGTGGAGGCGGCGGGTCCGCAGGTCGGCGTGGTCGTCGATGCGTGGGCCATGCATGTTTCCGGGGAGTCGCTCTCGCTTCTTTCGAAGGTTCCGGCCGGGAGGATCATCGAGGTCCGTCTCTCCGATGCCCCGCGCGAGCGGGTGGCGGCGGAACTCTCCCGCGCCGATCGGCTTCTGCCGGGCGACACCGGCGTGATCGCCTGTGGAGCGGTGGTTCAGGCGGCGGAGAAGGTCGGCTTCGACGGACCGGTCACGCCCTGGGCCGACCGGTCGGCGGTGGCTGGCCGCGGCCGTGAGAAGCTCGTGAAACTCGCCGGCGACCGGATGGAGGCCGTCTGGAAGGACGCGGGGCTTCCGATCCTGCCGCGGTGGTTCCTGCCGGCGCCGAAGGACGGTGCGGGTCGTGAGGGCTTCGAGGTCGAGGGACTCGAGCCGGCGAAGAACGCGGCCGGCCGGCTCGTCGGCCAGGGAAACTGAGTCGCTGAAGAGCTGAGTAGCTGGTATCGGGTGGGGCTCATCCGCCTTCGCGGATGAATCTGACACGAGGTCGGCCGTCGCCCGTGCTCGAGCCGCGGACGAATTCGGAGACGTAGCGGAGCGTTTCGGCCGGACGGTCGGGATCGCGGAATGCGTCTCCCTTCTGGAGGATCGGCAGGCAGTCGGGCATCGCCCCGAAGGCTCGGGTGCCGGCCGCCTGGCAGGGAAACCACCATCCGTTGCCCGCCGGATCGACGAGGTAGAACTCCGGATAGCAGTGCCCTTCGACCCAGACGGTGCGGGCTGGAATGCCCTGGGACCGGCAGGCGGCGATGAAGAGGCAGCTGAGCTCCTCGCAATCCCCCGAGCCTTCCGCGAGAGCCTTTGCGGCGCCCTTCAGCTTTCCTTCGCGATATTCGACCTTTTCGCGGACGGCGTCGTAGATCGCTTCGACACGAGACCATCCCTCGAGGTCGCCGGCCGCCTCCTTGGCGAGCTTCACGATCTTGGCGTGCCGCGACTCGATGTACGGACTTGGCCCCAGGAACGCCCGCAGGGCACGGTCCGGCTTCTCCGGAAGCTTCAAGTGCGACGTGTGGGCCGGTGCCAGGATCGAGGCCCGCTCGATCTCGAATGTCACGACCGCCTTCGCGGTCTCGCCGGCGGCAATGTCGGGAATATCGACGACCGCCTGCTTCACGCCCGCGGCGAGCATCCTGTAGCGGAGGTTTCTGACGCCGGGCGAAAGCTCCTCCGAGACGACTCTCACCTTCTGCTCGGGCCAGTCGGCCGGCACCGGCA
>DHLZ01000224.1:10440-12211 GCA_002405515.1 Planctomycetaceae bacterium UBA4655
GCGTCGGGCCGGCGGCGGCCGCGGGCTCGTCGAGAAACTGCGCCATCGCGGCCGGGGGTCCGACTGCAAAGGCCGCGGCGAACGCGATGATCAATCGACTCATGTCGGGTGGCATCGACGGGCGGACGGCCGCGACTTTCGGTACGCGGCGGGCCTTCGGTCTCGGAAAACTGGGTGGGACGCGGCAGCCGGGGTGTTCGATTGTTCGCTCGGCATGCGAATGGTAGACTTCGCGGCTCGTTTTCCGAGCGTGATATTCCGTTTCCTCCAACCCTTTTCCCCAGTCCCCCACCCCCCGTATGGTCAACCGCAACCTCATCCGCGAACTCGAACACGGCGCCGAACTCGACAACGAAATTGAAATGGCGATGGGGGGGGCCGCGGACGGGCAGTACGTGATCGGCACCCCGACGCTCTCCGTGAACGCGGTGCTCCAGGGGAAGGTGCTGCGGGTGGACGACGAGTTCGTGCTCGTCGATGTCGGCTACAAGAGCGAAGGGCACATCCCGCGGAACGAGTGGGACGAGACCGAGCCCGCCCCGCAGGTCGGCGACGTCGTGAAGGTTCTGCTCGAGGAGTTCGAGGAGGGGAGCCTCGAGGAGCAGCGGGGCCTGATCACGCTCTCGAAGCGGAAGGCCCGCCGCATCGAGGACTGGCTCAAGGTGATGGAGAGCGTCAAGGAGAACGACGTCGTCACCGGCTACGTCACGAGGAAGATCAAGGGCGGCCTGCTCGTCGACATCTCGGGCGTGAACGTCTTCCTTCCGGCCAGCCAGGTCGACATCCGCCGTCCGGCCGACATCGGCGACTACTGCGGCCGGGCCATCCAGTGCCTCGTGCTCAAGATCGACGAGCCCCGACGAAACATCGTCGTCTCGCGGCGGGCGCTCATCGAGCAGGAGCGGGCCGAGCGGAAGAAGCAGCTCATGGAGACGCTCGAGGTGGGGCAGATCCGCCGCGGCGTCGTGAAGAACATCGCCGATTTCGGCGCGTTCGTCGATCTCGGCGGCATCGACGGCCTGCTGCACATCACCGACATGTCGTGGGGCCGCATCGGCCACCCGAGCGAGATGGTCGCCATCGACCAGGAGATCGAGGTGCAGGTGCTGCACATCGACCGCGAGCGGGAGAAGATCGCCCTCGGCACGAAGCAGCGAACGGCGAGCCCGTGGGCGAAGGTGGCCGACAAGTACCCGGTCGGCACCGTCTGCATGGGCACGGTCGTGAACGTGATGAGCTACGGCGCGTTCGTGAAGCTCGAGGACGGCGTCGAGGGGCTCGTGCACATCAGCGAGATGAGCTGGACGAAGCGGGTGAGCCACCCGTCGGAGCTCGTGAAGCCGGGCGACGAGGTCGAGGTCGTCGTGCTCGCGATCAACAAGGAGAAGCAGGAGATCTCGCTGGGCATGAAGCAGACCCAGCAGAACCCCTGGGAGAAGGTGGCCGCCGACTACCCGCCGGGAGCGGTGGTGAAGGGAGTCGTGCGGAACCTGACGAATTATGGTGCGTTCATCGAGATCGACGACGGCATCGACGGCCTGCTCCACGTCACCGACATGTCGTGGACCCGGAAGGTGACCCACCCGAGCGAGATGGTCGACAAGGGGCAGGAGCTCGAGTGCAAGGTGCTCTCCGTCGATCAGCAGCGTCGGCGGATCGCGCTGGGTCTCAAGCAGATGACCGACGATCCCTGGACCACCGACATCCCCGGACGCTACAAGTCGGGCGACGTCGTGAAGGGCACCGTCACGAAGATCACCAACTTCGGCGT
>DHLZ01000224.1:12355-20299 GCA_002405515.1 Planctomycetaceae bacterium UBA4655
CGGCGTGTTCGTCGGGCTCGAGGACGGTCTCGAAGGGCTGCTGCACATCTCGGAACTCTCCGACGACAAGATCGAGAACGCCGAGGACGTCGTGAAGGTCGGCGACAAGCTCGAGGTGAAGATCCTGCGGGTCGACACCGATGACCGGAAGATCGGCCTCTCCAAGAAGCGGGTCGGCTGGTCGGGTGAGCGCGAGGCCGAGGAGGCCGCCGAGCCGGCGTAGTGCCAGCTCGTCGGCTCGCTGCCGGTCACCGGTCTATTCCAGCCCGGGCGCTGTGTTGTTCCAGGCCGGGCGCTGTGTTATTCCAGGCCGATCGCCTCGATCGGCCCGAATGCTTCGCCGGCAGACATTGCCCTGCCGGCAGGCGTTGATCTGCCGGCCGCGGAAATGCCCCCGGAGGAGTTCGCGCCGGAGGAGTTGCTGCCGGATGGAATTGCGTGGAGCCAGTCGCCGCGGGCGATCTGTCGGTCTCCACCGGGCTTCAGCTGGGCGGATCCGGGCTTCAGTCGGCCGGATCCGGCCGAGCAGCCGATGACGACGAGCCGTCGCGGGGCTGCGGTCGCGGCGATCGTGACCGTGCGGTCGGGGTGCCAGGCATGGGCATGCTCGAGCACCTCGCCCGCTGGGCCGTCGACCACGTCGAGCGCGATGACGTGGCGACCGCAGAGCAGGAGCACCCGCTGGCCCGGCTGGAGCGACGCGAGGTCGATCGTTTCGAGGGCGAGCGGTGGCATCGGAATGCGGGTCGGCTCGTCGCGGGCGGGGTCGGCCGGCGGTGCAGCCGGTTCGGGCTTGGACGGGATCGGAGGAGCCGGCGGCGTATGGGCCACGGCCGGCGGGGGCGGCTCGAACCTCGGCGCCGGGGGCGGGTCGTGGGCTGGCGGCGGCTCGCGAAGTGGCGGATCGGGGGCGGCGGCGACGGTGTCCGGGCTCCCCGCGTCAGGCAGCGGCACGGTCGATCGCTCGGCGATCCTGCGGCCACGCTCGATCAGCCGCGGGAGGTCACCGGTCGCATAGAACCCGCCCGCAACGACCCCGAGCACCGCGAGTTTCGAGAGCAACGCGTTCATGCCTTTCAGTATGCCCAGCGTCTTGCGGCCGAACGGGGCCGCCACGCCGATTTTGCGTGGCGACCCCGTCGTCCCGCGGACGGTTGACGCGATCGTGCGGGTCGGGAAAGAGGGGTGGCCGTGCTCGCCGCGTCACTTCAAGGCGGCGACGGCGGCGAGCACTTCCTTGTCGTGCCCCTCCGGCTTCACGGCCGTGAACGCCTTCGCGACCTTGCCGGCCGCGTCGATCACGAACGTGCTGCGGGCCACGCCCATGTAGGCCTTGCCGTAGAGGCTCTTTTCCCGCCAGGCGCCGTAGGCCTCGGCCAGCTTGTGGTCCTCGTCGGCCAGGAGCGTGAAGGGCAGCTTGTACTTCGTGCGAAACTTCACGTGGCTCTTCGGCGAGTCGGGGCTGACGCCGAGCACGACCGCCTTGTGCTTGCCGAGCTTGCCATGCGAGTCGCGAAAGCCGCAGGCCTCGACCGTGCAGCCGGGGGTGTCGTCCTTCGGGTAGAAGTAGAGGACGACGGGCTTTCCCTTGAGCGATGAGAGCGTCACCTTCGAGCCGTCGTGGGCGGTTGCCGTGAAGTCGGGCGCGGGGGATCCTTCCTTCGCCCATTCCGGCCCCTTCGCGGTGGCCTTCTTCACTGCCTTTTTGACGGCTTTCTTGACCGGTTTCTTGGCAGCTTTCTTGGCAGCCTTTTTCGTGGCGGTTTTCGCAGCGGCGGGCTTCTTCTTTTTGGCCATGGTGCGGATTTCCCCGTGGAGTAGAGTGGCGAGTGAAATGAATCCTGCGTGTTCTACACCGGCCGTCGCCTTCGGCAAGGGCGGGACGGCCGAGATTCCCAGCGAGCCGCCGGTGGTCGCTCTCCTGACGGCGACGGGCCGGTCGGCCCTCGCCGTCGTCGGCATCGACGGCGGATCTAGCGAGAAGATCCTGTCGCGGTTCTTCCGACCGAAGGGTCGGCCGATCGCCGATCGCGAGGATGGATCGGTCGTCTTCGGGCAATGGGGCCAGAGCGCCGACGGGTCCCTGGCGACGTCCGTCAGGATGCCTCCGGAAGACCTCGTCGTCGTGAAGCGGTCGGCCACGAGCCTCGAAATCCACCCGCACGGCGGCCTCGCGGCAAGTTCGCGGGTGCTTGCCGATCTCGAGGCCGCCGGCTGCCGGCGGCTCCCCTGGCCGGACTGGCTCGCCGCGACCGGCTGCTCCGACTTCGGCTGCTCCGGGATCGAGGTCGAGGCCCGCGTCGCCCTCGCGGCGGCCACGGCCCCGAAGGCTGCGGCGATCCTCTGCCGGCAGCTCTCAGCCCGCCCGGGCGACGAACGGGCGGGAGCAGGTGGTCGTCAGCCCGGCCTTCTCGAATCGGAGATCGACGCGATCCGGCGGCTCGCCGCGGAGGGGAACCGTGCCGAGGCGGTGCGACGGGTGGAGACGCTCCTCGGATGGGCGCCGCTCGGCCTGCGGCTCACGCGACCGTGGCGGGTCGTCGTCGCCGGGAGTCCGAATGCCGGCAAGAGCAGCCTCGTGAACGCCCTGGCCGGCTTTGCGCGGAGCATCGTCGCGGCCGAGCCGGGCACGACCCGCGACCTCGTCGAGACGCGGATCGTGCTCGACGGCTGGGAGATCGACCTCGTCGACACGGCCGGCCTGCGGGACGACCCAGCCAGTATCACGGAGCAGGCGGGGATCGACCGGGCCCGCGAGGCGGCTCTCACGGCCGATCTCGTGCTGCGGGTGATCAACGGGGACGGTTGCGGTTTTTCAATCGCCGATGGCAGCGGAGAGAATTCCGAAAAATCGCTCCCGCCCCTGATCGTTCTGTCGAAAGTCGATCTCCCGTCTGCCACCGCCCCGGCCGATGTGCCCTCCGACGCGATCCGCACCTCCGCCGTCACGGGCGAGGGCATCGACACGCTCGCCGCCGCGATCGTCCGCCGGCTTGTGCCCCGTGAGCCGGGCCCGCTCGACGCCGTCCCGTTCACGCCGCGGCAGGTCGCCGAGATTCAGTCGCTCGCGTCGCCTTCCACGGAAGCCCGTATCACGGAAGCCCGAGGCGCAAGTTTCCCTACAAGCGTGCGCCGCAACAACCCGGAAGCCCGAGGCGCAAGCCGAGAGGGGCGTTGACGTGCCCCGTGAGTTTGATGGCCGGTCGTTGTCCCGGCCGCTTGCAGATCAACTCTGCTGGGTTCGGGGCTGCCCGTGTGCCCTCGTCGGACGCTCGCTACGGACATCCTGTCCTTCGCTCGCTCGGAGCTGACTTCGCTCTCGGCATCCTGCCTTCGCTCGTCAGCTACGCCGTCTCGGGCACACGGGCAACCCCGAACCGGTCAAACGTGGTGCTCGCGTTCTATGAAGCGCGAGGCGCAAGTTTCCCTGCAGGCGAACAGGTGCCCCATACGGAAGCCCGAGGCGCAGGTTTCCCTGCAGATTGTTTCGCCGAAGTTCCGGAAGCCCGAGGCGCAAATTTCCCTGCAGGCGTTTGCTGGAAATGCCCGGAAGCCCGAGGCGCAAGCCGAGAGGGATGTTGGGGTGGCAGCAAACCGACGGAATGTGTCACAAAAACTCGTCGGAGAAACGTGCTCTGGCAACGTGACGTCGGCTCGCGGCACGATCGTCAACTCCCCTCTCGGCTTGCGACTCGGGCTTCCGGGTTTTTTGCAACTCAGCCTGCGGGGGAACCTGCGCCTCGGGCTTCCGTAGAGCCGCGAGTCGACGTCGCAGCAAGTCAACTATCGGATGCTCGGGGGTAGTAAAAACAACGCATCAATACCGCGGAACCGACGGATCGACCTCGAGGCTCCACGCGTCGATGCCGCCACGCATGCTCTGCGCGTGTGCGAAGCCCTGCTGCCGCAGCCACTGCACGACCCGCAGGCTCCGGACGCCGTGGTGGCAGTGGACGACGATCGGCTTCTCTCGCCAGGGCTCGAGTTCCGAAAGCCGCTCCGGGATCTCCCGCATCGGGATGAGCCTCGCCCCGTCGATCCTCGCGATCGCATGCTCGTCGGGCTCGCGGCAGTCGAGCAGGAGAGTGTCCGGGGGGCTTGCGATCAACCGGGCACGGGCCTCGCCGGTCGAGACTTCAACCGCGATCGGGTCGGATGGGGACGCTTCGGTGGGGATCGATGAAGGCATGGTCAGGGGAGAAGCGGTGCCCGCACGGCATCCGCCCGGAGGATCTTTTGAAAAAGCATCAAAAAAGGGCGGCCGACGTTTCCGCCGGCCGCCCTCGAAAGAATCACCCGATATTCAATCAGTACTCGCCGATCCTGTCGCTCTGATCGCGAGTGCCGAGCGCCATGTAGGTCGATGCGTTGATGTCACCCGGGATGAACTCCACGTGACCGTCCGCAAACAGATGGGCGATCTGATTGCCCGCATGGTCGCTCGAGGGGCCAAAGTCAAGATTCAACGCTCCACCGGAGGAGACCGGAGACGTGAAGTTCATGCTGACCCCGTTCTGCGTTCCCGTCGCGATCAACGCGGTGCCGGTGGTCCATTGGCCGTTGGTGGCACCCGTTGTGCTAAGAACGCCGCTCGCGATGCTGATCGGGACGAAAAGCTCGCCGGAAACCCAGCGGTTTCTCGCCGACGTATTCGACCAAGGGCTCGTTCGAAACGACTCCCGGCTCTCCGTGACCTGGATCGTCTTGCTCGTGCCGTCGCGATACGCCCCGAAACCGATCCGCTGGGGAAACGAAAAACCACCATTGTCCGCAGCCGCCGAGCCCGACGCCCAGACACCGGCATTGGCGCGGTATGTGCTGATACCGAAACTGGTGCCGCGGGTGGCGCCCGTGTCGCTATCGGAGTTGCCGGCGAACGTCGGGCAGATCGCCACGTTGAGCGGCACGAACGCCGCCGAGCCGGAAGTGGCCGCGCCCGGGAACGTGCCGGTCAGGATATTCGTTGTCAATGTTCCGCTCGTGCCCGTCATCAAAATCAGCGTTGCCCTATCCTCGAGTTGGGGCAAGATGGAGGCGAGCCAGCTGTAGCCGGTGGCCACGGCAGACGTCGAGGTGCTGATCCGGGGAAAGACATTGTCGCTTCCCCGCTTGTTCACGTCGGAGTAGTTGTGCAACGCGAGCCCGATTTGCCGCAGGTTGTTCGAGCAACTCGCACGGCGTGCGGCCTCGCGGGCGGACTGGACGGCCGGCAGCAGCAGGCCGACGAGCGTGCCGATGATGGCGATCACCACCAGCAGTTCGACGAGGGTGAACCCCCGGCGAACGTTCAGGTTCTTGGACATGGGAAACCTCCGGGCCCTTGCGGGCGAAAAAAGAAATGAAAAACATCCATCGGTTGTGGGAGCGGAACGAATCGTTCGGATGCCGTCGCGCGGAGGAGCCCTAGGAAATAGGTTATGAATACCCCACCGGACGAGCGATCAGCCGAACCTGCGTTTTTCGAATGAAAACGCGTTTCGATCCTTTCACGATCCCCTAACAATTTGGATTATCGGCAATTCGGGCCGGCCGTCAAGCTCTTTTTCCATGCCAGCCATCGAATCTGACCCCGCCGCCGCCCGTGCTTTTGCTCTGGTCGTCGTCTCGAGGCTTCGGGAGGCGGGCCACGAATCCCTCTGGGCGGGGGGATGCGTGCGGGACGAACTCCTGGGTCGCACCCCCGCCGACTACGACGTCGCCACGTCCGCCCGGCCGGCCGAGGTGCGGGATATCTTCGGAAAAAGACGGACGCTCGCCGTCGGGGCGGCCTTCGGGGTGATCACGGTGGTCGGGCCGAAGGGGGCCGGTCAGGTAGAGGTGACGACCTTCCGCACTGACGAGGCCTACACCGACGGACGCCACCCGGCGGGCGTGACCTTCTGCTCGGCCGAGGAGGACGCCAAGCGGCGTGATTTCACGATCAACGGACTCTTCCTCGATCCCGTTTCCGGGGAGGTGTTCGACTACGTCGGCGGTCGGGAGGACCTCGCCCGTGGCGTCGTCCGGGCGATCGGGGTGCCGTCGCTGCGGTTCGGCGAGGATCACCTGCGGATGCTCCGCGCCATCCGGTTCACGGCCGGCTTCGGGTTCGTGCTCGACGCCGCGACCCGCGAGGCCGTGGAACGGATGGCCCACCTCGTGCGGTCGGTCAGCCCGGAGCGGGTGGCGATGGAACTGCGGCTGATGGTGTCGAGGAACGGCCGGCGACGGGCTCTCGAACTGCTCGAGGAGACCGGGCTTGCCCGCGAGGTGCTGCCGGAAGTGTCGCCAGGAGGCGATGGCCGGATGACCGAGGAGGGCTGGCGGCAGGCTGCGGCGATCATCGACGCGGTGGACGAGCCCGACCTGCCGATGGCGATCGCGACACTCGTGGAGCGGGAAGGGGGCCGGGGCGATGCCGCCCACGCGACGGTCTCGGCGATCGCGAGGCGGCTTCGACTCTCGAATGCCGAGGCGAAGCTCGCCGGCTGGCTGTGTGCGGGAGTGGAGTTGTTTGAAGCGGGCCCCGGGGGCCCGGCGGGCCGCCCGTGGTCGCCGGCGGGCCGCCCATGGTCACTCGTGCAGCCGTGGCTCGCCCACGACGACGCCTTCCGCCTCGCTGACCTCCTGCGGGCTCGGGCCGACTTCGGGCTTGGCACGGCCGAAACCGCCGCGTGGGTGACGCGGCAGATCGAACGGCCCCGGCACGAGCTCGACCCGCCGCCGCTCGTGTCGGGGGACGATCTCATCGCGATGGGGCTCGCCGAGGGGAAGCTCGTCGGCGGGCTCCTCAAGGCTGTGCGGCAGCGGCAGCTCGACGGCGAACTCTCCTCGCGGGATGCGGCCGTCGCGTTCGTGCGAGCTCAGGTGGGATGATCAGCCTGGCGGGGCTAGTGGCTTCGGCAGGTCCTTCAGGCTCGAGAGCCGGAAGAGTTCGAGGAATTTTGGCGTCGTCGAATAGGTCGGTTCGGCGTCCTCCTCGCGCGTAAGCTCGAGGAGTCCGCGGCGGACGAGCTGCCGCAGCGTGGCGGGCCTGGCGTCGCAGCCGAGCTCGACGAGCCGGTCGCGGGCGACCGGCTGGTTCCAGGCGACCGTCGCCAGCACGTCGAGCGACTCCTGGTCGAGTCGCACGGTTTTCGAACGCTCCTCGAGCACCGCGGCGAAGGCGGCGTATTCGTCCCGGAGCCGCATCACCCAGCCCGCCCCCTGCGAGACCACCTCGTAGGGCCGTCGCTCGGCGGCATAGTCGCCGCGGAGCTCCGCGGCGAGGTCGTCGATTTCCTGCGGCCGCACGCCGCGGAGCAGCGAGGCCACCCGCCGGCTCGTGATCGGCTCGCCGCCGGGCAGGCCGACGAAGAGCATCGCCTCGAGGATCGTCCGCGGGCTCACCCGGCAGGAGCCGTCGGCTTCGACCGCGTCGAGGTCGGGGGAGGCGTCGATCTCGATCGCGGGGCCCGGGGCCGGGGCGATCGGGGGGGCGTGCGGCGTCGTGTCGGGGATCGCCCCGCCCATGAGGCCCGCGAAGGCCTGCGCGAGACGGTCGATCGACAGGCCGCCGTCGAGCGGGGGAGCCGCGAGGCCGTCGAGCGGCGAGGAATTGGAACGCGTGTCGTCGGCCACGGCGGAGACTCCTTCTCGCGGGGTGGGGGGGCGATTGTTCGCGGAAGCCCGAGGCGCAAGCCGAGAGGGAGGTGGACGCCGCATCAACTCGCGGGTTTTTCGTCAACGCCCTTCTCGGCTTGCGCCTCGGGCTTCCGGGTTTCTGTCAGTAAACGCCTGCGGGGAAACTTGCGGCTCGGGCTTCCGGGCTTGATTTATGGTGGCCGTCACTTCCAGCGTTTCGCGACGTGCCTCTTCATGAAGGCGATCGAGTCGGCGGCGAGCTGCTGCTCCGACGGGAACATCGTCCGCCAGATCTTCGTCGCGGCCGCGATGTTCGGCAGCGCGAGACCGAACGCCTCGACC
>DHLZ01000224.1:20552-21433 GCA_002405515.1 Planctomycetaceae bacterium UBA4655
GGAGATGTGGACGAGCACCGTCCACGGTGCGGCGGCGCGAATGGCCGCTGCGAGGTCCTTCTCCTCGATGTTCGCGTGGAACGTGTCGTACATCATCCGGCAGGACGGATGGTCCACCGCCTGCACGAACTTCACCGTCTGCTCGACGGAGGTGAGGAAGTAGTTCTCGAACCGGTTGAGATATTCGGTTCCGAGCGTCACTCCCGCCGACGCGGCATGCTCGGCCACCTGCCGCATCGTCTCGACGCCCCACTTGAACTCGTCCTCGGTCGGCCCCTTGCCCGTGAACTCGCCGATCGCGGAATGGTACGGTCCGACGAGCGTCTTCACGCCGGCGGCATGGCAGCAGGCGAGCGTCTTCTTCATCGCCTCGACCGCCGCGGCCCGCACGCTCGCGGACGGGCTGATCGGGTTGTCGCCCGCGGCCCGGATCGTCACGGCCGTGCGGGCCAAGCCCATCCCGTCGAGCCTGCGACCCCAGTCGGCATAGAGCTTCTCGTCGGGCTCGAAGATCGGAAGCTCGACGCCGTCATACCCGAGCGCCTTCACCGATTCGCAGATCGGCACGAGGCCGTCGTGCATGCGGTCGGTCCAGAGCAAGCAGGTTGAGTCCGTATTTCATCGGGGGCTCCGGGGATGGGGGCGGGTTCGTCGTGCGAGTTCGGGCTCACCGTCATACGGAAGCCCGCGGAACGGAGGACAACGTTTTATCGGTTCGGGATCGTTCCGAAGGCAAGCCCCGTCGCGAGGGCCACCCCGCGGCTACCTCTTTTTTCCGCGGGCGACGGTGCGTTTCTGGCGAAGCCGGCGGCCGTCCTTCGTGGCGGGGGCGCTCTTGAGCGGCTCGGCTGCACCTTCGAGTGGGTCGCCCGGACGGATCG
>DHLZ01000224.1:21489-23747 GCA_002405515.1 Planctomycetaceae bacterium UBA4655
TTGCGCCTCGGGCTTCCGTATGACCTGTGCGTTGGCCTGCGGGGAAACTTGCGCCTCGGGCTTCCGTATTCGGATTTGGTCGGGCACTCTCCCTGGGGTTTCATCGCCGTTCAGCTTGCTTTGTCTGCCGCTTCCGTCGCGAGCCGCCGGCGTTTCGATCGAGCCGCCGGCCGTCCTTCGTGGCGGGGGCGCTCTTGAGCGGCTCGGGGGCGCCTTCGAGCGGGTCGCCCGGACGGATCGCGGCCAGCCGTTCGGCGATCCTCGCCGCATACTGCTCCGAGAGCTCGAAGCCGAGGAACGAACGCCCGAGCTTCTTCGCCACGGCGAGCGTCGTGCCGCTGCCTCCGAACGGGTCGAACACGACCTCCCCGGCGCGGCTGCTGGCGCGGATGATCCGACCGAGCAGCTGCTCCGGCATCTGGCAGCCATGCCAGCCGCTCCGCTCGGCGAACGTGCCGCAGACCCGCGGGAAGTACCAGGTGTCCTCGTCGGCCGAGAAGCCCTCAGGCAGATCCTGCGGACGGAGGATCCAGGTGTCGTCGGGAAGCCGGCCCGAGGGGTTGGCTCGCCGGTCGCCGTAGACGAGCTCGCGGGCGCTGGGAACGCGGATGCTCTCCGTCTCGAAGGTGAAGCGGTTCGGATCCTTCACGAAATGAAACAGGTGCGCGTGGGAGCGGCTGAACTTCTGCCGGCAGTTGACGCCGAAGGTGTAGTACCAGACGACCCAGCTGCGGCAGGTGAGCCCCAGCTCCCTCGTCGCCATCACCTTGAGCTCCGCGGCATACTCGTCGCCGATCGCCAGCCAGAAGGTGCCGTCGGGCACGAGCACGCGGACGACCTCCGTCATCCACCGCCGCGACCAGTCGAGGTAGTCGTCGGCGGACCGACGATCGTCGTAGGCGTCGTAGTCGTAGCCGATGTTGAAAGGAGGGTCGGCGAAGGCGAGGTGGGCCGAGCCGTCGGGAAGGCGGCGAAACAGCTCGAGGCAATCGCCACGGTGCACGCGGCCGAAATCGAGTGGCATGGAAAAGTCCTCCTTCGTGCGGCTGATTGTGGTGTCTCGGCCACGGAATCGGGAAGGGAGAAGATTTCCTTTTTCGCCGGCCGGCGGCCCCGTACACTGTTTGCAGCGTCCATCCGTTCGCGGGCGACTGGATCAGTCCGGACGGCCATGGAGCAGGATCGCAGGGAGAAACGAGATGCGTTGGGAAGGGCGTCGGCAGAGCGAGAACGTCGAGGATCGGCGGCGGGTGTCGCCGCAGATGGTGGCGGGGGGCGGGCTGCTTTCGATCGTGCTCGTGGCGGCGCTCTTGTTGCTCGGCGTCGATCCGAAGGCGGCGCCGCGGATCGCGGCCGATCTCGCGGGCGAGAAGCCCGCGGCGAAGCAGCCGGCGGGTGCCGAGGCCAACGACGAGATGAAGCAGTTCGTCTCCGTCGTGCTCGCCGACAACGAGGACATCTGGGGAAAGCTCTTCCCGAAGGCCTTCAAGAGTCGCTACGTCCCGCCGACGCTCGTGCTCTTCAGCGGACAGGTGAAGAGCGCCTGCGGCTTCGCGACCGCCGCCGCCGGACCCTTCTACTGCCCGCTCGACCGGAAGGTCTACATCGACCTCGCGTTCTACGAGGAGCTGAAGCGACGCTTCGGGGCGCCGGGCGACTTCGCGCAGGCCTACGTCATCGCCCACGAAATCGGCCACCACGTCCAGAACCAGCTCGGCATCGCCGACAGGGTGCAAAGGCTGCGATCGCGGCTCTCCGAGAAGGAATACAACAAGTACTCGGTGCGGATGGAGCTGCAGGCCGACTTCCTCGCCGGCGTCTGGGCCCACCACATGGCCCGCTACGGCGGCATCATCGATGAGGACGACGTCCGCGAGGCGGTCAACGCCGCCGCGGCGATCGGTGATGATCGCATCCAGAAGATGTCGCAGGGCTACGTGGTTCCCGACGCCTTCACGCACGGCACGAGCGAGCAGCGGGTGCGGTGGTTCATGTACGGCCTGAAGAAGGGCGATCCGCTCCTCATGGACGAGGCCTTCGAGGTCGACTCGCCCTGACGATGAACGTTCTCCTCACCGGAGCGACGGGCTACGTCGGCGGCTGCCTCCTCCCCGAACTGCTGCGGCGGGGCCACTCGGTCCGGTGCATGGTCCGTCGGCCGGATGCCTTTCGGGAAAAAGCGGCGCGGATCGCTCGCGAGACGGGAGCGGCCGACGGGCGGCTCGAGCCCGCAGGTCGGCTCGAGCCCGCAGGTCGGC
>DHLZ01000224.1:23908-28116 GCA_002405515.1 Planctomycetaceae bacterium UBA4655
CGAGCCCGCTGAGCGTCTTGACCCGGCTGAGCGTCTTGAAATTGTGCAGGGGGACGCCACCGACGAGGCCTCGCTCGCCTCGGCGTGCGCCGGGATCGACGCCGCCTACTGGATGGTCCACTCGATGGAGTCGGGCGTGGACTTCGAGCGGGCCGACCGGCTCGCCGCCGAGCGGTTCGCCGCGGCGGCACGGGCCGGGGGCGTGCGGCGGATCGTCTACCTCGGAGGCCTCGGCGCGGACGACGACCGGCTCTCGGCCCACCTGCGAAGCCGCCACGAGGTGGGGGCGATCCTGCGGGCCGCGGCGGCCTCGTCGTCGTTCGACGTCATCGAACTGCGGGCTTCGATCGTTATCGGGCCCGGCAGCTTTTCGTTCGACCTCGTCCGGACGCTCGTCGAGCGGTTGCCGGTGATGATCTGCCCTGCCTGGCTGGCCACGCCCACGCAGCCGATCGCGATCGACGACGTGGTCGCCTATCTGGCGGCCTCGATCGAGCTTTCGGCCGGCGAGTCGAGGATTTTCGAGATCGGGGGACCGGACGAAGTGAGCTACGGCGCTATCATGCGGGAGTACGCCCGGCAGCGGGGGCTGAGCCGCCTCATGATTCCCGTGCCGGTGCTCACGCCGAGGCTCTCGAGCCTGTGGCTGAAACTCGTGGCCCCGAGGTACTCGAAGGTGGGACGGAAGCTGATCGACGGCCTCAAGAACCCGACCGTCGTGACGAGTCGTGCGGCACTCGAGGCCTTCCCGATCCGGCCTCTCGACCTCGAGCACGCGGTGGCCGCGGCCATCCGCACGGAAGACGCCGCCTTCGCCGGCCGGCACTGGGCCGACGAGTTCGAGTCGCGGGCGGCCGACTTCGCGTTGGCAAATCAGCGATCCCAAATGCAGCGATATGGCGGCCGGGCCGAGGGGGCGAGGCTCATCGACCACCGCATCGCCGTGGTGTCGGTCGAGCCCGAGCGGGCGTTCGCGGCGATCGAACGGATCGGCGGCGACCACGGCTGGTACGCGTTCGACTGGCTGTGGGGCCTCCGCGGCTGGATGGACACCCTCGTCGGCGGGCCTGGCATGAGCCGCGGCCGACGCGACCCGCATCGGCTCGCGGTCGGCGACGCGCTCGACTGCTGGAAGGTGGAAGTGTGCGATCCGCCGAGGCGGCTGCGGCTCGCGGCGGAGATGAAGATGCCTGGCCGCGGGTGGCTGGAATTCGAGGTGATCCCGCGGGACGGCGACACGACGATCCACCAGACTGCGATCTTCGACCCCAAGGGGCTCGGCGGCCTCGCCTACTGGTATGCGATCTGGCCGCTGCACGAACTGGTGTTCCGCGGCATGCTCGCGGGCATCGTGAAGGCCGCCGTCCGCGGATCTGCCAACTGAACGCTTCCGCGGATCAGCCAAACTACCGCTTGCGCGGGTCTGCCCATACTACCGCTTGCGCGGATCAGCCAGCGTCTTCGGCTCGTAGGCGTGGGGCCGCTTGCGAAGCACCTCGGCCTTCACGATCCGGTCGGGGGCCGCTCCTCCGCCGCGGCGTCCCTCGGTTCGCACGAGCTTCGGCAGAACGTCGAAGCCCTCGATCACCCGGCCGAAGACGGTGTGCTTGCCGTCGAGGTGATCCGTCGGGCGAAACGTGAGGAAGAACTGGGAGCCGCCGGTGTCCTTGCCCGCGTGGGCCATCGAGAGCGAGCCGAGGAAGTGGAGCCGGGCATCCGGCTTGCCGCACTCGCAGGCGATCGCGTGGCCGGGACCGCCGGTGCCCGTGCCGGTGGGATCGCCTCCCTGGGCCATGAAGCCGCCGATGACCCGGTGGAACGGAGTGCCGTCGTAGAAGCCCTTCGACACGAGCGTGAGAAAATTGGCCACCGTGTTGGGGGCCTCGTTTTCGAAGAGTTCGACGACGATGTCCCCCTTCGACGTCGAGAGCTTCACTCGCGGCAGGTCGTCGGCCTTCGCTTCCGCCTCCCGCTTCGCCATCTCCTGCTTCACCTTCGGCCGGCTCTGGGCGATCGCCTCGGTGAGCTCCGAGACCCGCTTCTTGTCGGCGCCGGCCGCGGACGCCTTCGCGAGCCAGGCTTCGGACTCGTCGAGCCGGGATGTCGCCAGGCAGGCCGCGGCGGCCAGAAGCGAGATGTCCACGCTTCCCGCCTTCGCGCCATCGAGCAGTTCGGCGAGCTTGAGGGCCTTGAGGGGATCGTCGGAGTCGAGCGAGCCGGCGATGACGGCGGTCGCCAACTCGCGGGCCTCGACATCCTTCGGTGAGACCATCGCGAGAGCCACCGCAGAGGTCTCGAGCTTCTCGCTCAGGGCCTGCCCCTTCGCCTGCTCGGCGTTGAACTCGGCCTCGATCTTCGCCTTGTCGCTGCCCGGCTTCTGATAGTCGGCCTGGAGTGTCGTCAGCCGCGAGACGAGGTCCCGCATCGCCTTCGAGGCGGCATCGAAATCGGCCTTCGCCTTGGTGGGATCGATCTTCGATTCGACCTGCGGTGCCGCGACGGGCTGGGCCAGGGCCCTCCCCGACAAGATCAGCAGGCAGCCCGACAAGATCACCAGGCGGGTCGTCGCGAACACGGGTCGCAGGCATGTGGGTATCATGCTGCGGAGTATAGGGCTGGCGTGCAGGTTTTGAGAACCGCTCCCGACAAAACCGCTCCCGGCGAAATAGGGTGGAATCACGATGAAAAAATCCGGCGCGACCCGGCCTGACGAGGCGGCGAGTCCGCCCCGGATCGCGGGGGGCGATCTCCGCGGTCGCAAGCTCGCGTTCGCCCCGGGCGGGCGGACCCGGCCGATGAAGGACCGGGTTCGCGAGACTCTCTTCGACCTGCTCGGCCCGGCCGTGAAGGGCACGCTCGCCATCGACCTCTTCGCGGGCTCGGGTGCGCTCGGCTTCGAGGCGATCAGTCGTGGTGCCGCCAAGGCGCTCTTCGTGGAGCGGCATTTCCCGACCGGCGACGCGATCCGTTCGTCCGCCCGCCAGTTCGGCATCGCCGACCGCGCCGAGGTCCGCGGGGGCGACTCTCTCATCTGGGCCCGCCGGCTGCCCGAACTCGACCGCTCGCTCCCCTGGCTCGTCTTCATCTCCCCCCCGTGGCGGTTCTTCGCCGAAGAGGCGGTCGAGCAGGGCCCCCTCCTGGCGGTCGTCGCGGCGATCCAGGCGGCCGCGCCGACCGGCAGCACGATCGTCGTCGAATCCGACGGCTCGTTCGACGCCGCGAAGCTCCCCGACCCTGCGAACTGGACCCGACGCGAGATCCTCCCCGCCGTCCTCTACTTTTGGGATAAAAAGGTGCCAGCCACCAAATCTGGGTAATCTGGAGGACTCTTGGTCTTTCAGCCTTCTGTAGATTACCCAGATTTGGTGGCTGGCACCTTTTGCCGATGGACGTGATCAACCGCCGTGACACCGTGCCCTTCACGACGAAGGACGGCTCCACGATCCGCGAACTCCTCGCCCACCGCAACTCGTCGATCCGCAGGCAGAGCCTGGCAGAGGCGAGGCTTGCCGTCGGTGCCGCGACGACGCCCCACCACCACGCCGTCACGGAGGAGATCTACTACATCCTCGATGGGACGGCCGAGATGACGCTCGACGGCGAGACCCGCACCGTGGGCCCCGGCGACGCGATCGCGATCCCGCCCGGCGGCCGCCATACGATCCGCAACACCGGCCCGCAGGAGCTCGTGTTCCTCTGCACCTGCGCGCCCGGGTACGAGCACGACGACACGTTCTTCTGATTGCGATTGTTTCTTGCCACAGGGTCAAACGTGCTGGTTCGGGGCTGCCTGTATGCCCTCGCCGGACGTTCGCTACAGCCCTCCGGGCTTTCGCTTACTCGGAGCTGACCGGCGCTCCGCCATCCATGGCTGCGCTGGTCAGCTACGCCGTTTCGGGCACACAGGCAGCCCCTCGCGGTCAAGCGTGGCACCCAATGATCACACAACTACCCCGAGCGAGATGTTGTTGACCCTTGTTTTCATGTGACTGGATGACACCCCGGTCACCCGGAAGCCCGAGCCGCAGGTTTCCCTGCAGGCGAACGCTTGAAATGCCCGGAAGCCCGAGCCGCAGGTTTCCCTGCAGGCGTTGGGTGGAAATGCCCGGAAGCCCGAGCCGCAAGCCCCGAGAGGGGTGTCGGGGTCGAGCGAAGCGTTGGGCGGTTTCGTAAGGCAGCGTCCATTCTGAGCGTTTTTCAGTGACTCG
>DHLZ01000224.1:28150-34263 GCA_002405515.1 Planctomycetaceae bacterium UBA4655
CCCGGAAGCCCGAGCCGCAAGCCCCGAGAGGGGTGTCGGGGTCGAGCGAAGCGTTGGGCGGTTTCGTAAGGCAGCGTCCATTCTGAGCGTTTTTCAGTGACTCGACATCACCTTTCTGCGCGTCGTCAACTTCCCTCTCGGCTCGCGCCTCGGGCTTCCGTAGAAAATCGGGCTTCCGTAGAAAGTCGTCAGGCCGAATTGCCTGCGGAAAATGTCAACTACCGCTTGCTTCCGGCAGCACCTCGATGCTGAACGCTCCCGGGGGGCGTGGTCGGGGGGGCGGGGAACGTTGAGGAGCATCAGGTGTGTCCTCACCGTAGCGACGACGCATCCGCTCCCCCGGCGGCAATGCGGTCTCCTGCAGGCGGGTCAGCCGGCGAGCGGATGCGTCATCTCGACGGGCACCACCCACTCGTCGTACTGCTCGGGCGTGACGTAGCCGAGAGCAACGGCCGCCTGCTTGAGGCTCGTCCCCTCGACGTGGGCCTTCTTCGCGATCTTCGCCGCCTTCTCGTAGCCGATGTGGGTGTTGAGCGCCGTGACGAGCATGAGCGATTCGTCGAGGTGCTGCCGGATGCGGGGCAGGTTCGGCTCGATGCCGGTCGCGCAGTGGATCCGCATCGAGTCGCAGGCGTCGGCGAGGAGGTCGGCGCTCTCGAGCACGTTGTGGATCATCACCGGCTTGTAGACGTTGAGCTGGAAGTTGCCCTGGCTGCCGGCGAAGGCGACGGAGGCGTCGTTGCCGAACACCTGCGCGCAGACCATCGTCATCGCCTCGCACTGCGTGGGATTCACCTTGCCCGGCATGATCGAGCTGCCCGGCTCGTTCTCGGGGATCGCGATCTCGCCGATGCCGCACCGCGGGCCGCTGGCGAGCCAGCGGATGTCGTTGGCGATCTTGAGCAGCGCCATCGCGAGCCCCCGCTCGGCGCCGCTCACCTCCACGAGCGCGTCGTGGGCCGAGAGGGCCGCGAACTTGTTGGGTGCGGAGACGAACGGGTGGCCGGTCTCCCTCGCGATGTGGAAGGCGGCGACGTCGCCGAACCGCGGGTGGGCGTTGAGGCCGGTGCCCACGGCCGTCCCGCCGATCGCCAGCTCGTAGAGGCCCGGCAGCGCCCGCTCGATTCCGGCCAGCCGATCGTCGAGCTGCGCCCGCCAGCTCGAGATCTCCTGGCCGAGCGTGATCGGCGTCGCGTCCTGGAGGTGCGTGCGTCCGATCTTCACGAGGTCGGCATGCTGCTTCTCGAGTCGTGCGAACACGTCGCGGAGCTGCCGCACGGCGGGCAGGAGGCGGTCGTGGATCGTCTCGACCGCCGCGATGTGCATCGCCGTGGGGAAGGTGTCGTTCGACGACTGGCCGCGGTTGACGTCGTCGTTGGGGTGGACCGGCTTCTTCGATCCCATCACGCCGCCGGCGATCTCGATCGCCCGGTTCGAGATCACCTCGTTGGCGTTCATGTTCGACTGCGTGCCGCTTCCGGTCTGGAAGACCACGAGCGGGAAGTGGTCGTCGAGTTTCCCCGCGATCACCTCGTCGGCCGCCTGCACGATGAGCTTCACGGTGTCGGCGGGCAGCTGGCCGAGCTCGCCGTTGGCCAGAGCCGCCGACTTCTTGAGGATGCCGAGCGCCCGCTTGATGGCCCGGCCCCACTGGAACCGATCGACCCCGATCTTGAAGTTGTCCCGCGACCGTTCCGTCTGCGCGGCCCAGTAGCGGTCGGCGGGAACCCGCACCTCCCCCATGCTGTCACTCTCGGTGCGAAACGCTGCGGCGGACATCGGTGTTTCCTGGAAGGGCGACGAAAGCTCTCCATTGAATCCGACCCGCGGCGGCGGGCAAGGACCGGCTCAGAACCGGCGGCGGCGAAGGCCTCCGGCGGTGGCGGGAGTCGCCTGCTTCACCGGCGGGGCGGGGCCGAGCGAGACGGCGAACCACCCGTCGCTGACCGCGGCCTCGATCACCGACAGGCCCTCCATGCGGGGGTTGGCCACCACCCGGTCGGGCAGCACGGCGAGCGGCCGCTCCTTCGGAAAGACCTTGCTGAAGATTGCCCGCAGGGCGATTTCGAGCCGGCCTCGCTGGTTGTCTCCGGAGAGCTGCACCACGCCGTCCCGTTCGAGGAACACCTGCAGGCCGGTGACCGTCGGCCGGTAGGCGACGTTCGCCACGATCCCCTCCCAGCTGCGACGCGGGCTCTCGAGCCGGTCGATCGTGACGCGGATCCGAAACTGTCCATTTTCGGCCGTCACCCGCACCGGCTCCGCCGCCGCGAATCTGACCGTCACGCCCTCGGGCAGGTCGTCGTCGCGACGGGGCTCGAGGCCGAGCTTCCGACGGATCATCGCCACGAGCTCCTGGAGCGGGAGCGTGCGGCCCGCCACGCCGAGCCGCCCGACTGCGTTGTTGAAGGACGACTCGTGGAGCTGCAGGCTCAGGACCGCGGACGGCGGCGACCGCGGACGGGGCGTATGGCCCGAGATCTGGTCGTCCGCCGCGAGCCGCATCCGCATCGAAGCCGCCGAGGCCGACGTCTCGAGGGCGAGCGGCTTCGGCTCGAGGCCGAGCCGCACGAGCGGATTCCAGAGCTTCTCGCGGATCCTCGACTCGATCTCCGCGAATCGCGGGGCCGTCTCGTCCTCCACCTCCTGACGCGACCTCGCGATGATGCGGTCGAGCATCTCGCGGGTCGCGTCGGGCGCGACCTCGGCATGCTGGCTCTTGGCGATGTTGCGGACGACCGAACGCATGATCGGCACCGCGTCGAAGCTCGTCGCGAGGGCGTCGTTGCGGCCGCGGGCGGCCGCGGCGGCCTGGGCCTTGCCGAGTTCGAGGCCGCCGGGCGTGATGCGAACCGGCTTGCGGACGGTGAAGCTCGCGAGCGACCGCGACTTCACCGAGACGGGCCCCGCGTCGGTGACCGTGCGGGAGTCGATGTCGCCCTTCACCTCGAGCTCCATGTTCACGCACGAAGGGTCGGGGAGCAGATGCACGGTCGTGGACCGGGCGATCGTGCGCGTGCCACGAACCCGCCGACCGAGGATCATCTCGTCAACCGCCCCCTTGCTCTCGACCGGTTCCGGGAGCAGTCGGTCGAGGAACTCGCGTTGAACGGCGATGCGGACGTTCGCGGCCCGGTAGTGCTCCTCGACCTCGTGGGCGACCGTGTGGGCCGCCGGGAGTTCGAGGGACGCCAGCTGGCTGGCGGACGCGGCGATGATGGCGGCGTCGGCCGGGCCAGCCTCCTCCTCGAACCGCTCCATCGCGTCGAGGAGGGCGACCGTCGAGTATTCGGCGGTCGCGAGATCCTGCGGGGTGTCGCTCGAAGAGCGGTCGGCGAGGAACAGCCCCGAAGCCGCCCGCCAGATGGCCACCCGCCGCGCGACCGCCAGCGCGAGCCTCCGCGTCGCGGCCGCCGCCGTCGGCTCCGTCTCCCCGTCTGCGACCGCGAGGCCGACCCGCACGCTCTCCCCGAGGCCGACGAGCGACGCGACGGCGCGTTCGTCACGCGGACCTTCGGTGGCGAGGACGGCCTCGAGCAGGGCGGCCGACTCTCGGGCCCAGGCGGCTCGCCTCGCGGAGGAAGGACCCGCGTCCGCGGTCGCCTTCGTGATCGCTTCGATGCCGGTGAGCACGCTCGTCGGTACCGGCCACCGCAGATCGCCCGGCGAGACACGCTCCTTCGGCTCGCGGGAGTTCGCCGTCGCGGCGTCGTCGCGGCGGGCGAGCTTCGCCTCCGCACGCTCCTGCTGACGGGCGGTCCGCCACTCGCGAAGACGACCGAGCGGCCGGTCGCCGCCCCGGCCCGCTTCCCTGGCCGGCTCTCTCGCCGCGCGATCGCTCTCCGGCACGCTCGACCAGTTCACGCTGTCCGGGTCGTTCCAGGCCTCGCCGGGAAGGGGCGGCGCCCCCAGTGGCCGGGACGGCTTCGGTTCCGCGGCGGGCGGTGCGGGGACGGCGGGGAGTGGGGGGCTCGGTCGAGCCGGTGAGGACGCAGCCGCCGACGGAGGGACTGGTGGTGGCGAACTGCGAAGCTCGGCTGCCCGGGATCGCACGGCCATCTCACGAACGGTGTTCTCCCCGGCTTCCGCGGGTGGGAGAACGATCGTGACGTCGATGTCGGGCCGGCTCGCGAGCCGCACCGGTGGACGCCTCTCCGGCTCCGCCGCCGGCCCGACCCCCTCGACCGCCCGCATCGAAATGGCGATCGCGGCCTCGACGGCCTCGTCGGTTGCAAGCGGCACCGGTTCGGGCGGCGCCGTCACCGGCTCCGCCACCGGCTCCCATGCCTGTGGCGCGACGAGGGCGGCCAACAAGAGACAGCCGGCGACGAACGAGGACGCGACGATACCACTGGCCCGGAAGGCTGACATGATGGTCGTCGATCGGCCCGATTGGCCCGAAAAATCGACACGACTATCCGGCACCGTCAGGCTTTGCCGGGCCGGGTGGGAGGCGTGTGCCTGAGGTGCGGGTCAGGCGGTCTGCGAAAGCCGGGGAGACTGGGCGATCCTCGGGTCTTCCAGCATCGCCGTCCAGGCATCGATGAGGGCCGCCACGTTGAGGTTCGCGTCGATCCATTCGATCGCGTCGATCGTGATCGCCAGCCGATCGAGCAGCTGGTCGTCGTCGCCCGATGCACGCATCGCCTGACGGTAGACCCCGATCGCCGTCTCCATCACGCCCCGCAGCCGTGCCCGCCTCGCCGGAGCCTCCTTGCCCGCGGCTTCCACCCACGACGTCACCTCGCGGGCGAGCTCCACGCCGCGGAGCTGCTGCGACGCGAAGCGGCTTCGAAGCGACCGATGAAACTCCTCCTCCGCCGGGTCGGCCGGGGGCGACGACCGCTCTGACGCCTCGAGCGGGCGGAACCGCAGCAGCTGGCAGCGGGAACGGATCGTCGGCAGCTGCCGCTCGACCGACGTGCCGACGAGGATGATGATCGCGTGGTCGGGCGGTTCTTCGAGCGTCTTGAGCAGGCAGTTGGCGGCTTCGTCGGAGAGATGGTCGGCGTCGAGGATGATCGCGACCTTCCGCCGCGAGAGGGCCGGTCGCAGGAGAATTCGCCAGCAGAGCCCCTCCCGCATGCGATGCCCCGCGTCTCCGATGAACGCGTCGAGCGGGATCGTGGAGCGGTCTTCCGGCTTCCTCACGAGTTCGAAGTCGGGATGGCTGCCGGCGTCGAAACGCACGCAGGCGAGGCACCTGCCGCAGGCGTCGAGCGGATCGCGGGGCTCGAGGCAGAGCACGGCCTTCGCCAGTCGCACCGCGAACGCGTCGGCCCGGGCGTCGGCCGGCCCGACGAAGAGGTGCGTGCCCGACAGCCTTCCGCGGCGGGAGAGCAGCGAGAAGCGATCGGCCGCAGCCGCATGGCCCCGAAGCGTTTCGGCTCGTACCGCGGCTTCACCGTTCATGCGAGAAGAAGGCCTCCCGGACGACATTTTGGATCGCCGACGCGACCTCTTCCATCGATGCTGTCCCATCGACGATACGGATTCGCGCCGGATCCTTCGCCGCCTCCGCGAGAAACCCTTCCCGCAGTCGCCGCCGGTAGCCGTCGCCCCGGCTTTCGAGCTTGTCGAGCGGCCGGTCGAGCCGACGCGCGGCGGTCTCCAGATCGACGTCGAGCACGATCACCAGGTCGGGCATGAGCCCCCCGGTGGCAATCTCGCCGACGGCCCGGATCCGCTCGGGGTCGAGTCCTCCCGCATGCCCTTGGTAGACGACGTTGGCCAGCAGGTAACGGTCGGAGACGACCCAATCCCCGCGTTTCATCGCTGGGCGGATCACCTCCGCCACGAGCTGTGCCCTCGCCGCCATGTAGAGGAGCATCTCGGTCGTCGCGTCCAGGTGGAGATCGTGCCTGTTCAAAAGGATCTCACGGAAGGCGTCGCCGGCCGGCGTGGAACCGGGGTCGCGGCAGGTCACCACGCGGCTGCCACGGGAGCCGAGCCAGTCGGCGAGCAACCGGATCTGCGACGACTTCCCGCCGCCGTCGAGTCCGTCGATCGAAATGAATCGCGCGGCATCAGCCATGGGACGGGCCCTCGTTTCGGCCCGCCGGGCCCCGGTTCGGCTTCGCGGGAGCCGCGGGGGCTTCGAGCAGCCGCTTCAG
>DHLZ01000224.1:34514-35914 GCA_002405515.1 Planctomycetaceae bacterium UBA4655
GCAGTGCACGAGCCCCTTCGCCGCCTGCCAGAAAGACTCGTTCTCGGGGATGGCGTACGGGAGCGGCGCCGGGTTTCCCGCCGCCTCGACCGCCCGCAGCCCGAGCTCATAGACGCGGCCGAAGTGGCCGCGGGCGAGCTTCGGGTCGTCGTCGGCGAGCGCGAGCAGCCCGAGCTGGAGATGCGCGTCGAGAAAATCGGGACACTCCGAGAGCAGCCAGACGAGCTCCTCGCGGGCGATCTCCGGCTCGCCCCCGTCGATCATGGCGAGCACCTCCTCCATGTCCTCCCGCCGCTTTCTCGCGCACCTCGGATGGACGAAGGCGTAGCCGGAGACACCGCCGCATGCGGCCTCGACCCGCGCGACCGCAAGCCCGTCGCCTCGCCTCTTCTGCTTGTCCTGCATGGCTCTGTGGTATCATCCGCGGCGGTCGATGCAAACCCTGGAGGATCGGAAGCGTGGCACGCGCGGCACTCGCTCTCGAGGACGGCAGCGTCTGGTTCGGTGAGTCGTTCGGGGCCCGGGGCACCGTCACCGGCGAGGTCTGCTTCAACACCTCGATGACGGGCTACCAGGAGATCCTCACCGACCCGAGCTACCGCGGGCAGATCCTGGCGATGACCGCCCCGCAGATCGGCAACTACGGCGTGAACCCGGACGACGTCGAGAGCGGAAAGCTCCAGCTCTCCGGCTTCGTTGTTCGCGAGGCGAGCCGGATTTCGAGCAATTTCACCGCCACCGGCACGCTCGGCGACTACCTCGCGAAGGCGGGAGTGGTCGGCCTCGCTGGGATCGACACCCGGGCCCTCGTCCGCAAGCTCAGGACTGCGGGCGCCATGACGGGCGTGCTCTCGAGCGAGCTGCTCGACGAGAAGCAGCTCGTGGCGATGGCGAAGGCGGCGCCG
Source organism: Planctomycetaceae bacterium UBA4655 (assembly GCA_002405515.1). GTDB lineage: Bacteria > Planctomycetota > Planctomycetia > Pirellulales > UBA1268 > UBA4655. The sequence goes on from DHLZ01000224.1 coordinate 35,420, forward strand.
AAGCTCGTCGGCCGTGATCTCGTTTCGGAAGTGATGCCGAAGGAGGTCGGCGACTGGAGGGAGCCGCTCGACCCGTGGGCCGTGCCGCTTCCACAGCCGCGCGAGGGGGGCGAGCTGCCGGAGCCGGTCGCCGTCGGCGGCTCGCCCGAGCATCAACCCGCCAAGCATGTCGTCGCGATCGACTGCGGCATGAAGTGGAACATCGCCAGGAACCTGGCAAGCTGCGGGTTTCGCGTGACGGTCGTGCCGGGCTCGACCTCGGCCGCCGACGTGCTCGCGATGAAGCCCGACGGCGTGTTCCTCTCGAACGGCCCCGGCGATCCCGAGCCGCTCTCCTACGTGATCGACACCGTCCGCGGCCTCGTCGGCAAGGTGCCGATCTTCGGGATCTGCCTCGGCCACCAGCTGCTCGCTCTGGCCTGTGGGGCCAAGACCTTCAAACTCAAGTTCGGCCACCGCGGGGCCACCCAGCCCGTGATGGATCTGGCGACGGGC
>DHLZ01000106.1:0-137 GCA_002405515.1 Planctomycetaceae bacterium UBA4655
GCCCCCCCCCTAACCCAGCAGCGTTGACGTACCGAAAAGCAGCGTCGATCACACCCCGGCGCGGGCGAGCTCGACGATCGTCCTCACCATGACGCCCGTGCCGCCGCCGTCGCTCCAGGGCTTCGGCTTCTCGGCGA
>DHLZ01000106.1:183-7778 GCA_002405515.1 Planctomycetaceae bacterium UBA4655
TGCCCGTCACGAAGCGCTCGAGGAACTTCGCCGCCGTGATCGCGCCCCCCCAGCGTCCCTCGCCGACGTTCTTGATGTCGGCGACCTCGCTCTCGATCTGCTTGTCGTACTCGGGAAACATCGGCAGCTGCCAGACCGGCTCGCCTGCGAGCTTCGCCGCGGCGGCGATGCGGTCGCACCAGGACTGGTCGTTCGTGAAGAGGCCGGCGACGTCGGTGCCGAGCGCCACGACGCAGGCGCCCGTGAGCGTGGCGAGGTCGAGGATCCTCGCGGGCTTCAGGTCCTTCACGACGTCGAGCACGTCGGCGAGCACGAGGCGGCCCTCGGCGTCGGTGTTGTGGATCTCGATCGTCGTGCCGCTGCGGGCCGTGAGCACGTCGCCGAGCTTGTAGGCCGCGGGGCCAGTCATGTTCTCGACGAGGCCGATGGCGGCGACGACATCGATCGGCAGACGCAGCGCCGCGATCGTCGCGATCGCCCCGAGCACGCTCGCGCCGCCGGCCATGTCGCACTTCATCGTGAACATCGATTCCGAGGGCTTGAGCGACAGGCCGCCGGAGTCGAACGTGACGCCCTTGCCGACGAGCGCGAGGTCGGGCGGGCCGTCGCCGCCGCGGCCGCGATGCCGAAGCACAACGAGCCTCGCCGGCCGATCGCTCCCCTTCGCGACCGCCAGGAGCGAGCCGCAGCGTTCGGCCGCGAGCCGCTTCTCGTCCCAGATATCGACCTCGAGGCCGACCCGCGAGGCCACCCTCGCGGCCTCGTCGGCGAACGACTCGGGATAGACGTCGTCGGGCGAGCCGTTCACGAGCCTGCGGGCGAGGTTGATTCCGTCGGCGAGCGCGCAGCCCCGGTCCACCGCGTCGGCGGCGGCGCCGAGCCAGACGGTGCGGCCGAAGGGGGTTCGCTTCCGCTCGCGGCGGTAGAGATCCTGCCCGGCCATCCCCACGGCCGCGCCGGCGACGGCATGCTCGAGCTCCCGCGGGCCCCACGAGCCGTCGGCGACGAACGCGACAGCGCCCCGCTTCCGGCCGGCGAGGAGCTTCGCCGCGGTGGCCGCCGCCTGGAAGAGCACGCCCGCGTCCGCCGACTCGCGTCGGCCGGTGCCCGCAACGACCAACTGCGGCGACCTGATGCCGGGCGGCGCGTGGAGCACGACGCATTCGTTTCGCTTGCCCGTGAGCTCGCCCGCCGCGGCTACCTTCGAGAGCAGCCCCCCGGTCGCCGCGTCGATCGCGGCGGCGTCGCCCGAGCCCGTGCCCCCTTCGGCCATGAACACGACCACGACCTCGGCGTCGATCGACTGCGGCACGCCCCTCGTCTCCGCGACGATCCCCCGACTGCCCTTCACGGTGGAAAATTCCTCCGACACTCGACACCTCCTCTGAAACGATGGCCCACGGCCGGCTCGGTCGCCGGCCCGAACGGGAAGGTTACGACGGGCGGGCCACGATGGCCAACAGCACCGGCAGCACCACGAGATTGCCGAGCAGGCCGCCGGCGAGCGTGACCGCCGAAAGGGCCCCGAAGGAGACGGTCGGAATGAAGCCGCTCGTGACGAGCGCGAGAAAGCCCACCACGAGCGCGAGCGTCGAGAAGATCATGGCGCGGCCGGCGGTCTGGTGGGCCCCGGCGAGCGCCTCCTGGACGGCGTCGCCTCCGAGCTGCCGCCGGCGAAACGCCGCGATGTAGTGGATCGAACTGTCGATCGAGAGGCCCATCGACACCGCGGCGATCATCGCCGTGCCCATGTTCACGGGCGTGCCGATCCATCCGAGCACGCCGAGCACGACGAAGATCGGCACGATGTTGGGCACGAGGGCGACGCCCGCCACCACGACGCTGCGGAAGCCGATCGCGAGCGCCAGGAAAATCCCCGCCGACGCGATCGCGAACGTGAGCCACTGGTCGGCGAGCATTCGCTCGACGAGTTGCGACAAAAGCACGAAGAATCCCGTCACGCCCGGCTCCCGGCCACCGGCTGCCGCCCGTCCACCGGCTGCCGACGGAAACGCCGCCGCGGCGAGCCGCCGCGTCTCGTCGATGATCCTGCGCTTCGCTTCCGTCGGCTGACGCTCCTTCGCCCGGAGCATGATCCGCAGCCACCGCGACCCGTCCTCCGGGTCGCTGCCGACGAGCGAGGACGTCACCTGCGGCATGCCCGACTCCATCGCGGCGATCGCGGCGGCCGCGGTGATGCCGCCGAGGGCCGAGCGGGCGAGCGACTCGATCGGCACGGGCGAGACCGCGGTGAAAACGTCGGCCACGCTCATCACCTTCGAGAACGCGGGCCCGTCGCCGCCGGGAAGGTTCCTGAGCGAGTCCTCGAGCGACGCGACCTTCGCGAGCGTCGCGGCATCGACCGCCCCGCCGATCGGCAGGAGCACGTCGAGAACGCCCGCGCCACCGAGCCGCGTCTCGACCATCTCGTAGGCCTCCACGATCGGGCTGTCGGCCCGGAAGTTCTTCGTGAAGTCGGTCTCGACCTCGAGCCTGAGCATGCCAGCCGCCGCGATCGCGACGATCGCCCCCGCGGCCGCGAGCACCGTGCGTCGCCGGGCGACGATTCCCCCGACGAGCCGATCGAGCGCCCGCTCGAGGCTTCCTTCGCCCCAGGCCCGCCTCGGGTCGGCGTCGAAACGCCCGGTGACCGCGAGAAACGGCATGACCAGCCCGGCGGCAACGAGCACCATCACCGCGCCGATCGCGGTCATGAGCCCGAAGTCGTGCACGGGCCCGACCCGGCTCGCCAGGAGCGAACCGAACCCGATGCAGTCGGTCACGATCGCCCCCACCGTCGGCCAGAAGAGCACCGAGATCGCCCGCTCGATCGCCGCCGCGGGCGAAAGACCGGAGTCGCGCTGCCGGCGAAACTCGACGATCAGGTGAACGACCGTCGCGATCCCCACGACCGTGATCATCGCCGAGAGCATCGCCGACACCATCGTGAGCTTCAGCCCCGCCACGGCGAGGATGCCCCGCGTGCTCCAGAGGGCGAGCAGAACCACCGCCATCGGCACGACGAGCCACCGCAGGCTGCGGAAGCAGGCGAGGATCACACCGCCGGAGAGCAGGGCCGAGGCGATTCCGAGCACCCGGCCGTCGCGTTCGAGCATCGCGAAGCCGTCGCGAAGCATCGCGGGCTCCCCGGCGACGGTGCCCCGGGGCAACTCCCGCACGACCCCGCGGATCGCATCGATGGCGTCGGCCCTCGCCGTGTCGCCGAGCACGCACACGACCCCCGCCGTGCGGCGGTCCTTCCCGACGACGTAGCCCTCCATGAGCGACAGCAGCGTCCGCGACGCGGCGGTGTCGTCGGCGATCCGCCGGCCGAGCGGCGTCGAAGCGAGGCTCGTCGCCGACTTCACGCCCGACAGCCTCGCGAGCCGGTTCGTGACCTCCTCGAGTCTCGCGAGCCCCGCGTCGGAGAGAAGGTTTGGATCCTCGTAGGCCGCGAGCACGACCTCGCTCGAACCGAACACTCGCTTCAAGACGCGGTATGGCCCGAGCGACGCATCCGTTCGATCGAACATCGACTCGATCGACCGCGAGAACTCCAGGTGCCTGCTCCGCTCGATCGAGGCGATCGCGAGCACGACGCCCACCGCCGCGAGCCAGCCGCGATGACGCACGAGCCATGCCGCGACCCGGTCCCGGAACGGCCGGACGCCGGAAGCTGCGGGAGGGTCGTGGGGCATTGGGCGATTTCCGGGAACGCGAGCGGCATGCGCGGCTTGCGCAGAACTCGACCCATCCTACCGGATCACCTCGGCGATGCCTTGACCCGCTTTTGAAGCCGCACCTATAGTCCCGCGCATTTTCGTTCGCCCCCCCTACGCCAGGAAATTCCGCTCCGCGTGATGCGTCCGCCGCCGTCATCGCTCGTGGTCTTCGCGGCCCTCGCCGCGGTCACGGCACCGCTGCGCGCCGAGCCACCTGCGGCGGCGGTGGCGTCTCCTTCCGGTGCGCTCGCCGCCCTGCCCGCCCGTGGCCTTGCGGCGGCGATCCAGGAGGCCGGCAGGATCGAGGTGCCGGCGATCGAGCCCGCGCAGGATATGACGATCCGCGCGGGGCAGGCGTCGCGGTGGACCGAGGGCGTCTACGACGTCTGGCATCTCACCGGCGGGGTCTCGATCGTGCAAGGTGGCGTCGAGGCGAAGGCCCACGAGGCGGTCGCCTGGATCGAGCGCGATGGCGACGAGCCCGGGCCGCGGTCGGGCGACCAGGGCGAATTGCCCACGCCGAAGCCGCGGACGATCCTCGTGCGGATGGCGGGCGACGTCGCCGTCTCTTCGAAGGGCACCGCAACCGCGGCCGGGACGATCCGCGGCCCCCGCTGGGCGGGCCGGTTCCACGTGGTCCGCGACCCGAAGCTCGACTTCACTTCCATCGTGCCGGCGTCGGCGAGGCCGGCGGTCTACCAGGCGGCCGCGGAAACCGGGACGGCCAACCGCGATCCAGCCGACGACGAGGCGGTCCTCCAGGCGCAGTTCTCCGAGTATGGGCGGAATCCGGCGGCCGCCGTGGTGGCGCCCGCCAGGGTCGCACGGCGGCTGCGGGCCTTCCCCCGATCGAGCACGCCGCTGAACGCCCAGTGGTTCCCGAGCCCGAGCGGCACCGAGTGGATCGGCGTGATCACCTCCGGGGTCAACCTCGTCATCGACGGCGTCGATCCGGCAGGGCCGCTCGACATCTCCGCCGACCGGGTCGTCATCTGGACGCAGGCGCAGGCCCAGCCCGACCTCCAGGGCAACTCGGCCCAGTCGGCCGACACGCCGCTCGAACTCTACATGGAGGGCAACGTCGTCTTCCGCCAGGGACAGCGGGTGGTCGAGGCGATGAGCATGTACTACGACGTGCCCCGCTCCGCCGGCCAGATCACGGGCGCGATGATGCTCACGCCCGCCGAAAACTACGCCGGCCTCGTCCGTCTGCGGGCCGACGTGATCCAGCAGATCGACCGCAGCCGGTTCATCGCGAGCAACGCCGGGCTCACGAGCAGCCGCATGGGCGACCCCACGTGGGAATTCCGCTCCCGCGAGATCCAGTTCACCGACGAGCAGGTGCCGCTGGCGGGCCCGTTCGGCCAGACGGCGGTCGATCCCGAAACCGGAGAGCCCGCCGTCGAGCACCAGCAGTTCATCACCAGCCGCGGCAACACGATCCGCATGCTCGGCGTGCCCGTGCTCTGGTGGCCGACGTTCGCGACGACCGCGAAGAAGCCGACCTTCTACATCAACAACCTCCAGTTGAAGAACGACCGGATCTTCGGCACGCAGGTGCTCACGAGCTGGGACGCCTTCCAGGTGCTCGGAATCCGTCGCCAGCCCGACGGCGTCGACTGGGACTTCGACGTCGACTACCTCGCGTTGCGAGGCCCCGCGGCCGGCACGTCACTGCTCTACAACCGCCCGCAGTTTCTCATCGGCACGCCGGCCAACGGCGTCCTCGACGGCTGGTTCATCAACGACGGCGGGATCGACAACGTCGGCCTCTACCGCCGTGATCTCGACTTCCCGAACAGCTTCCGCGGCCGGACCTTCTGGCGGCACCGGCAGCAGCTCGGCGGCGACTGGCAGCTCCGCGGCACGGCCGGCTGGATCAGCGACTACAACTTCCTCGAGCAGTATTACGAGTCGGAGTGGGAGGAGGGATACGAGCAGCGGACCTGGCTCGACTTCCGCCGCCCGATCGACAACCGCGAACTGCGGCTCCTTACGAGCGTGCGGGTGGATCCCTTCTTCACCCAGACGGAATGGTGGCCGCGGCTCGACCATTACATCCTGGGCCAGCCTCTCCTGAACGACGCCGTCACCTGGTACTCCCACTCCGGCGCCGCCTACGCGCGTCAGCAGCTCCCGCAGGCTCCGGCGGCGAACCAGGGCGGGCAGTTCTTCACGCTGCTTCCCTACGAGGCGAACGTCCTCGGCGAACGGTTCACGACGCGGCAGGAGCTCGACCTGCCGTTTCAGGCGGGGGTCGTGAAGGTCGTGCCCTACGCGCTCGGCGAGCTCGGCCACTGGGGCCAGTCGCTCTCCCCCACCGATCCCAACACGCCCGGCGGCGCGATCAACCGCGCTTACGGCCAGGTCGGCATCCGTTCGAGCGTCCCCTTCTGGACGGCCGACAACGACGTCGAGAGCCAGCTCTGGAACGTCCACGGCCTCGCGCACAAAGTCGTCTTCGATCTCGATTTCTCCTATGCCCAGAGCACCCAGCCGATCAACCGCTTTCCGCTCTGGGACCAGATCGACGACGACGCGATCAACCAGTACCGCCGCAACATCCCCTACTGGGACTTCGGCGCACCGTTCGGCTCGGGCGCGATCAGCCCCCTGCAGCCCCCCTTCATCTTCGGTCCCGACAACAAGTACGACCCGCGGACCTACGCCATCCGCCGAGGGTTGGGCGACTGGGTGACCGGGCCTACGGAGCTCGTGGACGACCTCACCGCCTTCCGGCTCGGCCTGCGGCAGCGTTGGCAGACGAAGCGGGGGCCGATCGGCAACCGGCGGATCATCGACTGGATCACGTTCGACATCGACGGCGAGGTCTTCCCGACGACGAGCCAGAACTTCGGCCAGGCGATGGGCCTCTGGCAGTACGACTTCAAGTGGCACGTCGGCGACCGCACCGTGCTGCTCTCGACCGCCGACATCGACTTCTTCAACCGCGGCCAGCAGCTCTACACGGTCGGCGCGATGCTCAACCGCACGAGCCGGGGCAGCCTCTATCTCGGCTACAACTCGTTCGCCGGCCCGATCGACGCGAGCGTCCTCGTCGGCAGCTACACCTACCGCATGAGCCCGAAGTGGGCGAGCTCCTTCGGCGGTGCGATCGACCTCACGGGCCGCAACATCGGCCAGCAGTTCCAGCTCGTCCGGATCGGCGAGTCGTTCCTGATGACGTTCGGCTTCAACATCGACTACAGCCGCCAGAACGTCGGCGTGACGTTCAACCTCTTGCCGCGGTTCCTCTCGCAGACGCAGTTCGCGACCCGCGGCGGCGGCTTCCTGACCCGCGGCGGCAACTACGACGTGCCGGTCGCGGGAGTCTACGGGCTCGAGTGAGGCGGCGGGGGCGGCACGCCCGCGGCGGTCGATGCCGCGGCCAACGGAACACGGGCAGGGCATCGGTCGGCGTGATCCGCGTGAGCCCGACAGTGAAGAACGCCCTTCCTCAGGAGCGGGTCGTTCGGCGAGCGGACCGGGAACAGCCAGCCGAGCGCGCTCATCTTGCCCATCATCGTGCCGTCCTCGAGCGCCACCGTGTCACCGTAGGCGAGGTCGGCACGGCCCGAAAGCACGCGGCTCAGGATGTCCTCCATCCAGTTGTCCGAATGGCGGCAATCGGAATCGGAATAGACGAGGACGTCGCTCGTGTCGATGAACGGAGCCACAGCCTTCTTCTCGTAGTACTACCCCGAGCACGATGTTGTTGACGGTGGTTTTCGGCTGACGGAGCGAGACCACGGTCCCACGGAAGCCCGAGGCGCGAGCCGAGAGGGGCGGCAGGGTCGCGCAAAGAGCCGGGTGATGTTGTCATTCGGCGCGCCAAAACCGGCCACGCATCGGCGCCCAAAACCGGACACAGTG
>DHLZ01000170.1 GCA_002405515.1 Planctomycetaceae bacterium UBA4655
GGCTTCCGGGCGTTTCCAGCAAACGCCTGCAGGGAAACTTGCGCCTCGGGCTTCCGTAGAGCCGCGAGTCGACGTCGCAGCAAGTCAACTATCGGATGCTCGGGGTAGTAACTCGTCGCCGCACCAGTTTTTTCGTGACCGGCTGGGCCTGTCTTTTCATCGGCTGCTGCGGCTGCCTCACGGCGGTCCGGGCCGGAGGTGGCGTCGTCTTCGAGTTCGCCGACCGGCGCACGAACCATTTCGCCGGCCGTGAAGCGACCGTGGGAACGATCGTCCGCGGCGGGGCCGTGGAGGGAGCCGTCGTCTGGGTGCTGTCGATCGGCAACCGTTCACTCGCCCGCGGGACGGCCGGCGTGCGGCATGGCGGCCGCGAGCCCACGCGGACCGACATCGTTCTCGCCTTCCCCGAGGGGCGGGAGGGGATCGTCGTCGAGGCGGTTCTCACCGCGTTGCTCGTCGATGCGAAGGGCAACAAGCTCGGCGAGGCCGCCACGCCCGTGAGGATCTTTCCGAAGGACCCGTTCGCCGGCCGCCGGCGTTGGCTCGAGAACCGCACGATCGTGGTGCTCGATCCGGTCGGCAAAACGGCCGCGGCGTTCGAGTCGTGCGGCGTGCCGTTCACGCTCGTGCCCGCGGATGTCGAGTTCGGCTCGATCCGGGCCCGGCTGCTCGTGATCGGCGAAGGCATGTCGTGGGCCGATCAGCCGCGGCTGGCCCAGGATGTCGCGTTGCTGGCCGCCCGGGGCGTGAACGTGATCTGCCTGGCTCCCCGCGAGGGATCGATGCCGCTGCCCGGCATGAGCGACGTGCCCGGCGAGGTCGTCGCCAAGAGTCTCGGCATGCGCCGCGCGGATGTCGTCGCCGAGATCGACAAGCGGCTCGACGATCGCGACTGGTCCGTCGCCGGACCGACGGTGATCGCCCGGTTCGCGGTGTCCGCCGAGGGCGAGGCCGTGTTCGCCCGGGCGGGCGAGGGCCCGGAAGGATGGCCGTGGCTGGAGGCGGGCTTCGCGCGCCGGGAGACCGACCCGCCGGAAGGCAAGGTCATCTGCTGCGGCCTGGGCATCGTCACCCACCTGGGACGAAACTCCGGCCGCCCGGTATCTTTTCGCCGCCCTGCTCGAACGACTCGGCGGAAGCGAGCCCCTTGAATCCGCCGGCGTCCGGGTCGCTTCCCCCTCGGAGGATGAACGATGATCCTTCGACCGTCTCAGGCCGCGCGCCAGGCGGCGTCGACGGCGGCGACGACCCGCTCGAGCGCCGATTCGTAGGGACCGTCGAGCGTGGCGCCGGCGGCGGCCTTGTGGCCTCCTCCGCCGAACTCGGCGGCGAGCTTGCTGGCATCGACGTGGCTGCGGCTGCGGAAGCTCACCTTCACCTTTCCGTCGGCCAGCTCGATGAGGATGTAGGCCAGCTGGGTTCCCTTCACGGTGAGCGTCGTGTTGATGAGATCCTCGGTGTCGCCGGCGCGGGCGCTGGTCGCCTTGAAGTCGGCCTGCCGCACCTCGCTCTTGATCACCTTGCCGTCGTGGCTCGTGACGGCGCCGGCGAGGGCCCGGCCCACGAGGTTGAGCCGGGGGAGCGTGTCCTGCTCGAAGAGGTCGCGGTAGGTCGCGGCCGGGCTCGCGCCGGCGTCGATGAGCCTCGCCGCGATCCGGAAGGTCTCGCCGCTCGCCGACGGAAAGCGAAACCAGCCCGTGTCGGTCGCCATCGCACAGAAGAGCGGCGAGGCGATCGCCGCGGTCGGCTTCACCCCGAGCCGCAGCGCGATCTCCGTGACGATCCGGCCGGTCGCCTCGGCGGCGGTGTCCTTGAACCAGCGGTCGCAGAGGTCGTCCTCGCTCACGTGGTGATCGATCACGACGACCTTCGGCCGCACGGCACGGACGACGTCTCCCATCGCCCCGAGCTGGGCGAAGGCGCTCGTGTCGAGCACGAGGAGCAGACCGCAGCCGTGCAGGCTCTCCGGCTTCACGCCCCCTTCGAGCGACTCGATTTTTTTGTCGGGGTCCATGAAGGCGAGGCCCGGCGGCGTCGCCTGGGCGTTCACGATCCGGACCTTCTTGCCGAGCGATTCGAGCACGGCCGCCATTCCCAGCTCGCTGCCGAGGGCATCGCAGTCGGGCCGGATGTGGCTCGTGAGAAGAAAGTCGTCGGACTGCTTCAGGAGGTCGAGCAGGCTTGCCCAGTCGAGTCGCATGGGTTCTCCGGGAACGGTATGGCCCGCCGGCGCGGCCGGCGCGCGGATGATTTCTTGTGCGGTTGCGTCAGTGCGTGCGGTCAGTGCCTGCGGTCAGTGCGTCGCGATCCTCGCCGCCGCCGCGACGTCGCGCCGGAGCTGCTCCGTGAGCAGGTCAACCGACGCGAAGCGGCGAGTCTCGCGCAACCTCTCGAGGAAGTCAACGTCGAGCTGCCGGCCGTAGAGATCCCCCTCGAAACCGAGCAGATGGACCTCCACCGACACGCCCGTCTCGCCGAAGGTGGCATTGGGGCCTACGTGAATCGCGGCGGGATGCCAGTCGTGCGAGGCGGACGATGGAGATCGCGCGCGGCCCGCGTAGACGCCGCCGGCCGGCACGAGCGTCTCGATGCCGGAGAGATTGGCGGTCGGGAAGCCGATCGTGCGACCGCGTTGGGCGCCGACGACGACCGTGCCCGAGAGCCGGTAGGCCGCGGTGAGCAGCCGGTTCGCCTCGGCGACCTGCCCCGAGCCGATGAGCGATCGGATTCGCGAGCTCGAGACGGGTTTCCCGTCGGCCAGAACCGGTTCCACCACCTCCATCGGGATGCCGTCCTCGCGGCAGAGCGTCGCGAGCAGGGCGACGTCGCCCGTGCGGCCGGCGCCGAACCGGAAGTCGGCCCCCTCCACGATGGCGGCCGCCGCCAGTCGGCCCCGGAGGATCTCGCGGTGGAAGCTCTCGGCCGACAGCGACGTGAGCTGTCGGTCGGTCGGCTGCACGAAGACGGCATCGACGCCGAGGGCCGCGAGGAGTTCCGCCCGTCGCCGCGGCGTCGAGAGCGGCGGCGGCGCCGACTCCGGCCGCAGCACCGCCGCGGGATGCGGGTCGAACGTGAGCACGGCCGTCGGGAGCCGATGGACAGCGGCCAGCGCGGCGAGCCGGCCGACGATCTCGGCATGCCCGACGTGCACGCCGTCGAAGTTGCCGACGGCGACCGCGCACGGGGCCGACGGCGACCAACGGTCGGAGGCGTGGAGGAGCGACGGCGGTGGAGGGAGTGGCACGGAGTCGCGGTGAGTCGTGGAGGGACCGACCCCAAGTCTACCCGAAGCCGGGGCCGCGAACGGACGATCGGCCCCGCAGGGTATGATTGGGCTCCTCGCCAGGATGCATCGCCGATGGATGAAAAACAGATTTTTCTTTCGCCGGAGTTGAGCTGCCGGGTGGCGGCCATCGACATCGGCAGCAACAGCGTGAGGCTCCTCGTGGCCGAGGCCCTTCGCGGCGGTGCCTACCGGATCCTCGACGAGGAGCGGGAGCCGACCAGGCTCGGCCGCAGCGTCGATTCCAAGGAATCCCTCGACGATGAGTCGATGGAGAAGACGATCCAGGCCCTCAAGACCTTCCGCCAGATCGCCGAGGGATTCCAGGCGACGCAGCTGCGGACGATCGCGACGTGTGCCGTCCGCGAGGCCCGCAACGGCCCCGATTTCTGCCGTCGCGTGCGGGAGCAGGTCGGCCTCGAGGTGGAGGTGATCACGGGGGAGCGGGAGGCCCGGTATGCCTTCGCGAGCGTGCAGAACGCCTTCGACCTCTCCGGAAAGAACGTGGTCGTGGCCGACATCGGCGGCGGCAGCACGGAGATCGTCTTCGCGACCGGCAGCCTCATCGAGTCGATCTCCTCGACGCCGCTCGGGGCCGTGCGGCTCACCGAGCAGTTCGGCACGGCCGATGGGCAGCCGGAGGCCTGTGAGCGGCTCGATGAAGAGATCACCGCCTGCCTCAAGAAGCGGGTGCCGAAGCCGCTCTTCACGCCTCACTTCCTCGTGGGGTGTGGCGGGACGTTCACGACGCTCGCCGAGCTGATCATGGCTTCGAAGCGGCAGACCGACCTGCCGGTGGCCGGCTACCGCGTGTCGCACGCGGAGGTGCGGCACCTGCTCGACCGGCTCCGCAAGACGCCGCTGCGATCCCGCCGGAGCATGGCGGGCATGACGCCCGACCGGGCCGACATCATCATCGCGGGGCTTGCGATCATCGACGGGCTCATGCGGCGGTATCACACCAACACGCTGCTCGTGCACACCCGCGGCGTCCGCGACGGGCTCGTGCGGGAGATGATCGAGCAGTCGCTCGGGACCGACGCCGACGACCCGGCGCACCGCGAGGCCGCGATCGACCGGCTCGCGGCGGCCTGCTCCGGCGAGGCCGAGCACGGCCGCAAGGTGGCGTCGCTCGCCGGGAGGATCTTCGAGCAGCTCGTCGAGCCATTCGAGCTCGCCCCGTCGGACCGCATGCTCCTCGAGACCGCCGCGAAGCTGCAGGACGTGGGCTACGTCATCAACTACGAGCAGCACCACAAGCACAGCTACCACCTCATCCGCAACAGCCGGCTCCCCGGCTTCCGGGGGCAGGAGCTCGAGATGGTCGCCAACGTCGCCAGGTATCACCGTGGCGCGCTGCCCAAGCGGAAGCACGAGAACCTCTCCCGGCTTTCCGCCGAGGAGCAGTGGCGGGTGCAGCGGATGGCCGCGATCCTCCGGCTCGCCGGCGGGCTCGACCGCAGCCGTTCGCAGCAGGTCCGCGACGTGCGGGTGACCGTGGACGACGGCACGGTCATGATCGACGTCGTGGCCGACGAGAAGCCGGAGGCCGACCTCTGGGGCGCCGAGCGGCGGACCGAGCTCTTCGAGAAGGTCTTCGAGATGCCGCTCAGGATCCGCTGGGCCGGCGAGAAGGCTTTTGCGTGACCAGTTCGACGCAGTCGCCGTAGGCCGCGAGTGCCGCATCGTTCGTGAGGAGGATGAGCGGCTCCGTTTTGGCCTGGGCGACGAGCATGCGATCGAAGGGATCGTTGTGGAGCGGCGGCAATCCGGAAACGGCGGCCGCATGCTCTCCGCTGATCGGCAGCAGGCTGAACCCGGCAGGCTCGATCGCAGCAAGAAGCTCGGCAGGGTCGGCCTTCAGCTTGCCGAGTGCTGCCTTGATGCTCACTTCCCAGACGGAGGCGGCACTGACGAAGACTTCGGAGCCGTCGATCCGCTTGCGGGCTGCGGCGGGCAGTTTCTTCGGTTCGCCGACCACCCAGAGCAGGAGGTGGGTGTCGAGGAGAAGCCTGCTCACGATCGCCCTTCGAACGCGGCGAGCACGGCGGGATCCAATGGGGCGTTGAAGTCGTCAGGAACAACGATTCTCCCCCTGAGTCCGCCATACTTCTTGGCCCGTGGGCCCGACTCGAAGGGCACGAGCTTCGCCACCCTGCGGCCCGCCTTGGCGATGATCACTTCCCTGCCGGCTGCCGCCTGGTCGACGATTTTCGACAGGTGGGTCTTTGCTTCGTGGATGTTGACGATGGTCGCCATGATGAAACCGAACCGGAGTCTCGCAGAAAATTCACCATTCTAGACTAGACTTAGTCTAGTCAAATACCTGCCTCTCGGCAAGCCGTGCCGCGACCGCGTCGATGTCGTGGAAGCGAGGCGGGTGTCCGCCGTCACAATCCGCACGACCGTTTGCGGCTTCCCGTCGCGAATTTTTTGCGGCAAAGGGATGTCGATTGGCCGATGCTTCCCAAGACGGCCTCCTCTCCCTGGTATGAGTTTCCCATGCGGTTTCCGAAGCCCCTGGCGGTCTTGTTCGTCGCGTCGGCGCTCGTCGCGGCCCCCCTGCCCTGCTCCGCCGCCGACACGAACCGTTGGTTCATAGGCCGCCAGTCGCGGGCACTCTCCCACGGGACGCCGCAGAATCAGGCCCCCTACCAGCCCGGGAAGTCGCCCTACAAGACGGGAATCACGCAGCGACCGAAGTATTTCGTGCCGCCGACGAATCCGCGGACGCCCACCTGGAAAATGTATGGAACGCCCCCGGGGCTCGTGCCGGGCGACTGGCCCAGCTACGCTCCACTGGGGTTCGGCGGCTATCGGTTTCCCGCCGTCGGCGCGCAGGCCTACCGCTAGGCCCGCCCGACGCGACCGGCCGTCCGCCTCCCACGGGGCGACCGAGGCCGGCCGATGCACGACCTGCTCACCGTCAGCGACTCGGGGCTCTATTGCCCCGCGGGCGACTTTCACATCGACCCCTGGCGGCCCGTGCCCCGCGCGGTGATCACCCACGCGCATTCCGACCACGCGCGGAGCGGCTGTGGCCGCTACCTCTGCTGGACGACCGGGAAGCTCGTGCTCCGGGAGCGGATCGGCAACCGCCCGATCGACGTGCTCAGGCGGGGCGAGAGCGTGTCGATGAACGGCGTGAAGGTCTCCATGGCACCCGCCGGCCACATCCTCGGCAGCGCGCAGGTTCGGCTCGAGCATGGGGGCATCACCTGGGTCGTCACCGGCGACTACAAGCTCCAGGCCGACCCGACCTGCGAACCTTTCGAGCCGCTCCGCTGCGACGTGCTCGTCACCGAGTCGACCTTCGGCCTTCCGATCTACCGCTGGGGCGATCCGGCGGCCGTCGCGGAATCGATCAACGAGTGGTGGCGGGAGAACCGCGACCAGGGCCGCACGAGCGTGCTCTTCGCCTACTCCCTCGGCAAGGCGCAGCGGCTGGCCTCCGTGCTCGATCCCGCGATCGGCCCGATCTACGCCCACGGCGCCGTGATGCGGCTCGTGAAGGCCTACCGCGACAGCGGCATCCGGCTGCCGTCGATCGACCAGTGCACCCGCGAGACGCGGAAGGCGGGGGACGGCCGGGCGATGGTGATCGCGCCGCCGAGCGCCGCGGGCGGCCGCTGGCTCCGCACCTTCGGCGACGCGCGGGCGGCGATGGCCTCCGGCTGGATGGCGATCCGCGGCGTCCGACGCCGTCGCGGCTTCGACCGCGGCTTCGTGCTCTCCGACCACGCCGACTTCCCTGGTTTGCTCACGGCAATTCAAGCGAGCGGCGCGAGGCGGGTGCTCGTCACGCACGGCTCGGCGGCGGCGCTTGCGCGGCTGCTCTGCGAGCGGGGGCTCGAGGCCTCCGTTCTTCAGACCCGTTTCACCGGCGAGACTGTCGAGGCGGAGACGAGCGAGGACGTCGAGGCGGAGACGAGCGATGAGGAGCGCGGCGAGGAATCCGGCGGGGATCCCGGCGACGCAGCGGGCGACGCCGAGCCGGTGGAGGTGGCATGAGGCGGTTCACGGAGCTCTGCCGACGGCTCGACGCCACGACCCGCACGAACGAGAAGGTGGCGGCCGTTCGCCACTATTTCTCCGAGGCGCCGGCCGAGGATGCCGCGGTCGCGCTCGCCCTGCTCTCGGGCGACCGGCAGCGTCGGCTCGTCACGACGACGGAGCTGCGGGAGTGGGCCGCCGAGGCCGCTGGCATCCCGCCCTGGCTGCTCGAGGAGTGTTACGCGACGGTGGGCGACCTCGCCGAGACGCTCGCGCTCGTCCTCCCGGATCCGGCGGCGGAAGAGGATTCCGACGGGCCGCCGGCCGCCACGGCCGGTGAGGATGGCCTCGCGTCGATCGTTCGCGACACGCTCCACGCGATGAAGGGGCTCGACGCCGCGGAGCGAAAGCGGATCGTCGTGGAAACCTGGCGGAAGCTCGGCCGCGAGGAGCGATTCCTCTGGCACAAGATGCTCACCGGCGGATTCCGGATGGGCGTCGCCCGCACGCTCGTGGCCCGCGCGCTCTCCGAACTGGCGGGGGTCGATCCGGCGACGATGGCGCACCGCCTCATGGGCCTATCGTCCCCTTCGGCGGAGGACTTCACGAGCCTCATGGCGGCCGAGGGGGCGGCGACGGACCGGCTGCGGCCCTATCCGTTCTTTCTCGCGAGCCCCGTGGAAGGCGGGCCGGAGTCGCTCGGAGACGTCGGCGAATGGCAGGCGGAGTGGAAGTGGGACGGCATGCGGGCGCAGCTCATCGCGAGGGAGGCCTCCGTGGCCGTCTGGACCCGGGGCGAGGAGCTTGCGACCGACGCCTTCCCCGAGATCGTCGAGGCGGCGGCCGCCCTTCGCGAGCGGATCGGCATCGACTGCGCGCTCGACGGCGAACTGCTCGTCGTCGGCGAGAGAGGCCTGCTCGACTTCCAGGCCCTGTCGAAGCGGATCGGTCGGAAACGGCTCACGAAGAAGCTCCTCGCCGACTTGCCGGTGGTGTTCGTCGCCTACGACATCCTCGAACTCGGCGGCGAGGATCTGCGGCGGCTGCCGCTCTCGGAGCGGCGACGCCGGCTCGAGGAGATCGTGCCCGAGCGGTTCGACCCGCGCCGGCGGGCCGCAGCGGACGGCCGGCTGTTTCTTTCCCCCGTCGTCGATGCGGCCTCGTGGGAACAACTCGCTGCCGTGCGTGCCGAGTCGCGGTCGCGTGGTGTCGAGGGGCTCATGCTCAAGCGGCGCCAGAGCCATTACGGCTTCGGCCGCACGCGGGGCGACTGGTGGAAATGGAAGGTCGAGCCGCTCGAGATCGACGCCGTGCTCCTCTACGCCCAGGCCGGCCACGGCCGGAGGGCGACGCTCCACACCGACTACACGCTCGGCGTCTGGAGCGACGGCCGGCTCGTGCCCGTCGCCAAGGCCTACTCCGGCCTCTCCGACGCGGAACTCGTCGAGGTCGACCGGATCATCCGCCGCACGACGCTCGAGAAGCACGGGCCGGTGCGGGTGGTCGAGCCGACGCTCGTGTTCGAGATCGCCTTCGAGGCGGTGGCCCGCTCGACGCGTCACAAGGCGGGCCTCGCCGTGCGGTTCCCGCGGATCAAGCGGTGGCGACGCGACAAGCTGCCCGCCGACGCGGGCTCGCTCGCCGACCTCGCCGGCCTGCTGCGGCGGCCCGATGACACGGCTGCAGTTTGTTCCATGGTACATCAGCGGGCTCAAACGTGAGAGTTCGGGACTGCCCGTATGCCCTCGCCGGACGCTCGCTCCGGGCATCCTGCCCTCCACTCGCTCGGATGCAGACTTCGCTGCGCAATCCTTGCTTCGCTTGTCTGCATACGCCGTCTCGGGCACACGGGCAGCCCCGAACCGGTCAAACGTGGTGCTCAATGGGTCACGCAGGCACATTGATGCTGAACGCCGGCGGAGCGGACGTTGAGGAGCATCAGGTGTATCCTTCTAAGGATTTGAGTTCGC
>DHLZ01000317.1 GCA_002405515.1 Planctomycetaceae bacterium UBA4655
CGCCGCAGGCAACGCCACCACCGCGGGAAGCCCCCCGCCCGCAATCGCTATCTACACCGGCGCCCCGACGGTTTCCATCTCGAGCATCACTTCCTGCCTCACGTCCGTCGACACCGCCGCGATCACCTTCACGCTCAGCGAAGCCTCCACCACGTTCACGGCCGCCGACGTCGTCGTGACGGGCGGCACCCTCTCCGGCTTCACCGGCGGCGGCACAACCTACTCCGCCACGTTCACTCCCACGGCAAACTTCACCGGCAACGGCACCGTGACGGTGGCCGCTTCCCAGTTCACCGACGCCGCGGGCAACGGCAACACCGGGGGAAGCCTCTCCCCCGTGATCTCGATCGACACCGCGCCGCCGCCCGTGCCGGTCATCACCGCCGTCATTGACGACGTTCCGGTCTTCGTGGGCAACATCCCGCTGGCCGGCCAGACCAACGACGACCAACTCGGAATCACTGGCACCGCCGAACCCTTCGCCTTGGTCACCGTCCGCAGCGGCGCGACCGTTCTCGGATCGGCCACGGCCGACGCGAACGGCAACTGGGGTTTCACCACCTCGAAGCTCGCCGATGGAAGCTACTCCCTCGCGGCCGTCGCCACCGATCCGGCCGGCAACACCAGTGGCGGAATCGCCGCTGCTGCCGCGACGACCAGCTTCTCCGTTGACACCGTCGCACCGGGTTCGCCGGTGATCACGTCAGTCATCGACAACGTCGGCGCGGTGCAGGGCAACGTGGCTCCCGGCAGCCGCACCGACGACACGACGCTCCGCATCACCGGAACCGCCGAGCCCGGAAGCAGGGTGCGAGTCCGCAGCGGCAACCTCGTCCTCCGAACCGTCAATGCCGACGCATTCGGCAACTGGGTTGTCGTCACGGATCCGCTTCCCGTCCGGCTTCACAACCTCAACGCGATCGCCAGGGACGCGGCCGGCAACACCGGTATCGCATCCGCCAACCACACGGTCACGATCGACCAGACCTCCCCCACGATCCTCTCTCTCGGGACCACGACGGTCGCCGGCAGCTACGCGACCGGGGAACAGATCGCCATCTTCGCCCGCACTTCCGAGCGCATGCGTGCCGGCAGTGCGATCGACGTGACCCTGAACACGGGCGCCGTCGTCCGGCTCTCGACAACCACTGAACGAAGCGAACTCAGCGGGACGTATCGCATCGCACCCGGCACACTGGCCGCCCCGCTTTCGATCGTGGCTGTCGCGAACATCTCGCCGATTGCCTCCGACATCGCGGGCAACCCGGTAACAAGCCTTCCGGCCGTTCCGGTCGTGCTCGCCGGAATCAACGTCGATGCCACGTTGAGGGCCCTGGCCATCGGGTTCTCCTCGGACCCTGCTCTCCCCACGGTCACGACTGCCTCCGTCACGTCGATCCCGATCTCCTTCTCGACCGACGTCACCGGTGTCTCGCTTGACGATCTCCAGCTTTTCTTCGGGGATCGCGAAATCGTGAGCCTTTCGACGGCCACGATCACCGGAAGCGGTCGCAACTACACCCTCACCCTCCCCGCCAACCTCACCAGCCGACTCGGCTCATTCCGCCTTACCATCGGGCCTTCCCCCCGCATCCGGGCCATCGACGGAGGTGCGTCCCTCACCGTGGCCTCGGACTTCTACTGGCGGCGGGTCTGAGGCCCGCACAGCTCCCCCAGCCTGCCTGACGCGAACCGGCGGAAGAACCCTCCCGGCGGACGACCGACACGACCGATTCAACCGGTCGGATCGGTAGTCTCGACGGAGAACGTACGATGCGATTCGGGGGAATCAGGTCGTTTTGTGCCGCGGGAATCCTGGCGGCTGGAACGATGGGGATCGATCGGGGGGTGATGAGCGGCTGCGGGCTCGCAGCCGGCGAGGTCGTCATCTCGGACCGCGTTGTCGGCGGACCGACGGATTCGCTCGGCGAGCTTCCCGTGAAGGTCGAGGCCGACGACGGCATCGATGCCGGATCCGCGAGCGGTCAGCCGGGTTTCCTCGATGCAGATCCCACGGCCCCGGATCTCACGGTCTTCCACGGCAACCCTTGCGGCTGTGACGCCTGCTGCAAGGTCCAGTGCAAGGATCCGCCCGGGCTTTTCCAGGTCTGCCGAGCGGCCTCCAACGCCAGCTGGACGGCACGGCTCGACGCGCTGCTCCTCTGGCGGAACGCGCCGCGGGAGCGGCCGCTCTTCTCCACGTGGGACAAAGACACGGAAACCGTCGGCGACACCGTCATGGACGCCAACGACCTCAACGGCACGATGGGCGCGGGCCCCCGGATCTCGCTCTTCCGCACCGACTGCCACGGCCACACGACCGAGTTCACCTACTTCCAGGCCTTTGACTTCCTCGCCAAGGAGGCGACCGTCCCGTCCGATGAGGGCTACACGATCGGCCCGGACGGCATCTACGGCAACAAGTGGGCCGAGCTCGACACCGGCACGGCCCAGCTGACGAGCGGCATCAAGAGCTTCGAGGTGAACGGCCGGAAGTGCTTCACCCGCAACATCTCGCTGCTTGGCGGCTTCCGCTGGGTCGAGTGGCGGGAGTCGGCCTCGATCCTCGACATGTACCGACCGGCGAACGTCTTTCCCGCGAGGATCGACCGCGACCTCTATGACACGAGGGCGATGAACAGCCTCTACGGCTACCAGATCGGCTTCGACGCCCGCATGTTCGACCGCGGCTGGCTGCGGATCGACGCGACGATGAAGGGCGGGGCGTACTACAACATCGCCACCCAGCAGTCGAGCTACCGCAACGGACCACTCGGTGAGCCGGCTGGTCTCATCGGCCGCACCTACCAGGACTCCGGCACGGCAGCCTTCGTCGGCGAGCTCGGGTTCATGGGGACGATCCCGCTCACGAACCACTTCGAGTTCACGTTCGGCTATCTTGGCCTCTGGCTCGAGGGCATCGCCCAGCCGACGAATCAGTTCGGGAGCCAGCGGATCGTTCCGGACGAGCCCTCTCGAGGGAAGCTCGACACGACCGGCGGGACGGTGCTCCAGGGCGTGACGCTCGGCTTCAACGCGAAGTGGTAGGTCGGGCATCCCGCCGACCGCTCACCCCGCCGAACCCACCACCTCGCAGCCCGCGGCCGTCTTCCGCGAGAAGCGGATATCGAGGGTTCGCAGGAAGGTGTGGAGGCCCGCGTCCTGGATCGGCAGGATGTGGGCGGGATGGCCCGACTCGTTGTGGTGGCTGTGCCAGAGGCCCGGCGGCGTGACGAACGCCGAGTGGGGCCTCCAGTCGAACCGCTTCGGCTTCTCGATCGCCCCTGAGCCGTCGAGCCTCTCGCCCACGAGCGTGTAGCAGCCTGGCTTCGCGTCCACGACGAGGTCCACCGCGACCGACTGGTGGCGGTGCGGCGATTGGACGGCGTTGACCGGCAGGAGGCCGAACATCGCCCAGACGACGTGGGTGATCGTGAGCGTCTGCGGGAAGACACGGTTGCCGAGGAGCACGCTGATGCGGTTGGCCGTCGCGCTCGAGGGGTCGTGGGCCACGGCGTCGAGCGCCCGCCGGATCTGATCCCGCGGATAGAGCGTCGGAGAGAACCGCGGCCGCGACGCCGTCGCACCGAGGTAGTGGATCAGTGGCCCGTCGTGCACCCAGTAGAGGGCGGCGTCGTCGCCGGCGACGTGGGTCGCCCGGCAGCCGGCCGGCAGCGTGAAGAGGTCGCCGGCCTGCCAGGGCAGTTCGTCGGAGGGATACCCGCCGGAGCCGAGCGTGTCGGCCAGCTGCGACGTGCCCGACCCACGCATCACGAAGAAGAGCTGGCTCGTCGCGTCGGCCTCGGTGACGATCGCATCCCCGGGCCGCACGTGGACGAAGCTCGCGAGCAGCCCGGGCGTCGTGGCCGGACAGGTCGTCGCGATCGCCTGGGAGGTGTCGAGCGGCACGATCCGCGTTCCCCCCTGCTCGTGCAGGTCCGCCCCCCACTGGATCGCCGGGATCGGGCCGATCGTGCCGTCGCCGACCGGGTTCGAGGCGTAGCGGTAGTCGTGGTAGCGGGCGGCCTCGGCGAGCTTCTCGGCCGGCGAATGGGCGTGGGCGGGCATGAGCATGGCATGGCACCTGTGGTGGCTGACACGGATCGGCCAAATTGTATCCTTTCAGGACAACTTCCACGCCGGCGACCGCGACCATGTCCCCAAACACGCCACAACCGCGGATCGTCTCACTCCTGCCCGCCACGACGGAGATCGCCTGCGGCCTCGGCCTCGGTGGACAACTCGTCGGACGCTCGCACGAGTGCGATTTTCCGCCGGAGGTTCTCTCGCTGCCGGCGCTCACCGCCTCCCGCATCGACGCCTCCGGCTCGAGCCGGGCGATCCACGAGGCGGTCGGCAGGGCCCGCGAGGCCGTCGGGCCGGCGCCGCTTTTCTCCCTCGACACCGATCGGCTCGCGTCGCTCGCCCCCGACCTCATCCTCACGCAGGCGGCCTGCGACGTCTGCGCGATTTCCGCCGACGAGGTGCGTGCGGCCGCGGCGAAGCTGCCCAAACCGCCCCGCGTCGTCGCGGTCAATCCCTCGACGCTCGAGGACGTCTTGAACGACCTGATCACGGTCGGCCGCGAGACCGGCACGCTCGCGAAGGCCCGCGAGGTCGTGGCCCGGCTCCGGGCCCGCGTGGCCTCGGTCGCCTGCCGTGTCCGCACCTTCCCGGAGCGGCCCCGCGTGGCCGTGATCGAGTGGCTCGATCCGCCGATGGCCGCCGGCAACTGGGTTCCGCAGATGGTGTCGCTCGCGGGCGGCAGCGACGTTCTCGGCCGAGCGGGCGACCACTCGCACTGGATCTCGTGGGACGACGTCGCGGCCGCCGATCCCGACGTCGTCGTGCTCGTGCCGTGCGGGTTCACGCTCGACCGCGTGATCGCCGAGGCGACCTCTCCGCCGGTCCGCGATCGGCTCGCACGGCTCCGCGCCGCCCGCGGGGGAAGGCTCGTCGCCATCGACGGCCATCACCTCTTCAACCGTCCCGGGCCGCGGCGCGTCGATTCGCTCGAAGCACTCGCCGGCGTCCTCCACCCCGGCCGCTTCCGCTTTCCGGCATCGGCGGCATTCACGAGGAACATCGTGATACTGCCGGGAGCATCAAATAGTTGACATTATTCTGCGGGCAACTCGCCCTGCTAACTTTCACGGAAGCCCGAGGCGCGAGTTTCCCTGCAGGCGAAAAGTTGCCCAATACGGAAGCCCGAGGCGCAACCCGAGAGGGGAGTTGACGATGTGCAGAAAGGCGGCGTCGAGTCACTCAAAAACACTCACAATCGAAGCTGTTTTGCCAAACCACCCGGTTCTTCGCGCGACCCTGACGCCCCTCTCGGCTTGCGCCTCGGGCTTCCGGGCATTTTCAGAAAACGCCTGCAGGGAAACTCGCGCCTCGGGCTTCCGTGGAACCGTGGAGGCGATCAGTCAGCCAAACAACGCCGTCCACTACATCGTGCTCGGGGTAGT
>DHLZ01000191.1:0-4686 GCA_002405515.1 Planctomycetaceae bacterium UBA4655
CGAGGCGCTAGGTTCCCTGCAGTCTAAAAGTTGCCCTATACGGAAGCCCGAGGCGCAAGTTTCCCTGCAGGCGAACAGTTGCCCAATACGGAAGCCCGAGGCGCAAGCCGAGAGGGGAGTTGACGATGTGCGGAAAGGCGGCGTCGAGTCACTCAAAGACGCTTGGAATGGACGCTGTTTCGCCAAATCACCCAGCTCGTAGCGCGACCCTGACGCCCCTCTCGGCTCGCGCCTCGGGCTTCCGTGGAGCCAGTGAGTTCGCCCGCAGGGAAACCTGCGCCGCGGGCTTCCGGGAATTTCCAGCAAACGCCCGCAGGGCAACTTGCGGCTCGGGCTTCCGCGTTTTGCCAAAACCACCTTACGGCACCACCGTACGTCGCCCCATACGGGTCAATCGACCGGCCGGGCTACACTCCGGGCATGAACGAAACCGCGCCGAAGCTCACAGAACAAAGTCCCTACTCGACACCGCTCGAGAGGCTGCCGGGCGTCGGCACGATACGGGCGGAACGGCTCGCGGCGCTCGAACTCGTCACGGTCAAGGATGCGCTCCTCCATTTTCCGCGAGAGTACAAGGATTTCAGCGGCGCCCATGCGTTCGCCGACCTCCGCGAAGGGGAGCATGCGTCGGTGGCCGGCACGGTCGCCGACATCGCGCAGCGTACGACGTTCGGCGGCCGGCAGATGCTCTCCGTGCTCGTGAGGGGTGAGGGGGGCAGCCTGCGGGCGATCTGGTTCAACATGCCGTTCATGGCGAGGCGGTTTTCAATGGGGCAGCGGGTGGTCGTGGCGGGCGCGCCGAAGCGGGCGGGGCTCGCCTGGGAGATGACGCACCCGGAGGTGAGGTTCCTCGCGGCGGGCGAGGAGGCCCGCACTGAATATCTGCCGATCTATCCTCTCTCGGAGTCGGTGCGGCAGTCCGACGTGCGGCTCGCGGTGCAGGCGGCGCTCTCGCACGTGGGCGAGAAAATCGACGAGGCGTTCCCGCCCGAGTGGCTCGAGGGAAAGTCGCTCATGCCGATCGCGGAGTCGCTTCGCGAGGTTCATTTCCCGACGAGCCTCGAGAAGATGGCGGGGGCGAGGCGGCGGCTCGTCTACGAGGAACTGCTCCTCCTTCAGCTCGGGCTTCGCATTCACCGACGGGAGCAGCGGGAGCGGAAGTCGGCGAGGGCGATCCCGATCAGCCCGCGGCTGGACTCGCGGATCCGGGCCCGCTTCCCGTTTGAGTTCACCGCGTCGCAGCGGCAGGCGGTCGCCGAGATCGCCGCCGACATCGCGCAGGCGTGCCCGATGAACCGGCTGCTCCAGGGGGATGTCGGCAGCGGGAAGACGGCGGTCGCGATCTACGCGATGCTCGCGGCGGTGGCCGCGGGGCACCAGGCCGCGATCATGGCGCCGACGGAGCTGCTCGCGAGGCAGCACATGGCCTCGCTCGAGCGGCTGCTCGCCGGATCCACGATCGGCCTCGAACTGCTCGTGGGAGGCCAGTCGGCGGCGAAGCGGGAGAAGGCCCTCGCCAGGATCAAGGCAGGGCAGTCGAAGATCGTCGTCGGCACGCAGGCCCTCGTCGCCGGCTCCGCCGAGTTCCACTCGCTCGGGCTCGTCGTCATCGACGAGCAGCATCGCTTCGGCGTGATCCAGCGGGCGGAGCTGCAGAAGGGGGGCGTCGATCCCCACGTGCTCGTCATGACCGCGACGCCGATCCCACGGACGATCGCGCTTGCGATCCACGGCGACCTCGACCAGTCGGTGATGAAGGAGGGCCCGGCGGGCCGGCAGCCGGTGCGAACCTACCGCGTCGCCCCCGGCGACGAGGAGAAGTGGTGGGAGCATTTCCGGAAGAAGCTCCGCGAGCGGCGGCAGGGCTACGTCGTCGTGCCGGCGGTCGAGGAGTCGAGCCGCGGCCTGGCGAGCGTGGCGACCGCGCTCGAGTCGCTCGCGAACGGGCCGCTCGAGGCGTTTCGGCTCGGACTCATCCACGGCCGGCTGAAGTCGAAGCAGAAGCAGGAGGTGATGGAGAGCTTCCACTCCGGGAAGCTCGACGTGCTCGTCTGCACGAGCGTGATCGAGGTCGGGATCGACGTGCCCAACGCCACGCTCATGACGATCCTCGACGCCGAGAGCTTCGGCCTCGCCCAGCTCCACCAGCTCCGCGGCCGCGTGGCCCGCGGGCCCGTGGCCGGCATCTGCGGCGCGGTCGCCTCCTCCGCGACCGATCCCAACCCACGGATCGACGCCTTCGTGAGTTCCACCGACGGCTTCAGGCTCGCCGAGCTCGATCTCGCGCTCCGCGGCCCCGGCGAGCTGGTCGGCACGCGGCAGAGCGGCAGGTGCAACCTCTATCTCGCCGACCTCCGGCAACACCCGGAGTTCATCGAGGAGGCCCGCCACGACGCGATCGCCGTGCTCGAGGTCGATCCGATGCTCTCCTCGCCCGCATTCAAGCGGCTGCAGAAGCTCGTGTTCGCCCGCTGGAAAGAGACGCTCGGCCTTGGAAACGTGGGGTGAATGTTCCGCCGGGAGGTCATCACGCTCCGGAGCCCCGGGCTTCCCCGTCGATCGCTCCGTGTGATTCCGCGAGAAGCAGCCCGGGCTCCCGGTCATGCGGGTCGCGTATACTTCCCCGTGGTCAAAGGAACGTCGCACCGATGATCCCCGACACGAAAAGAGCCGTTTCCGAAGCCGACGCCGCGTCGGCGGATTACTGGGGGCACGCCACGCGGCGGCTCGCCCGCCAGATCAATGTCGGCTGGTGGCTCTCCGGCTGGATCCCGCTGGCGGCCGTGATCGGGCTCGTCGGCATCGTGGCGATGCTCTATGTCCGTTGGCGTGCGGCGGATGCGGCGGCCGCCGTGTGGTGCGGCATCGCCGGCGGGCTATTCATTGCGGGCATCGCGGCATGGTTGCGGTGCCGCCGAATGTTCGAGTCGGAGGCGGCCGCCCGCGTGCGGCTCGAGGAGTCGCTCGGCCTGCGGGCGCGTCTCAGCGCTGCAGCGGCCGGGGTCGGTTCCTGGCCCCCACCACCGTCGCCCACGGAATCGAAGTGGCCGGTCGCGTGGCAGTGGCGACGACCGACGGCGGCGGTAGCCTTCATCGCCGCGATGCTCGGCCTCGCCGCCTCAGTGCCGATCGCCGGCGCCGGATCGTCCCGCAAGCGGATCATCGAAAAGCCGACCGATGCCCGGATGGTGGAGCAGTGGATCGAGCAGCTCGAAACCGCGAAGGTCGTCGACGAGCGGTCGGCCAACGAGGTCAAGCGAAAGATCAGGGAACTGACCGAGCGGCCCGCGGAGGAGTGGTACGAACACGCGAGCCTCGAGGCCGCCGGCACGCTCAAGGAACAGACCGCCGCCGAGATGCGGAAGCTCGCCGAGAACGTGGCCGCAGCGGAAGAGGCTGCCGCGGCGATGCGGTCGATGCAGGACTCGCTGCCGCAGCAGCTCCGCGAGGCGATTGCGAAGAATCTCGCGGCGGCGATCCAGGGGCTGGAGCTCGGCCCGCTCGAGCCTGCGGGCGATCTGGCCAAGCTTCTCGAGGAACTGGCGGCGGCCGACCTCGGCCAGTTCACTCCCGAGCAATGGGCGGCGGTCGCCGAACGCTTCGCCGGCAACCGTGCGGCACTCCATACGGCGCTCGCGGAATGCGAGGGCTTTGATCCTGCCCGGGTCGATGGCTGGTGCGAGGAGTGCTCCGGACGCAAGCCGTGCGGCACCTGCGATGGGTGCAGGGATGGCAAGGCCTGCGGCACGGTGTGCGCCAAGTGCGGCAAGCTGTCCGCGGCCGGCCGGCCCGGTCGCGGCGGCATCAACCGCGGCCGCGGCGACGCGGAGATGTCGTTCGGCGAGAAGAACGACCTCGGCACGACCCGCAGCGAACGGCTCCGACAGGAGATCGATGCCCAGCGGGCCGCTCCGCACGAGGTGCTCGCCGTCGTCGATGGGGAGCACGAGATCGACGAGTCGGCCTATCGCGGGCCGAAGGCCGGCGGCGACATCGCGAGCGAGGGGGACGGTGGCTCGGCCGTGCAGGTCGATTCGCTCCTGCCCGCCGAGCAGTCGGCGGTGAGGAAATTCTTCGAGTAGTCGGTGCCGTTCGGCAGCACTGCTTAGGCAGCACTGCTCACGAACCGTCCGTCGAGCAGCACCCGTACGCCCGCCTTTTCGGCATCCGCGACCGTGCGGGGGTCCATCGCCTCGCACGCCACGACGCCGATCGCGGCAAGCCCGGCGCGTGTCAGGATCGCGGCCCGCCGGGCCGCCCGCTCGACGTCGCTGGCGTCGGCCGTGCACGAAACCTCGACGACCAGATGCACCTGCCGATCGCCGTCACGGGCCGTGGCGATGACGTCGGACCGCGAAAGCTCGTCGAGATCGGCCTCGGGCAGCCGGTCCTCGAGCGAATCGACGAGTTCGGCCGTCTCGATCACCCGGCAGCGGCGATACTCCCGCCCGACATAAGCCGGCAGATGCCGCACGAGAAACAGTTCCAAAGCCCGGCCGTCGTTGCGATCGAGCCGGATGAGCATCTTCTGCTGGGAGCGGACGAGATCGAGGATCGTGACTTCGGTTTGCTTCTGAGCATCCGTGAGATCGCCGACGTGGGCAGCCATCGACTTCTGGGCCTCCGCAAGCTCCTCGACCCGGACATCCGTCCGCTTCTGGGCCTCCGCAAGCTCCTCGACCCGGA
>DHLZ01000191.1:4908-5158 GCA_002405515.1 Planctomycetaceae bacterium UBA4655
TCCGCAAGCTCCTCGACCCGGAGTTCCGTGCCTTTCTGGGCTTCGGCGAGCTCTCGGACGACGCCCGTCAGCTCATGAAAATCGGCACGGCTGACGAGGTTGTCGTACGCCTCGATCACGACATGGGCCAAAACGTCCGCCTGCTTCTCGGAAAAAACCTCGAGGAGCCGGTCGCGAAGTTGAGGAATCGTCGCCATGGGTTTTTCTCCTTCGACAACTATACCAAGCCAGTGGTGTCCGGTTGACGCAA
>DHLZ01000193.1:0-7227 GCA_002405515.1 Planctomycetaceae bacterium UBA4655
TACACGGTTGCTGCAAGGACACGCAAAACAGCGGCCATTCCGAGCGGTTCTGAGTGCCTCGACGCCGCCTTTCCGCACATCGTCAACTCCCCTCTCGGCTCGCGCCTCGGGCTTCCGTGAAAGTCGGCGGCCCGAGTTGCCCGCAGAATAATGTCAACTACTTGATGCTCCCGGTAGTAAATTCGTTTCGCAGGTGTCTCAAAGTCATTGACACGTTCCACGCTCCGGCCGGACGTTTGGAAAGAGTCTCATCCCGAGGCGGTTCGCGTGTACCGCCAGGAGGAGCCGGCCGCCCGGGCCGATGCCAAGGCGACCAAACGGGCCCGCCGCCGAGGAACGCGGAAGTAGGCCCGGATCGGCTCCGCTACGGCGTCACGCCGGCGGCCAGGGGTGGTTGTGCTGTGCGCACACCAAAGTCGCGCCCGGTTCAATTCCTCTGCCGCAGGTCATAGCAGTGGATGCCGTCGAAGCCGCGGATGAACATCCGCCCCTCGACCACCGGAAAGATCATGCACGCCCCGCCGAGGGAGGACGTGTGGTGATGCGGCGGGGACCAGCCACCCAGGAGCTTGAACGTCTCCGGGGTCGCGCCATAGACATGGAAGTCAGATCTGCCGTTCGAGCCATTTGGGGCAACGAACACCAGGTTCTCGGCCACGACGATCTGCGGGGCACTCAACGGTTCGGGAAGCTCTGCCGTCGCCAAGACTTCGCCGGTGGTCAGGCCCAGCAGCTGTGTTGCGCCCGCGCCGCAGACGACGACGTACCTGTCATTCACGGCCGGGGCATGGAGTCCCGCATCGGCCTTCACGGTCGTCGCCCAGATACGCTCCGCTTTTTCCGGCGTCATCCTCCAGGCGACGCACTCGGGGCCGCTCGACGGCTCACCCTTCACCCCGAACGTCAGCCCGACCAGGATGTCGCCGCTGACCGAGACGCCTGGCGCACCGCCCTTGTAGTCCGTTTCCCAGACCACCTTGCCGGATCTGGGTTCGATGCAGTGGATCTTGTCCGTTGGTGAGATGATGTAGTGCTTGTCCTGATGCGTCCAGCGGGAAGGCACGGCGCGGCTACTGCTCTTCCCCGGCAACTTCCAAAGCTCCGCGCCGGTCTTCGCATCGAAGCCGTGGAGCGTGTCACGCTGGTTGCCAATCACCACCACGCCATCGACGTACACCGGCGCATTGGCCTGACTGTAGTTGAAAGGCTCCGAATCGAACGTGGCGCCCGTGATGTTGGGGACCTCCCACAGCGGCTTGCCGGTCTGGGCGTCCAGGGCGTACACCCTGCCGAGACTGCCCATCGCGAACACCTTGCCGTCGCCCAGGCAGGGTGTGTTGTTGACAGGGCCGACCTTGTCTCCCGGTTCGTTTCGGCCCTTCTCCGCGAACACCGTCTTCCAAAGCGTCTTGCCCGTGGCCGCGTCCATGCAGACGATCACGTCGTCGGCGTGTGTCAGGAACTTCTCCAGCGCGCCGGGGCCCACTACGGTCTGCCGTTCCGTGGCCATTTCCTCGAGCCCCTCCGAGGCCACCGTCGCCCTCCGGTACGGTCGGTCGAGCTTCGACGCGGTGCCGGACGGCTGCATGTAGTTGACGTACACCTTGCCATCGGCGGACACCACTGGACTGGCGCTGCCGCCGACCGTGCGGCCCATCAGCATGCCCTTCAGATACTGAACCCCCTTGTTGATCCCGCAGGGCATGAGTTCCTCACTTTTCCAGACCAGGCGGAAATCCACAGGGTCGCCGGCCAGCGTCAGCCCGCACGGCGCAGCCGAGAAGGAGCTCAATGATCCATGGTAGAACGCCCAATCCTTGCCCGTGGTGAAGGCATTGGCCGCCCGCAGGTCATTTTCCGACGTGACGAACCCCGACACATCGCCGGACCGCTTGCCGTCCGGGCTGTTCCAGGTGCCCTTGATCACGCCCGAGGCGATCGTGGCATCCACGGCATACTGGTGAACCACCGCATCCGCCGCCGAGTGGTTATTGGCCGTGTCGGGTCTGCGCCAGCCAAACTCGCCCTTGACCGCATCGGCCGTGAACACCAACCCGCCGGCCTTCAGCCGCACGCTCGTCGACTCGGGGATCACGAGCCTGCCGTCGCGGATGCCGCCGCGGAGGACCAGGGCGACTTTGCCTTCCGCTGGATGCCCTTTCTCGAGCACCACCTCGACCATCTTGTAGTCCACAGGCGATGGAACGATGGTCTGGTCCTCGGCCGCGACGCACGGGGCGGCCAAGGCAGCCATCCAAGCCGCCTCGACCAATCCCAGGGTGAGGCGGATCGCCGCCGATCGACCTTCCAGGAATGCGTTCATCCTCATGGCCGTTCTAGGTACGTGGTCGAGTTCAGATTACAAAACATGCTGCCCCGAGAACGATGTTTTTGACAGTGGTCGGCGTTGTCATGTCCGGCCCGTACTTGCAGCAACACGATGAATCCGGGTGCAAGATTCACGGCGAGCCTCCTTGCTCAATTAGACAAGCAGATCCGACAGCGGGCCAGTGCTTTCCTTGAACGACTCGACCGGGCAGCCGGCCTGCTGCAGGATCGTCAGGTAGAGGTTCGAGAGCGGTTTGGGAGACGCGCTGCCGACCAGTTGCTGCCCGATGCGAAGTTCCGCCGGGCTCCAATAAACCTTGTATTGCCCGTGACGCCAGCCCAGCCGCTTCCCGCCGGCCACCAACGTCGGTCCGTCCGACGCGTGGTGCGTGCCTCCTTGCATGCCGCCGAGCAGGATTTGCGTGTGGTCGAGCAACGTCCCCTCTACGGAGGGAATGCCCCGCAACTTGTCCATGAACCGCACGAGTCCCTCGACGAGCATGCGGTCTCGCCGCGCCAGCACGACGCCGCAATTGTCGTTGCTCGGCGTCGCAGTGCGCGACCTCGTCGCGCTGCCGCTGTGCCAGAGCTTATGGCCGTCGGTGATGCCGGTCAGACCGATGCTCCGAGCGAATTCGTACACCTCATTCAAGGGCCCCCCGCCGTGCTCGCTTCCGGTGATGTAGGTGCTGACGCGAGTGGTGTCGGACTGGAAGCCGAGGACCATCAAGTCGGTCATGATGTCCATGTGCTCGACGAGGGATCGGTGTTCGCCATACTCGCCGCGGCCGACGGTGCCAGAAACGCTGCCACCCATCCAGTTGGGAAATCGGTTTTCATCAACCGCGGGCCGCGCCGTCGCCAGCGATTGTTCGCGAACACCGATGCGCGTTTCGAGACCGTGCAACGATTCAGCGAACTGGTCCATCCTTTGCCGGTCGGCACGGCCGAGCGTGCGATTGAAATCGCGAAGCTGTTCGTGGACGCCGTCGACGACAGTCCTTCGCGACTGCAAACGGTGCCGCAACGCGGACAGTTCGGAACGATCGACGGGAGGGAGCAATTGACGGAGGGCCTGGGCGGGGTTGCCGAGGGCATGGATATCGGCGCCCAGGGCGTTGCGCGACGCGGTGGCATCGCCGACGCCTTGATGGAAACTGAGGACGAGTGATTCGCAGTAGGTGGTTCCAAAGTGTTGCGCGAAGACCTGATCCATGGAAACGGTATTGCTGCCAGTCACCACGTTGTGGCCGGTGAGCCAGTTCTGTGCATGCAAGTGGCCGCCGACCTCGCCGGCGATGTGCTGCAAGCCGCGAATCAACGTGAACTGATCGCGATGATTGGCGAGCGGTTCGAGCGACGGCGATAGCGTGAAGCTGCGCCCTTCATCCTCGGGATACCACCAAGGCCGCGCGATGCCGCCCGGCACGTAGATGCAGGCCAACCGCGGCGGATCGGCACGCCGGCCGCCGGACGCGCGCGACTCACTCACCATGCATTCCAGAAGCGGCAACGCCATCGCGGCTCCCGTGCCCCTGAGTATCGTGCGGCGATCGATCCGTTTTCCGAACATGACAAACTCGCTTTCTGTTACGACGGTACCCTTCGAACTTTTAGTTCTTTCGTCCCAAGAAGATCTCGCTCGTCAAAAAATCCTTGAGCATGTCTCGCATGGGAAACTGCCTCGCCCCATGGCTCTCCAGCAATTTCACGAGAACGATCTCGTCCAAGACCGTCGGCTCCCGGCTGGCGAAATAGCGGACGTAGCGCTGAAGCTGCCCGCGAGCCAAGTCCTCGCTGTAATGAGCAGCGGCGAGCTGCTTGAACTCCTTCCACGTCTTGAACTCTTCGCCTCGCGGCAAACTGCCGCTGGCGTCGACGGGCCACATTTTTCCGCGTTGCTCATATCGCGTCACGCCCTCCCCGTTCGTGGAGACTTGGTTGACTTCCGCCTCGATCCCACGCCAGCGGCCGCTGACGTCGAAATTCTGGAACGCGAATCCGACCGGATCGATCGATTTGTGGCAGACGGCACACTTGGCCTCCTTCGTGTGGGCCGCGATTTTCACACGCAGCGGTTGCCCCGTGTAGTCCTGAGGGTTGAGTTCCGGGACTTCGAGCGGCGGCGGCGGCGGCGGATGATTGAGCACGTGGCGAAGCGACCAGGCGCCGCGATAGATCGGCCAGTTCGGCCCCATCCAGGTCGTCATCGACATGACGCCCGCCTGCCCCAGAATGCCGCCGCCGCGAGGATCGTCGGGCCGCAATTTCACCTTTTGAAATTCGTGGCCGATAATCCGGGGATAATCATAATGGAATGCCATCGCGTCATTCATCGGCAACCAGTCGCTGTCGAGCAACTCGCGGGCGGGAAGATTCTCCTTCAGCATCATGCCGAAATAAGCGGCAGTTTCGCGATCCATGCCGGTGAGGATGTGTTCGCGATACTGGAACCAGGTCGCCCGTTGAGGCTTGGCCTCTTTTCCATCGACCGCAAGCTCCGGCGCCAACACCTTTGGCTGATCGAGCGCCAACCACATCGTGGCGAACGGCATCAGGAAGCCATTCATGCTTTCCGGATGATCCAGCAGTCGATCGATCTCCCGATGGAGAACGCTTGGGTCGCTCAGTTTTCCGGAGGCGGCCAATCCCAGCAAGCGAGAGTCGGGCGGCTGGCAAAGCAATCCAAACGCCAACCGCGAGGCGATCGCGTATTGCCGCAGGACCGGGTCGCTGACGTCGGTCGGCAGCAGCGTCCGCGCCGGAGCGCTGGTCAGGATCATTTCCGTGGTCAGGCGGATGGAATCGTCCAATCCCCGGCCCTCTTTGCGGCATTTCTGGTAAAACGACGCGAGCCAGTGGTCTTCCGCGGACGAAATCGGGCGGCGAAACGCGCCGCTGGCGAGCTTGCGAACGACCGTCATCGCGCCGGCGTCGTCGGCCGACAGTCCCCCGCGATCCTCGGCCGTCAGCCATTGTTGGCGGTAGGCGGGCTCCACTTCGCACTTCTGAAATTGGAGCCAGCTCACCGGATAGGTCGTGTCTTTCCCCTTGACCGCCTCGGAATATTCTTTCGGCTGGGTCACCACCCCTCGAGAGTCGGGAGCGGAGAGTGGATCAAAAGGCAACGTTTGCTGATTGACGAAATAAAAGGAGTAGTGATATCGAGGCGGCATCCCTTCGCGATTTTCGACGACCGGGACCTGGTCCGAAGGCAAGATGAGAAACTCCACGGTTCGCGGATGGTCCGCGTCGCCGGTGATTTCCAACGGCGTTCCGGCGCTGAACCGCAAGGTCGGCGGCGCGACTCCCTTTGGCGCGAGCGAAGCGACGGTGCAGCGAAGTCGCAGGAAACCATCGAAGTCGGCCTGGTCGTAGTTGACCGTTATGTCGAGCCCCTTGCCCCGCCGGTGATTGTGAAAGGAAGGGTTGACGAAGTGCGGTTCGATGATCTTTTCCCTTCCCCCTCTCACCTTCAGGTTCCTCTCACTCCAAGGGCCGACGAAGTGCGACTTTCCGGCCAGGAAATCGACAAACAGCCCTTGCGGAGGCCCCGCCTTCGGTTCGAGAAAATCGACCCGCCGCAGCAACAGGTCGATCGCTTCCTGGGCGGCATTGACCGAAGCCGTCGCGTCCTGCAAACCCGAGGCCAGGGTGTCGAATCCATCAATCAGTCGATCGCCCGGCAGATACTTCTCGAACTGCGGCAGATCCAATTTCAAGACGCTCGTGATCAAGGCCGCGTATTCACGACGATTGAGCCGGCGCTGGCTCCCGCTGCCGTCCGCCGATCGCACCGCGTGAGACTGATCCAGGATCCAGTCGTTGACGGCCTTCTTGTCAACGGCGAGCGGCTGATCATTTTTTCCCGGCGGCATCTTCCCCGATTCGATCGCCCGGTAAACTCGCGTCCACAGCACGGCATCCTCGGCCGCGAAGCCCGCCGGCAGACGATCGACTCGCATGCCCGCGTTCTGCTCGTCCTCGCCATGGCAATCGATGCAGTGCTTCTTGAGGAACGGCTGGACCGTGGCCCGAAAGCCGTCGCCGCCGAACACCTGTGTTTTTTGGGGCGGAGCCTGTGTGAACAGCGCCTTCGGAGGCGAGGCGACTTCCTGTCCCGATAACGAGCAAACGAACCCGCTTACGGTCAAGAACGCGATCAAAGCGATCAAATTCTTCATAAGGACTTCCCGTCAACTACCGTCCCGATAACTATAGTTCTATCGAGCGTAACTGACAAATCTCGCCTACCGCGGCCGGACGAATGGACGTTTTTGCCGTTTTTTCGCGGGCGGGAGCCGCTGCATGCATGCAGTGACAGCAGATGAAAAAGGCGTTGGGCCCCGGAGCAGTTGGGCCCCGGAGCAGTTGGGCCCCGGAGAAATAGAAGGGTATTCTGAATTTTCTATTTTGCGTGGGAACCTCTTGCGGCGCGTAGTGTTGCCGGACATTCGCGATCGCCTTCTCGATCACCGACGGCGGAATCTCGAAGCCGCTGTCGACGGCGCTGCGCAGGGCCTTGGCCTGCATCACGCTCAGGCTCAAGTCGCCATCCTCCGACCTGGCTTGGTAGGCCCAGCCGCCGGCCGGCCCCTGCGTGCGGGCGATGAGCTTGAGCGCGCGGTCGAGCGCCTTGCCGATGCGGGCGTCGCCCGTCATGCCGTAGGCCTGGCCGAGGACGAACGTCGAGAGGCCGTGGTTGTAGGTGTCGCGCTGCGGCCCGGCGATGTTGAGCAGGCCGCTCGGCTTGGCGTTCTTGACGACGAATGAGAGGGCACGTTCGGCGGCCTGTCCGTACTCCCCGATTCCCGGCAGGTGGCCGGCGGAGAGGAAGGCGAGGCCGCCGACCGCGACGAGGCCGAGATCGTTCGACACCCAGTTGCCCTCGGGCCCCTG
>DHLZ01000193.1:7473-16795 GCA_002405515.1 Planctomycetaceae bacterium UBA4655
GGCGACGACGACCAGGGCCGCCGCAACCACCGCGAGGAGGACAAATCCGAGCCGCAATGAGTGGGCCGAGGAAACCATGACGCCCTCTGTATGACATTTCCGGCCGGTTGGTTACGGCACGGCAGCCTCGAGCAGGATGAGGTCGCGGGTCGCCTCGGCGGGACCGCGGCCGAAAAACACCCGCAGGCCGGTCGCCGCGGGCACGAGCGGCCCGAGGAAGGGCTGCGGATCCTCGCAGGCCGCGAGCGGCCAACGCCCCATCTCCCGGCCGGTCGCCGGATCGAGATTCACGAGCGTCGCCACGCGGGCGCTCTTCCCGGCCACCGGCTCCCGCACCGCCGCGAGCACCCCCGCATCGGTGACGAGGCTCGCGTCGAGCAGATCGGCCGGGCCGTACCGCCACGCCACCTTGCCCGTCGCCGCATCGACTCCGACGAGGTCGGCATGGCCCGCCTCAGGGGATCCCGCCGCAACAGTCTTTCCGATCCGCTCGACGACCAGCCGCCCCCGCGAGATTCCCCGTAGACGACTCACGGCGACGTCGCCGAGCCTCCAGAGCACGCGGCCGCTCGCGGCCTCGA
Source organism: Planctomycetaceae bacterium UBA4655 (assembly GCA_002405515.1). Lineage (GTDB taxonomy): Bacteria > Planctomycetota > Planctomycetia > Pirellulales > UBA1268 > UBA4655. The sequence goes on from DHLZ01000193.1 coordinate 8,055, forward strand.
CCGCGACGACCCCCGGCACGCCCGGCTGCACGACGTACAGGCGGCCGTCGTGAGCAACGATCGGCGAATGGGCCACGAGCGTCGAAAACCCGTCGACCGAGGGCGGAAGCCAGGGCTCGCGCCGCACCCACCGCAGCCGCCCCCGCTCGTCGCAGGCGATGACCGCACCGCCGCCCGTGATGGCAAAGCCACCGTCGATCTCGGCGATCTGGCACCGGACCGCGCCGGCGAACGTCGCCAGCGGGGTCTCGCGGAGCACCCGCCCCGTGGCGGCATCGAGCGACGCGATCGCGAGCACGAAGGAGTCTTCCACCCTGCGTGAAAGGCAGATCGCAAGCGTGCCTCCGTCGCCCGGCAACGGATCCGACACGAACTGCCGATCGTGCGTCGATGGCAGCTCCCAGACGACGGCCCCGTCGGCCCGGTCGATGGCCGCGACCGCCGGCCCCGCCTTGCGGAGCCGACGCACGTAGACCCGCGTGGCATCGACGCATGGCCGCATGGCCTGGCCGTGCCAGTCGTGGGCGCCCGCCGCGTCGCCAACGAGGCCGGCCCGCCATTGCAGGGCACCGGTCGCGGGGTCGTGGCTCGCCAGTTGAAACTGGTTCGAGACGAGCAGCCGGTCATCGAGTGTCGCGACGGCGATTTGCCCGGCCGCCCAGTCGACCGCGTGCGGCGGCCAGTCCACCCCTCCTTGCGAAAGCGGCGGCGGAAGGCGGGCGGGATTGCCGCCCACGTCCCCCTCCAGGCGCGCCTGAGGCGTGGCCGTGATGGTGGCCACCTGCACGATCGATGGCTTACTCGCAGCCGCAGATGCCACCATCGTCGCGGCGAGCTTGCGTGCCAGATCAATGGCGACGAGCGTTCGATTCCGCAGCGAGCCGTCGTCTTCGGGAATCGAGGCCGAGGCCACCTCGTAGTGTCGTCGGGCGGCCGCGAACCGGCCGGCTGCCAGGCTCCGATCGCCGAGCCAGACGTGGGCCTGCGCCGCGGCGACGGTTCCGTGGAACTGCACGGTCGTCGCCTCCACGGTCGCCTCGTCGGCGGCGGCAGTCGCCTCGAGCACGCGGAGGCCGGCGACCCGTTCACGCTCCCGTCGCATCGCCTCGAGGAGCCGGGGTTCGTCCCGCATCACCGTCGCCACCGCCATCGGCAACGACATGAAGAGGTCGGCGTCCCGGCGATCCCGCATGAGATCGATCTGTCCGTCCGCCACCGCCGCGTCGATGAGCCGGAAGGCATCCTGAGGATCGTCGCCGTCGAGGGCCGCCTTGAACTCGGCCTCCACGCTCAGGCTCTCCTTGCTCGGGGCGACGAGCAGTGGATGCCGTAATGCCGCAGCGATGAGCCACGGCCTGCCTTCGCTGCCGCTCCGGGCGACCGCGGCAGCCCAGTTGAAGAAGGCATCGTTTTTCGCCATCGCGAAAAGGCCAAAAAATTCCAGCCGCCGCCCGAGGCTGGTGAGGGAGTCCCACTCGCGGCGGCAGACGAGCCCGACGATCTCGCGCCGCGCGAGCGGCTCGGAAAATGCCCCGCATGGCTGGCCGACGCGAAGCGGCGCCGTCAGCTGCGCGTGGCTGATCGCGGAAAAACACCGCTCCTCCCCTTCCATCGCCATCCGGGCCCCGAGGTCGTCGAAGAGCGACACGATCCTGCCCGCGGTGGCGGGATCGTCGACGACGGGCGCGACCGCGAGGATGTCGTCGAGCAGATCCTGCCGCGCCGCGGGGGTCATCTCCGTGCCGAGACTCTCGCGGAAGAGCAGCCCGAGCAGGTCGACCGCGAGGTCCTTGGACGCGTTGCCGGAAAGGGCCTCGAGCCCGCAGGCCCGCCGCCATGCGTCGGCGTCGGCGGTCGGTGGCTTGGCCGCATCGGCGGCGGCGAGCCAAGCGGCGAGCGGTCCCCGCGGCGGCAGCTCGACGGCGGCCGCGCGGAGGTCGGCGGGGCAGAGCGACTCGAGCCGCGAAAACGGTGCCTCTTGCAGAGCGGCCAGCGTGATCGACCGGGCCGAGGAGTGCGGCACGGCATACAGGCCAATCGCCGAGAAGGCGGGATGCGGCTCGGCGGTCGCGAACCAGCGCGTGCCGTCCGCGCTCATGTCGACCCGCTGCACACCGCCGCACTGGCGAATCCGCAGCCAGAGCCTGTCCTTGACCAACACGAGCGGCTGGGAGGCGATTTGTTCCGCCGACTCGCTCCCCGCAGTGTTCGGCGGCATCCGCTGGAGCTGCCACACGCCCGGCAGGTTCCTATTGGCGAGCACCATGAGCACCGATTGCTGCTTGACGCCGCCGTCACCGAAGACGAGCCCCGTGCCGGGCATCAGGCCTTCGAGCCGCACGACGATCTCCCGCAGGCCGGTCGATTTCGGCAGCGGCAGCATCGCCCAGGCAGGCTGCTTGTTTTCCTTGACGGCGAGCGCCACGCTGCCGTCGTCGCGCAGCGTGAACGTCGCGGACGGATCACCGCCGCGAACCCATCTTTCGCGGGCGGCAGCGAGCAGGTCGGCCGCGGGCCGCTCCGCGGCTTCTCGCAGTGGCGGGATCGGCACGGCGGCGACGAGACTCAGGTCGCGAAACGTCACGGCCCCTTCGAAGAAGATGTCGGTGGGCGGGGCGTCGAGTGGAGCCTCGACGAGCCGGACGTCGCCGCGGGAGAGGGTGACCAGACCATCGGCATACCGCAGTTCGAGCCCGTGAACCCCGACGGGATTCGTGCGGATCATCCGGCCGTCGTCGCGGCCGAGCGTGATATAGCCCGTCGGGAGCGGCCCGCTCCCAGATCGCACGGTCGCGTAGACCTGCCACTGCAGCGGCCTCGCAAAGGCGTCGAACGAAACCCCCTTTCCCCCGCTCCAGACGTGGATCCGCACGCCCGTGAAGTCGGGAGAGTGCATCCGCACCGCCGTTCCCTCCGCGAGCGGCTGCCGCAGCCGTGCGATCCCGTCGAGCCGGCCGCAGGGTTTGCGGTCGATCGGCTGCGACGACAGCTTCAGCGGCAGGTTCTTGACCGCGGCGAACCACCGGGCAAGCGATTTGTCGTCGGGCGTCGCGTCGCCGGGCTCGGGCGGCTCGAAAAGGCCTGCCTCGCGGAGCGGCGCGGCGGCCGCGGTCGGCACGACGGCCTCGGCGGCAGTCGCTGGCGGGGCGGCGGGGTCCGTGGTCGCCGGCTCGGCGGGCACGGTCACCGTCTTCCGCTGCTGGGGATGCTGCTTCGCTGCGATCGTCTGCTCGATCGGAGCGGCCGGTGGTGCTTGGGCCTCGCTTCGCGCCACCTCCTGCGATTGCGGTCGATCCCGCCAGCCGCGGCTCGCGACGAGGGCCCCGAGCACCGCCGCGACCCCGCCGCAGACGACGAGGCCATACCGCGTCCACACGCCGCCGGCCCGCGAACGCCTCGCGGAAAGCCTGGCGAGCACCCGCTCCACCGACACCTGCGGCCGACCGAGCGCCCGCGCGAGGTACTCCTCGATCTCGATCCGCTCGGCCACGTCGCGCACGAGCTGCGGCGACCTGCGGATCGCCGCCCGGAGGGCCGCGCACTCCTCGGGCGTGAGGTCGGCGGGCGGCTTCTCCTCGATCAGCTTCCGTAGTTCGTCGTCGGTCATCGTCATGCCTCCTCGCCCCCTTCGGCCGCCACGGCCTGCCCGCTCTCGAGGCACCGCCTGACCGCCTGCCGCGCCCGATGCACGAGCAGCTTCACCGCCCCCTCGCTCCGCTTGAACCGGGTCGCGATCTCCTGCATCCGCAGGTCGTCGTGGTAGTAGAGGTCGAGCGCCTGCCGGGCGCTGGGGCCGAGGGCCTCGAGGCAGCGGGGCAGCTTCCCCATCACGTCGTCGAAGGTGCCGTCGTCGCGAGGTCCGGAGCCTGCAAGATCCTCGATGTCGAGGCAGAGCTCCGTCCATGCCGTCTCCCGCCGGCGTTTCGTGGCGCGGGCATGCTCGCGAAGCACGTTGCGGGCGATGCCGATCAGCCACGGACGCATCGCCACGCCCGAGCCCGCGCGTGGTACCGCCTTCGCGGTGTAGACCCGCAGGAAGACCTCCTGGCCGAGATCCTCGGCATCCGCCAGCCGCGCGAGGCGGGCCCGCAGGTAGCCGTGGACGAGCCGGGCGTGCCGCTCGATGATCGCGGTGAACGCGACATGGTCGCCCCGCTGTGCCGCGGCCAGAAGCCGCGAGTCATCCGCGGCCTCGTTCACGAGCATCGGGTTGTCTGGAGTCGGTGGCACGCCGGGCATCCTGCGGGCTCGGGTCACTTCGAGGAGGACGCGGCGCGGGCCTCGGGCGCACTCGTCGGGCCGAGGGCTGTCCACTCGACGAAGCTCTGCCCGTCGCTGCCACGATGGACGACCTCGACGAGAATGCTCCGGCCGACGGAACGCTCGAGCGGCACGACGATCGGCAGCACGGCGGGGCCGGCCTTCCGCTCGGAGACGTCGGCCTCGGCCACCGACTCGCCGTCGATGCGGATTTCGATGCGGCTCGCTGAAGCTGCGGTGCGGGTCACCCCGACGACAAGGTGCGTGATCTCGGGAGACACCTCGAGCTTGCGGCGGAGCACGGTCTCGGCTCCGGCAGCGAGAGACTGCCGGAGCGTTTGCGGCGACTCGCGGGCCGACAGCGGATCGACGAGCGTACGGATCGTGGGCTGCCCCACGATCTCCCAGTCCTTCCATGGGGCCATCGTGGCCGGCAGCCGGTCACGCACCGCGGCGGCGAGGCCTTCCGGAGCGAGCGACACCACCGGATCGAGCCAGTCGAAGACATCACGGATGTCATCGGGGTCGGCGTCCCGGGGCCGGCCCTCGTGGGCGGCGTCGGCGACGAGCACGAGCACCCGCGGGCCGGCAGCGGCGGTGGCCGCGGGGGGCATCGCGAGGCTCCCCGTATCGACCGCTTCCCGCGTGCCGACCAACAAGTCGCTCTCCCAGAGCGGCTTCGCGGCCGCGTCGCCGAGATGCACCGACGCCTTCACGCAGCCGCCGGCGCCGGCCGCGTCGTCGAGGGCGGCGCCGGCGCGAAACGCCGTCGCGAACGGGGGCAGGCCGAAGGCCATCACCGAGGTGGCCTGCGTGCCGAATCCAGATCCGTAGGGCAGCCCCTTGGCGGACAGCGGTCCGCCCTGCACGTTGCGATCGATTTCCCAGGTCCAACTGCCGCCGAAGATGGCCTTGCGATCGACCGCCTTCGGCTCGATGAGGGAGAGCGGCACCTCGGTCGCCGAAAAGACGATCCGCCGCCGCACACTGGCATGCGGCAGCCAGAGCGGGTCGAGGCTCCAGGCGGGCTGGGCAAGGATGAGCCACGAAAGCTGTCTCCTTGCGTCGCCCGTGCCGTGCAGCGGATCGACGGCCGTGGTGGCCACGAGGCCGTCGTCGGTTTCGACCCGCATGAGCCGGGACGCCGCCGCATCGGCCGGCGACGTCGCGGCCTGCGGCGCAAGCCACGCGACGATTCGCGGATACATCTCCCACGGATCTCGGTCGGCCAGACGGATCTCGGCGATCTCGTCGAACGAGAGCCGCTGCGTGCCGCCATCGACGAGCACGATCACGCCCGTGCCGGCGAACCGCAGCGACCGAAATCCGACCTCGCGGCCATCCCGCGTGAGGATCGTGGCGGGAGGCAGGGGCCGGCCGGTCCGCGGCACGAGCACGATCCTGCGGACGAGATCGCTCGCCACACGGACATGCGGCCGCGGCTGTTTTCCCCGCAGATCGACTGCCGCGAGCGGCCGCACGAGCAGGTGCGGCCGCGTCGTGTGGCGCCAGTCCTCGAGGCCGCTCACGTGGCCTTCGACGAGGCCCGGGAGCCGATCGCCGCAGGCGAGCTCGACGAACGGCTGGCGGGAGGCCGTCGATGCGGGCGGCCCCCGTCGCACGACCCATCGCACGGGATTGGCGGCATCGAACATCGGCTTGCCGTCGATCTGCGGCTGCGAGGCCGGCGTGTTCCATCCGGCGATCGTGCCGGAAACCCGGCTTCCATCGGCGAACAGGCCGTGCCAGAGCGGCTCGTTGGCGAGTGCCCGGGCAGGCATGGCCACGACGGCCAGGGTCATGGCTGCTGCCACCGCGGGGGTCAGGATGGTTCGCATGGTGCGGGGTGGGAAGGGGCGGGGCAGGCGCACGTTCGCCCGCATGGAGAACATGACACAAAGCGGCGTTTCGGTAACGGATGGGGCGGATTTCCCGGGATTCGTGAGGCCGCGGTGGGCTCCTGTCAGCCGGCGAAGATTTGCAGCCGGCCGCGGCCGATGCCCAGCGACGCCGCGCGGGCCGAGAGCTCGCCGAGGGCCTCGGCCCCCGTGGCCCCCAGGTCGATCGTCCAGTCGTTCACGTAGAGATCGACGTGCTGCATGAGCACGCGGTCGTCGAACTCCTGCGCGTGCCGCCGCATCGTCGGCAGCGGCGGCTCACGATCACGCAGCGCGAGCAGGAGCGAGTCGTGAATCACCCCCTGCACCGCCCTGATCGTCGCGTCCGGCAGCCGGCGGCTGGCCACGATCCCGCCGAGCGGCAGCGGGCAGCCGGTTTCGGTTTCCCACCGCGTGCCGAGATCCTCGACGAGCGCGAGGCCGTGCGTCTGCCAGGTGAACCGTCCCTCGTGGATGCAGACGCCGAAGTCGGCCGTGCGGTTCTCGAGCCGCGGCATGATCTCCGAAAACACCACGTGCTCGACGCGGGAACTTTGCGGATGAAAAAGATCGAAGAGGAGCGCCGCCGTCGTGTGCCTGCCCGGGCAGAGCGCGAGCTGCCTTGCGTCGGTCGGCCGCGTGCCCGGCTCCGCCGCGAGCAGGAGCGGCCCGACGCCGAAGCCGAGGGCCGAGCCACTCGGCAGCACGACCACGTCGTCGGCGGCGAGCAGCGCGGCATGGAAGCTCACCTTGCAGACGTCGAAGTCGCCGGCGAGCAAACGCTCGTTGAGCGTCTCGACGTCGAGCAGTTCGGCCTGGAAATCGAGCCCACGCCAGCTCACGGCCCGCGTGAGCAGCCCGTGGAAGGCGAACGTGTCGTTCGGGCAGGTGGAGATGCCCAGGCGGATGGGCTGCGTCACGGCCGATCTCCGAGGATCGCGGTGGCGAGTTCCGCAGCCGCGCGGGCTGCGGCCTCGATCTGCCACCGCGAGGTGTCGCGGTCGCCGGCCGTATTGGAGATGCCGCGGACGATGTCGAGCGGCACGCCGGCGAGCCGGCAGGCCGCGGCCACGGCGAAGCCCTCCATGTCTTCGGCGACCGCGTCGGGCCAGAGCGCGCGCCGCGACCGCACGTCAGCGTCGCCGGCGGAGGCCGCGCAGCCGGAGAGCAGGAGGCCGGCCCGGGACACCGCGGGCAGCGGGCCGCTCGCGCAGGGAAGTTCATCGCCGATCGCCGCGGTCGCACCGGCCGCATCGCCCGGCCACTGCATCCATCCCATCGTGGCTGCCGACAGGAACGCATCGCCGCTGCCCGCGCCGATGCCGTGGCAGGCGACCCGCTCGAAACAGTACGCCCGGCCAATCGCGAGCCGTTCGCCGTACCGCCCGGCGATGCCGACGAGCAGCACGCGATCCGGCCGCCGTTCGGCCAGCAGCCCCGCCGCGCGGGCCGCCGCCACGACGGGGCCGAATCCGCAGAGTTCAACGCGGACGGCCGGGCCGCAAGCGGCCGCCATCACCGGCGCGATGAAGCCGCGCTCCAACTCCGTGGGCACGAAAACGAGTGGCGATTGCATACCGTGGCCCCGGAAGGGGCAAGGTGTCGACCGGGCATTCGATCACCGCCTCATCATAGGCATCCCGGCGGTCGCCGCCGGGGGCAGCGGCCTCTACGGCGACTGCGAGACGAATCGGGCCCGCCCGCCGCCGGGCAGCTCGACGAGCTCGCAGCGCAGGAGGGGCTTGGATCGTCGCCCCAAGTCGATGCGAAACGTGATCGAGTGGAGGCCGGCGGAGAGCGTGCAGGTCGTCCGCTCCGCCGCGGCGACGGGAGCGTCGTCGGCCCAGACCTGCACACCGTCCGACGAGCCGATGTCGAACCCGATCCTGCCCGGCGTGATCACCTCGATCTGCGTGCGGAGAAACACGATTTCGGGCGGCTTGCCGAACTCGTCGTGCGGGATGTCGCCGGCGACCCGACTGAAGGCGGCCTTCCAGGCCAGGCCGGCGTTCTCCCTCAGCGTGCGTCCCAGCTCGTGGGCATCGAGCCCGCGGACCGTTGCGGGCGGATCAATGAGCACCTCCCACCGCCGCGCGACGGGCACATGCGAAACGCTGTACGGTCCGGGTCGGCCGACCTCCGACAGGAAGCGGACCAGATCGACCAGCTCCGCGTCGGTGAGCGAGCGGTCGAGCCCGTCGGGCATCAGCGACCCGCCGAGCGATTTCTCCTCGATGTCGTCGGCGGCGACGACGATGTCCGCGCCCTTCGGATCGCGGATCACCAGCTCCTTCGGCGACTCCCGCTGCACGATGCCGCGGATCACCTTGCCGGAGGTGGTGACGACGTTGGCGGTGTTGTAGCCCTCCCGCACGATCTTGCTCGGCATCACGATCGATTCGAGCAGGTAATCCCGCTGGGCGCTGGTGCCGATGCCGGACAGATCGGGACCGACGATGCCGCCGGCGCCGCCGATCGCATGGCAGCTCAGGCAGGCGAGGGCGGACCGACGGAAGACCGCTTCGCCGCGGGTCGGGTCGCCTTCCTTGGAAACCAGGCCGAGCAGCCGCTTCGATTCGGCGGCATCCAGCACGCGTTGCCGGG
>DHLZ01000193.1:16964-18066 GCA_002405515.1 Planctomycetaceae bacterium UBA4655
GCGTCCGCATCCCGACACGGGCGGCGTCGGCGTCGGGTTTCTTGGCCTGCAGGGCGGTCGCCAAGGCCTCGGCGGCCCCCTTTGTCTTCAGGAAAACCGTGAACAGCGGCTCCAGATCCACGCCGCCGCCGACCGGTCGCTCCATGAGCGACGCGGCCTGGTCCGCGGCCGTCTGCACGTCGACGGCGACGAGCCCCGCGATCGCGGCGAGCCGCGTCTCGGCCGGTCGATCCGCCGCGGCCAGGGCGATCAACGCCGGCGCTGCGGCCTTTCCTTGGAGCCGCCGGAGGGCCGCGATCGCGGCCTGGCGACGAACCACGTCGGTCTGCGTACCGCTCGCGAGCTTCTGGATGGTATCCGGGTCGGTCGCTCGCATGGCCGCCGCCCGCCGCAGGCCGGCGGCGGCGACTGTCGAAGACGGATCGTCGATGAGTTTTTTGACCGCCGCCACCTGCTTCTCACTCGGCTTGAACTGCGACGGCAGCGACCGCTCGATCGCCTCGACGACCCGGGCTCGTGGGCCGGCCGACATCCCCCCCTCCGCCACCGCCACCTGCTCGAGCGCCAGGTCACGACATTTCTCGGTCGATGCGAGCAGCACGAGCATGTTCGCGGCGGCGTCGCCGGTCACGGACCCGCGGCTGACAAGGTCGGCGAGCAGCGGACCTGCGTCGGGGGCCTTGACCGCCTGGAGGGCGAACGTCAGGCGGTTGAGCCTGCCGTCGAACGGCAGGTTTCCGCCCTGGAAGGCCGGTCGCCAATAGGGCGCGAGCACGATCGCCGCCTTGCGCAGGGAAAACTCGAGCAGTGGGTCCAGCGGATGGTCGAGGGCGACGAGGGCCGATTCGATGGCTGCGGCCGAGGGAATGTGCGTGGCCGCGAGCACCGCCTCGAGCCGCACCCGCGGATGCGGATCGGCGGCCTGTGTCGCCAGCCAGGCGACCGCGTCGGGGAGTCGGCCATGCCACTCACCGACAACCTTGGTGGCGGCGCCGCGAATCCGCGGATCGGGCGACTTCAGGAGTCGGCGGAGCAGGTCGGCCGCAACCTCGTCGAGCGCCTGGTAGGTCCACAAGGCCTCCAGGAGCGCCTGCGGCGTCGC
>DHLZ01000193.1:18312-20966 GCA_002405515.1 Planctomycetaceae bacterium UBA4655
GCGGGATCTCGAGGAGCGGGCGATCCTTGCGGACGATCCGCCAGACGCGGCCGCGGGTGTGATCGCGACGCGGATCGCGGAAATTTACCTGATTGTGCTGGATGATCCGCTGGAAGAGGTCCGCGACGTAGATCGCACCATCGGGGCCCATGCGGATGTCGACCGGGCGGAAGCGGGGATGCTTCGACTGCGCCAGCGACGGGAGCCGCGTGGCCACGAAGCGATTGCCGAGATCCTGCACGTCGTAGCGATAGATGTGATGCGACATGAAATCGCCGGTGACGAAATTGCCCTGCATGTCGTCCGGCAGGTGGCGGCCGCCGACGATCTCGAGCCCGCAATGACGCTCGCCCCCGATCTGCGTGATGGCCAGCGGCGGCACGGTCGCCGGATCGCTCGTCCGCTGCAGCGGCGAATCGGGGAGCACCTGGTTGAGGCGGCCCGGCCAGGCGCTGGCGATGAACGATCGGCCCCAGGCGTCGAAGTCGTGACCCCAGGTGTTGTTCGGCAGGATCGAGCGGTCGAAGAGCTCGAGTTTGAGGCGATCGGTGCGGAGCTGCCAGATGCCGCCACCGAAGTGCTGTCGTGGGCCGTACGGGGTCTCCACGGTGCTGCGAATGTACAGCCCCTGGTTGAAATACAGCCTGCCCTCCGGCCCCCAGCGAAACGTGTTGATGGTGTGATGCGTGTCGTTGGTGCCGAAGCCGGTGAGCACGACGCGTTGCTCGACGCCGCCGTCATGCTCGCGAAAAAACAGCAGACGTTCCCCCTGGCCGACGTAGACGCCGCCGTCGCCCGGCATCATCCCGGTCGGAACCATGAGCCCCGTGACGACTTTCCGCACCTTCTTCGCCCGCCCATCCGCACCAAAATCCTCGAGCACGACCACGTAGTCGTGCGGTGGCTGCCCCGGCAGGAGCTGCGGATAACTGGGCGCGCACAGCACCCAGAGCCGGCCGCGCGTGTCGAAGTTGATCTGGACTGGATTGACGACGTCCGGCTCCATCGCAACGAGTTGCAGTTCGTAGTTTTCCGGCAGCGTTGTGACCGCGATGAGCGCCGCCGGGTCGTCGTCCATGTTCGACGGCTGCGCGTTGACCGCCGCCCCACGGCAGAGCCATGCGCCGGCGACCAGAGCCGTGAAGACGACGCCCGACAGGCGGCGTTTCGTGGCTGCATCGCCCCGCGGCGCACCGCCGGCATCCTGCGATCGAGCACCGCTCATCGTGTGTTCCCCTGCACAGGTCGGACCTCGATGGTTCGCTCCCGCGGCACGCGGAGTTCCGCGATCGTCTTCTCGATCGCCGCGATTTCCTCGTCGTAGAGCGCGAAGTCTCCGCGGATATAGCCCCAGTGTCGCTCGTGATCGTTGAACGGACGCCACCGGCGATAGAAGAGCTCGCCTTTCGTGACGACTGCCTGGCGAAGCTTCTCGCCTTCCGGACAGACGATCGGCCCCTCCAAGACGACGCCGGCGGCCAGCTTCGCCGCCGGCACGGTGGCCGCGATCTGGCCATCGCATGCGATCTCGTAGTCGCCGCCCCGAGCACCGGCCCATGTGAACCGCAGCGGCTCTCCCGGAACCCGCACGACGTCATCGACGATGACGACCTTCCAGCCCCCGCCTGCCAATGCCTGTTGCTTGACGGTGCAGCCCGTCGCCTTCACGCCCCGATCGCCAAGCTGCAGCTCCCAGGGCGGCGGAGCCACCCCCAGCCCGTGCTCGATGGCGGCGGCGAACTCCGCATAGCCTCGGGGGTTGAGCTGGATGCCGTTGGTCGTCAGCGGCGTCGGGCGGCGACTCTTGGCGTCGCGCAGCGGCGCGAAAACGTCCACATAGGCCGCCTGCCGCTCACCCGCGATCCGTGCGATCGCCGCGGCGTAGGTTTCGATGTCTTGGTTGTGTCCGGTCGGATCGGGCAGGGGCCGGCCCAGGTCTTCGTGCCAGGTCGGCGAGAGCAGCACCAGCCTGGCCCCAAGCGGCGCGAGCTGGTCGAGGAGTTTGCGGTAATCGCCGCCGAAGCCGGCGAGCCCTGGCGGGCCGGCAAAGGACTCGTTGAGGCCATAGCCGACGAAGATCACCGTCGGCTTCTGGGCGTTGATCTCCTTGAGCAGACGGGCCAAGCCATTGGGCTGCTCGTAGCCGGCGGTGCGGGCCAGCCCCTGGACGGTGTCGCCGCTCCAGCCCATGTTGCGAAAGATCACGTTCGCCTGCGGCCACCGCCTGGTGAGCCGGGTTTCGAGCTCGCCGCAGGCGTGTTCCTGCTCGATGACGCCGTTGCCCAGGAAGACGACGCGGTCGCCGTCAGCGAGGCTGAACGGCTCGCGGCCGACGCACGCGGCAGGAGGCACGAGCGCCGCGAACAACAAGCCGAGGCAATGGATGGACTGGCGCGTCATGGGTGACCGCGATCCAGAAACGAACCGGCATGAAGCAGCACATTCCGTGACGTTCGCGATCATAGCCCCGAAATCCCTTGGGCACCAGGAGCCGCCGAGCTGCCAGCCCGCAGACGTCGCTGCTCCGATTACACCTCGGGCTTCCGTGCTCCCGGGAATACGAACCATGGCCCACCCACGCATCCGAAAGAGGTCTCCGAAGTGCGTACCTTGGGTCACACAGGGACGAATCGGCCGCGGCCGCTCGGCTACAT
>DHLZ01000228.1 GCA_002405515.1 Planctomycetaceae bacterium UBA4655
GATTGAAAACCCGGTGTTCTCCCACGTGAGCATGTCGGCGGCGGCAGCGGCGTCGAGCAGGCGAGTAAGCCTGAACCACCGGATCACGCGGCGACGCACCCGCTCGGTGAGCGAGGCCAGATCGGCTTGCGTGATCGGGCGGGCGGGCAGGAACGCCGGCGGGGCGTCGCAGCCTGCTTGATCAGCAGCCGGCACGAAGACGCCGTCTGTCACGCAGGCGTGGAGGTGGACATGATGGTTGAAGGCTCGGGGCCTGAGCAAACGAATCGGGGGCATGCCGAGGGAGCGGCCGGGCAGGCCGATGCTGCCGGCGTGCGCCGAGCACCATGGCGCCATCGTCATTCCCTCGGTCCGGATGCGCGGGAACTCAGGTCCCATTCATGAGTTCTCCGAGGCCGAAAGAGGCGAGGTTCGCGAGCACGATCGCGGCGGCGTCGCGGATCGCGGCGGCGCGGGTCGGGGCCGGGCCGAAGGCCGCCCGGAAGAGCAGGCACTCGGCCACCGGCGCGAACGTCTCGGCGACCAGGAGATACCAGCCGCGGCCCCACGGGGCCCACACGAGCGGCGGCAGCACGCAGATAACCACGGGGTAGGTGAATGCGGTGAGCGCGAGGCCGGCGAAGACGCGGTCGCGGAGGGAGTGCCGTGGTGACAGGCCCACGAGCAGTAGCGGCAGCTCGACGGCCACCGTGAAGAGGTAGCCCCACGGCAGGAAGCCCCACTGGGCGACGGCATCGGGGGGCACCGGGTCACGCCTCCCGGAGGAGGAAGGGCACCTCGGCGAGCACGTGGACGAGGGCCACGGTGAAGTAGAGGCTGCGGGTGAGCGGATAGTCGATGAGGAAGCCCGCCCAGAAGGCCACGACCACGAGGCTGCCGGTGACGAGCACGGCCGTCAGCCCGCGACGCCAGGCGGCGGATCTTCGCGCCAGGGGCACGCCCGCGAGCCGCCACGGCCGGCCCCCCACCGCGAGCAGCGGCAGGGCCACGCACCAGATGGCGTAATGGAGCATCTCCAGGAATGTGTGGGCCGCGACGAGGAAGTGGGTCGAGACGTGGGGCACGACGCCGCCGCCCGCATGGTGGGTGATCTGGGCGGTGAGCACGTCGGTGCCGGGCAGGTCGGCCGCCGACCCGAGCCGGAGGGCGAGCAGGACGAGTGCCGCGGGCACGGCGACGAGGCAGGCCCGGTAGGCCGGCCGCAGCTCCGGCCGCCGCCGGCCGAGTGCCGCGTCGAGAAACACGAGCGCGAGCAGAGGATGCAGGTAGACGAGGCCGATGCTCCAGCCCACGGGCCACAGCCAGGCGGCCGCCACGAGGGCGAAGGCCGTCGGCCAGAGCCAGGGCCAAGCCCGCCGCGGGTTCTGCCGGCGGCGGATCGATGCGAGGGCCGCCGCCCAGAGCACGAGCGCGGAGTTCCAGGCGGCGAGCAGCACGAGCCACGTATCGCGGCCGTCGCCCAGGGCCGCGGCGATCGACGGAATGGCGATCATCGTGGCCGCGAGCACCACGACGCCGCCGATCCCGAGCGTGAAAAACCACCGCAGCCGGCCCCAGCGGGCCGGCATCCGCGTCATGAAGTAGCGGGCCTCGAGCCAGTTGTGCGGCCCCGCGAACAGGAACACGATCGCGATCGAAAAACCGATCGGGAACCAGCCGGCGAGCAGGGCCGCCGCGGCGACGACCGCGACCGCCGCGGCCGCGAACGCCGCCGCCGGGTCGGCGGCGGGCGTCGCGGTGCGGCGGGCGGCGGCGGGGTGGGTGAGGGTCGCCATGGCGATGGGCCCAGATGGAACCAGACGCTACTTCGGCTTCACCGCGGCCTTGCCAACGACGAGGACCACGGCATCGCCATCGGCGGCGCCGACCTCGAGGATCACGCTGCCCCCTTGCGCGAGCGTGACCGACTCGGGCTGCGTGACGACGGGCTGGGGCCGGGGTCGAAAACGCTGGTCGTGATGTTCTGCCCGCGGTTCTCGGCCGGGCAATGCCAGGTCGGCGAATGCCGGCTCGCCCAGGAACACGGCTCCCGCGCCGGCGAGCGACAGGCCGCAGATCACGACGGCCGCGAGTCGGTCCGCACGGCCGCGGCGGAACGCGACGAGCCCGCAGGCCACGGCCGCCGAGACCGCGACCGCCGCCACGATGCTGCGGGTCGGCGTCGCCGCCGCGATCGAGCCGGCATCCGGCAGGTCACCGGCGAGTTTCGCGAGCACGGCCTTCGGAATCACGATCCGATGAACCTCCGCCTCGGCATCTTCCGCGATCCGCAGCGGCACCGCCTGGCGCCGTTGGGCCGCCGGGGAGTCGGGAGGCGGTATGTCCGCAAACGCGGTGTCCGCAAACGCGGTCGTGGAAAAGCAGAGACAGACGGCCGCGATCGCGGTGCTGCAGCTGGTGCGAACCATGGGGGTGGTCATCGGGTGACTCCTGGGGTTGGAACAAATCGCTTTCGGGAACACATCGGTCAGTTCAACTCGGTCTTGAGAAGGAAGTCGTCGAGGGAAGGAGATCACGGCCCTCATCCGGCAGGAGCAGGCGGCGGTCAGAGACCGACGCCGTCCGCAGCCCGCGGACACGCCGAACCTACCTGATCATGTCGCTGAAGTCGCGGAAACGAACATCGCCCGAATCGGACACATACACCTGCGCGGCGTCCGTGACCTTCCGGGCGTATGTCCGCCCGCTGGCGCCCGGCGGAAGCGTGCGGCTTTGCCCCGCAAGCGTCACGACCCATTCGCGTTTCTTCTCGTCGCGGTCCACGTTGTCGATCTTCCAGCGACCGGTCTCGCCGATGCTCTCAATGTGCTTCTGCGCGAGGCGGACGGCTTCCTCCCGGGTGACCTTGACCAACGGCGGGGCCGGGCTGTCCGGCAGGCGTTGGACGGGTTGGACTACCGGCTTTTCGCGGGCCGGCTCCACCGCTGCCGGCAACTGCTTGATCAACCCCACGATCTCCGCCTGTTGCTCGACGGGAAAACACGGCCCGGCCAGATGACCTTGATCGCGGCTCAGAATCCACACGCCGTCCGCCCGTGTTTGGTACTCGCCCGGCACGATGGCGGGCTCCGGCTTGTCCACCCACCCCACGCAGAACCGGATCGGCACCGTCTTCAGCCCCGCCTTGCCTTTCAGCACTTCGCGGATCTGGATGTTGACCGTGGCATATCGGAAGGCCCAGGGCCCTTTTGCGCCCGGCTTGGCCGGCAAACTCTGGTGCGTCTCCCATGGTTCCAGCTTGCCCACCACGATCAACTCCGCCTTGGCCACATACTCGGCCAACGTCGGTCCCGGCGGGGCAGCCTGGATTGAGAGGGCCGACATTGCCCCCACCACGCCGCAAAACAAGGTTCCTGCCTGCAGCCATTCAGTCTTCATCTCGTTTCTCCTGTTTTTTTGTTTTCGGCAACATCAGTGTTGCCAGTACATTCTTCGACACCGTTTCCACCCAACAGCAAGCTCCGAACAAATCGCTTTCGGGAACACATCGGTCAGTTCAACTCGGTCTTGAGCACGAACTCGTCGAGAGCCTTTCGCGCCTCCTGCTCCTGCCGGATGAGGGCCGTGATCTCCTTGCGGAGGGCCTCCACGCGGTCCTCCTGCTCGGCGAACTTCTTCACGTACTTCGCATACAGCTCGTTCGTACGGTCGAGTTGGGCCATGTTCTGCCGGATCCGGTTCTGCTCCTGCTCCACGACCTGGATCTCCCGCTCCTTTTCCTGCCGGGCCCGCACGATCGCCTCGATGGCCCGCTTCTTCGCGATCACCTGCTCGAGCGCCTCCTTCACCGCCGGGCTCGTCACCTTGGCCCGCGAGTAGAACAGGATCAGGTTGTCGTCGACGTTCGTAAGGGCCACGTGCTGCACGTCGGGCCGCTCCTCCGCCACGTCGAGCTTCACGGGCTTCCCAGGCTCCGCCACGACCGCGAAGCGGTAGCGGTCGCGGGTCGTCTCGGCCGGTTCCTTCGGCGCGACGAGGTTCCAGCCCCCGTCCCGCGGATGCTCCACGAGCAGCTTCACCGGCTTGTCACCGGAGTTCTTGATCTCGAACACCTTCTTGCGGGCATATTTTCGCGTGGCGATGAGCGTGCCCTTGGCGATCTTCACGCTCACGATCTCCTCCGCAGCCTGCTCCATCCGTGGGTTGACCTCCACGTCGAGGTCGATCGCGTAGCTCACGAGCCGCTCGCTGCCGGGCGCCATGTCCTCGATCCGGGCGTCGCCCGCGTAGGCCCCCGCCTCGAACACCGTCACCGGACCCTGCATGAGGTTGAGCTTCGTCGAGTTCACCAGCCGCAGCCCCGAGAGCGGATGCTTGGCCAGCACCCGTTCGTCGTAGATCGCGATCTTCTCGGCCTCCACCTTCTCCCCCACGATCGGCAGCATCGCCGACCGCTGCCGCTCGATCGTCACCGGCTTTTCGATCGCATAGCGGAACAGCTCGCCGAGATTCGCCCCCGCCGCCACGCTCTGGATGGTCGCGATGGACAAGTTGTCCCCCGGGCCAGATTTTCCCGCAGCGCCTTCAGCCATCCGCCCGGGTGCACCGCCCGGTGCACCCGCCGCCAATTGATCGCGTGCGGCCATGCGACGCTTTCGTGCGCCCTCTTCCCCCCTGCCCTCGGCCGCTGCCGCCTTCTCGAACTGCCGTTCCGCGTCGGCCAGGCTCTGCCCGTAGAGCTGCGGCATGAGCGACGCGTAGAGCTCCGGCATCACCTGCGGCCGCGGCACGTAGAGCGGCTGGTAGAGATCCATGCGGAACGAGATCGGCCGGCCGCTGACGAGCTCCATCCGCACGTCCTTCCAGTCCTGGTCGGTCGTGTTCTCCACGATCGCCCAGCCCTGCAGGAGCGCCATCTGCTTCTTGTCGCCGGCGGCCGCGTCGTCCACCACGAGCCGGTAGCTCGTCTTCCACAGCGGCGACTCCTGCACGTAGCCCACCCGCACCTTCCGCTCTCCCTGCCCGCGGAACTCGAGCTTCACCCCCTTCTTGTCGTTGTCGTGGCCCAGGGCCAGCACGGCCAGCGCCTTCTCGAGTTCTGCCTGGAGCCGCGGATCGACGAGCTTGATCCGGGTGATCGTGTCGAGGGCGAGCGTCTTCAGGCCGTCGGCCGTGAGCAGCGTGATGAACTCCTTCTCGACGGTCTTGTTCTCGCCCGCCGGCACCGTCCGCTTCTCCACGCCCACGATCGTGCCCGTCGCCGGCGTCGCCGCATCGACCTCGATCTTCTCCCCGCGGAGCCGGCCGAGGATCTGGCCCAGCGACGGGTTGTCGGTGAGGTTCACCGCGAACGTGCCGAGCGTCTTCGTGATCGGGTCGCGGGAGGCGTAGCTGACCGTCGAGACCGTGCCGCCGCCGAGATCCTCGAGCACCATGCTCTTGAGCAGGTCGTTGACGTCGTCGGCCGCGAACTTCATCTCCACCGACGTGTCGCCGGTCACCTGTCCGGCGTGCTGGAAGAAGCCCACCCCGGAGGTGAAGAGCACGACCTTCTCCAGCGGCAGGGCGTCGGCCCCGGCCGCCGGTTTCGGCTCGGCCGCGGGGGCCGGGAATGCCAACAGCGAAAAACCGATGCAGACGGCAAACGCCACGAGGTGGGAGGGCGACTGGAAAAGAAACATGACTCGTGCTCCGGGGGGCGGAATTGGCGGATGGTCCATACGAACAACGGCGGTCGGGCCGATCCGTTACAGCCCGGGAAATCGGGGACGGGATCTGATTTCCCGCCCATACGGACTGAAAGATACTACCGGGAGCATCAAGGAGTTGACGCTGTTCTGCGGGCACCCCGGCCTGCTGACTTTCACGGAAGCCCGAGCCGCAAGTTTCCCTGCAGGCGAACAGTTGCCCAGTACGGAAGCCCGAGGCGCAAGCCGA
>DHLZ01000093.1 GCA_002405515.1 Planctomycetaceae bacterium UBA4655
CAACTTCCCTAGGCCATCGACAAGCTCATGCAGGGCGTCGGCCGGCGCATCCGCACGCGGGAGGACCAGGGCACGGTCGTGATCCTCTATCCCCGGATGCTCTCGAAGCCCTACGGCCGGATATTCCTCGAGAATCTCCCCCCGGCCCGCGTGGAGATCGAGTCGAGTCCCACGGAAGCCCGAGGCGCGAGCCGAGAGGGGCGTTGACGAAGCACCTTGTGTTGACGTCTGGTCCACATGCGATCACCAGCACGTCAACTTGCGGGATTCGGGGCTACCCGTGTGCCGCTCGCCGGACGCTCGCTGCGCACATCCTGTGCTCCGCTCGCTCGGATGCAGACTTCGCTCCGCAATCCTTGCTTCGCTTGTCTGCATACGCCGTCTCGGGCACACGTGCAGCCCCGAACGGTCAAACTTGGTGCTCAATGATTCATACAGGCACTCGGATGCTGAACGCTCCCGGGGGGCGTGTTCGGGGGGTCGGGGAACGTTGAGGAGCATCAGGTGTATCCTCACCGTAGCGACGATGCGTCCGCTCCCCCGGCGGCAATGCGGCGTCGTTCAAACGCGTTTCATGACCGGGCATCCACTCATGGGACCGCGTCAACACCCCTCTCGGGTCGCGCTCCGGGCTTCCGTTACGTGAGCAACTCGAGTTCGGCCCAGGTCGTCGGGTCGCTCTCCCAGGGGAACTCCGGCGGCCCGAAGAAGGGGACGCGGCCGAGGCGGCGGTCAATGACGGCCGCGAAGAAGCCGAGCCGGGGGATCTCCGCGGGATCCCAGCCGGGGAGCGCCTGGGAGGAGATGAAGGCGTCGATCTGCCAGCCGTCGGGAAGGAGCTTCGACTCGATCGGGATCGAGCCCGCCGGCAGCTCCGCCGGAAGCTCGCTCGTCCGAGGAATGACCGCGGCCACCGCCACCGGCTTGTCGGCGCGGGGGCCGCCGCCGGTGGGCAGGAGTGCGAGCCGGCGGCAGAACCTACCGGCGCGGTGGCTCTCGCCGGTGGGACGCGTCGCGATCCAGAGATGGAGGCCGTCGCTGTCCTCCGGCTTCGTCGGCTGGCACCAGCGGTTCGTTCCCACTCCCTTGGCGATCGCCCGGACGGCGAGCCCTTCGTCGTTCCAGGCCAGCGAAAGCTCCAGCAGGTCCGGCACCCCGGCAAGCGGCGCCGTCGCCGGCAGATGGCACGCTTCGTCGAGGTCCCACGAGGCCGGAGGCCAGATTTTTCGGATTTTTCGGCAGGGAAGCCGGAACCGGAAAAGTGAGGCAGGATTGATGAGCGGGCTCACGGTCGTGCCTGCCGGACGGTGAAAAGGTTCTCGAAACCGACGAAACTATACTCTCCACGGCCCCGCGAAGGGGTTGCGGCCGTGGGAAAGACGACGGAATCCACGCCATGCGGGTGTTGATGGTTGCCAGCGAGGCGGTGCCCTTCGCGAAGACCGGCGGGCTCGCCGACGTCGCCGGGGCGCTGCCGACCGCACTCGCCCGGCTCGGCTGTGACGTGACGCTCGTGATGCCGGCCTACCGGGAGGTCTTCTCGAAGGGCCTGCCGATCAAGCCGACCGGCATGACGCTCGAGGTGCCGGTGGGTCAGCGGCGGGCGACCGTCCACGTGCTCGAGAGCCGGCTGCCCGGATCCGACGTCACCGTCTACCTCATCGCCAACGACGCCTGCTTCGACCGGCCGAACCTCTACGGGGCGGGTCAGGACTATCCCGACAACGCCGAGCGTTTCATTCTCTTCTCCCGCGGCGCGATGGAGCTCGCCGGACGGCTCGCGCACCCCTTCGACATCATCCACTGCCACGACTGGCAGGCGGGTCTCGTGCCGATCTACCGCCGGACGCTCTACGCCGACTGGCCCGCGATCGCCCGCTCGAAGACGATCCAGACGATCCACAACATGGCCTACCAGGGGACGTTTTGGCACTGGGACATGCTCCTCACGGGGCTCGACTGGAAGTACTTCAACTGGCAGCAGATGGAGTTCTACGGCCAGCTCAACTTCCTCAAGACCGGTCTCGTCTTCGCCGACGCCGTCAGCACCGTGAGCCCGACCTACGCCCGCGAGATCATCGAGCCCCCGGGCGGCTGCGGCCTCGAGGGCGTGCTCGCGGGGCGGCCCGATTCCGTCACGGGAATCGTCAACGGCATCGACGCCTCGTCCTGGAACCCGCGGACCGACCGTCACATCCCTCGGCCCTACGGCGAGGAGGACTTCGCCGACGGCAAGTACGCCGCCCGCGTGGCGCTCGCGGCCCGGCTCGGCCATGCGGCGCCCGACCCGCGGCCGCTCGTCGCCTTCGTCGGCCGGCTCGTGTCGCAGAAGGGGGTCAACCTCGTGCTCGAGTTGATCGGCCGGATGGCCGGCAACCATGAGGGCGGCCGGGCACGGTTCCTCGTGCTCGGCACGGGCGACGGTGAGATCGAGCACGCGCTGCAGCGGGCGGCGGCGACGTTTCCGGAGTCGGTCGACGTCGTCATCGGCTTCGACGAGGGCCTCGCGCATCTCGTGCAGGCCGCGAGTGACATCATGCTCGTGCCGAGCCTCTACGAGCCATGCGGTCTGACGCAGCTCTACGCGCTCGCCTACGGCACGATTCCCGTCGTGCGGGCGACCGGCGGCCTCGCCGACACGGTCGTGGACACCACCCCCGACACGGTGCGTGACGGCGTGGCCAGCGGCTTCGTCTTCGAGCCGTTCGATTCCCTGGCGCTCGAGCAGGCCCTCGACCGCGCCCTCGAGGCGCATTCCGATCGCGACGGCTGGGCCGCGATGGTCCGCCGCGTCATGCGGCAGGACTGGTCGTGGGACCACGCCGCCCGCGAATACCTCTCGCTCTACCGCGCGACGGTCGCGCAGCTTTGAAACCGCTCGGGGCGTGGCCTTTCCAGTTGAATGGAAGCCCGAGGCGCAAGTTTCCCAGCAGGCGAACACCGGAAAAATCCGGAAGCCCGAGGCGCAAGCCGAGTGGAGAGTTGAGGAAAGCACCGTGAGTTGATGGCACGCCATCTCCCCTCTCGGCTCGCGCCTCGGGCTTCCGTGTGGCGTCGGGCTTCGCTCTCAAGCTGTCGGCCGCTTCTGCCGATACGACCGGTGGATTCATCACGGTCGGGGGCTTTCGATGCACCGCATCCTTCGCAGCTTGTGTCTCTTCGCGACGGTGATCGCCGCGGGCACGGCCTTCGCCGGCGGTGACCTCGTCCATCCGCCCGAGTGGCCCTGCACCGGATGCGGCCCGCGGTACTGGGGCGAGCAGCACGCGCAGGGCTGGTGTCCGGATCCGTGCGATTCCTGCAACCGCTGGGTCGGCCGCAACGGCGCCAGGGAGATGCCCGACCGGCTCGCCCCATGGCAGATGGCCCCGAACGCCGGCTTCGAGCCGCCGGAGCATCTCGGCTGGGCGACGCACGGTTCCAGCGAGGAATGCCGCGCCTGCGGGCCCCGCAGCCCTTCTCATCGGAGCTTCTGGCAACTCTTGAAGTTCTGGTGAGCGGCGACCGCCGCCGCGAACGTGACCGGATCGTTCCACGTGCGGCAGGCGTCGAGCACCGCCGGGAGGTCGTCCGCGGCGACGGCGAGATCGACGATCGACGGCAGGAGCCCCGTCGAGAAGCCGTCCGACCCGGGCGTGCGCGAGAGGAGAATCCGCAACGACTCCTTCGCCCGACCGATCCTCCAGAGCAGGATCGCGAGCCATTCGGCCGGAGCGGCATCGTCGGGAGAACAATCCCGTTGTGCCTCGAAGTAGGCGACCGCCGCATCGACACCCTGCCCGAGCTGCGCGCCGAAGAACTTCTGCGACGCGATGGCGAGTTCGGTGAAGGGCGGCTCGCCGGGCATGAGCATGTCTTCCGGTGCGCCGCGGCCGTAGTCCGCCAGGGCGAGCGCCTTCGCGATCCGATTCCGGTCGGTGCATTCCCGCCCGATCCCGAGGACGCTGTGGAGGTGCGAGAGATCGACGTGCGAACCACGCTCGATGCACTCGCCGTGGAGATGATCGACGAGCACGTCGGCCGCGGGCCTTCGCCTCGCGGCGGGGAGCCTCGCCACCGCCTGCATGTAGGCCGTGATCGCGTTGCAGGTGCCATGGTCCTCGATGACCAGCCGCAAGCCCAGGGCCGGGTCGATCCCCTCCCAGAGTGCCAGCTGCATGATCTCCGTGCGGAGCTCATCGCGGTCGGCGAGATCCTCCCGGCCGAGCAGCCTCTCGAGACGTGCGGCCACCTCCGCGGGCTCCGCCGCAGCGCGGAGATACATCCACGCGGCAGCCGGCCGACCCTCGTCGAGGAGCGGCCAGCCCGCCTCGCGGCAGGCGGCGAGCGAGGCTTCGTCGAGCTTGTCGCGGATCGAACGGTCGATGCCGGCGAGATCACCGGAGGGCGGCAGGCCGCAGGCGAGCCTCGCCTCCAGGAGCCGAACGTCGAAGAGGGCATGCCAGCGGCCGGTCTCGGCCAGCCAGGTCGCGAGTGAATGCAGCATCGCGGATGAGCCCTCCGTGGCGGCGAGCCGCTCGAGCCGCTCGAAGACCGCTTGCTCGGCGGCGGTGGGGGATCGCACGGATTCGGGGCCATCGTGCGAGGTCATCGGCATGTCTGCTGGCGAAGGGATTCGTAGGCGAGCGCGGCGGCGGTCGCCGACACGTTGAGGCTGTCGGCGAGGCCGAGCATCGGCAGTCGGACGGTCTCGAGATCGATCCTGCCGGAGGCGGCCGCGTCGCTCCAGCCCTTCGACAGGCCGTGCGCCTCGCTGCCGAGCACGATCGCGGCCGGCCCGGCGAGCCTGCCCTCGTGCCAGGGCCGCGTGCCGTCGGGCGTCGCCGCGACGACATGCCGCCGCGTCGCCGCGCACCAGGAGATCGCCTCGGCCGTGGTCGCCTCCGCCACGGGCACGGAGAAGACCGTGCCGAGGCTCGCGCGGATGCAGGCGGGGTTGGCGACGTCGGTCTGTCCGCCGGCCGCGATCACGCCGGCGAACCCCGCGGCGTCGGCGGTGCGGATGATGGCGCCCAGGTTGCCGGGCTTCTCGACGCCCTCGACGATGAAGAGCGGCGCGTGTGTCCGAAAAAAATGTCCGCCTTCCACGCGGTCTGCTTCCGCGAGCGTGGTGCCACGCCATCGCACGACGGCCACGACGCCCTCGTTTCTTTCGCCGAACGCGATCCGTTCGAGCGGACGCTCGGCGAGCGGCGTCACCGTCGCCCCGCGGGAGGCCATTTCCCGGATCCACTCCTCCGGCGGCCTGGCGGCGTCGTCGGCCGCGACGAACAATTCGACGATCTCGACGCCGGCCTTCGCCGCCCGCTCGATCTCGCGCCTTCCGTCGACGATCGAAAGTCCCGTCTCCCGGCGTGCCCCCGGCGACCGCAGCCGGGCCGTCGCGCGGATGTGCGGATTCGACGGGCTCGTGATCGCGTCACGAGGAGGCATGCTCGATCTCGTAGCCCTTGCGATACGGCCGAGAAAGCATGGCGTCGGCCTGGTCGTCGCCGGTGATCCGCTCGCCGGCGTCGTTCCAGGCGAGCGGCCGTCCCAGCCGGGCCGAGATCCCGGCCAAATGGCAGATGTTCAGCATCTTCATGTGGGAGTGGACGTCGGAGATCGGCTCCTGCCGGGTCTTCACGCAGTGGAAGAAGTTCGCCCAGTGCCCCTTCCGCTCGTTGTCCTGCATCGGGAGGTTCTTGTAGACCCGCTGGAGGGCCCCTTCGGGAAGAGGATCGTCCTTCAGCGCATCGACCGGCGCCCCGGCGAGCTTTTTTCGGGCCACGAAGATCGACCCCTTTTCGCCCTCGATGAGCACACCGTTTTCGGTGTCGTCCCGGATCACCATCTGCGTGCCGCCCGGGAAGTCGACCTTGAACAGAAAGGACGTGGCCGTGTTGTAGCGGTCTCGTTCGACCGGCACGCCGTCCTTGAAGGCGACGGGGTGGACGGCCGAACCGGAGATGCCCGTCGGGCCGGCCGTCTGGCCGTTGAGCATGAGGGCCCAGGTCGCGATGTCGACGTGGTGCGCGCCCCAGTCGGTGAGCTTCCCGCCGGAATACTCGTACCACCAGCGAAATCCGTAGTGACAGTTGGTCTTCTGCTGCGTCTCCTTGCCGGCGGTTTCCGGATCGGTCAGGAAGCGATACTCGGCGACCGGCGCCGGACCGAGCCAGCGGTCCCAATTGAGGCCCTTCGGAACGTCCGCCACGGGGATCGAGGGGCTCGAGGGGGCCGCACCGATCGCGGCCTGCACCTTCTTGATGCGACCAAGCCGCCCCTCGGCGACGATCGCCATCGCCGGGATGAAGTGCTCGAAATCGCTCCGCTGCTGCGTGCCGACCTGGACGATCCGGCCGGTCTGCTTCTGGATCTTGCGGATGAGCTTGCCTTCGTCGATCGTCAGCGTGAGCGGCTTCTCGCAGTAGACGTCCTTGCCGGCGAGCATCGCCTCGACGACGGGCTTGGTGTGCCAGTGGTCGGGCGTGGCCACGTGGACGACGTCGATGTCCTTCCGCTCGAGAATGTGGCGGTAGTCGGAGTGGACGGCGGCCTTGCCGTCGGCGAACTTCGCGTTGAACTGATCGGCGCGGTCGGCATCGACGTCGGCGATCGCCACGAGGTCGATCCAGTCCTTGGCGGCGTTGATGTTGGCTTTCGCGATGCTGCCGGAGCCGATGAGGCCGACCGTGATGCGGTCGTTCTTCGCCTTCGTCTCGTCGCCGAGCGTCCGCGGGGTCGAGAAGAAGTAGGGGATCGCGGCGGCGGCGGCCGTCGTGCCGCAGGAGGCGAGGAATCCGCGTCGAGTCGCTGGCATGGGGAGTCTCCGAAAGAGTGGCGAACAACGATGTCAGGATACCCTCAACCGACGCGACCTTCCACTGGACGCGTCGTCATCGCAGGCCTGCCATCACATGCCAGCCGAGGGCGAGTCGCCGGCCTTGGTCGTCTTCGCAGAAGAGCGGCCCCGCCTCGATCCGGTCGGCGACGACGGGAACGGCGGCCGCGACGAGCGACGCGAGCCGCCGGTCGTCCCAGCCGGGGGAGTGAGACGTGAGCACGAAAAAGCCGTCGTCGTCGAGCATGCCGGCGAGCTGCGACACGAGCGGCTCGAGGTCGCGGTCGATAGAGAACGCCTCGCCGCGGGGCCCGTGGCCCCAGGAGGGCGGGTCGAGCAGGATGCCACGGAAGCGTTCCCCGCGACGGACGAGACGATCGACGTACCGCACGGCATCCTCCTCCACCCAGTGGATCGGCCGGTCGGCGAGGCCCGAGGCACTGGCGTTGTCGCGGGCCGTTCGGATCGCCTGCCGGGAGGCATCGACGTGGAAGACCTCGGCGCCGGCGGCCGCGAGCGCAAGCGTGGCGGCCCCCGTGTGGGCGAAGAGCGAGAGCACGCTTTCAGGAGCGTCCTTCGCGCGAGATCTGTTTCCCCACGCCGCGTGAAGCCGACGCCAGAGGGGAAGCTGTTCGAGGAAGATGCCGAGTTGCCCCGAGGGGGCGGGGCGGACATGCAGCCGGATTGCCGACGGCGCGGTGGCCGCGTCGCCGGCCGCGCCGAGCTGCACCGTCACGAGCCAGGGCGACGGGAGCGGGGCGGTGAACCGCCATGTTCCGCCGCGGGCATCACCGTCGAAGACCGCGGCCGCCTCCCGCCAGACCGCGGGATTGTTTTTCGGTCCCCGCGCGGCGGGGTGTGGCCGATCGACCAGGATGCCGCCGAGCCGCTCGAGCCTGCGGCCCTCGCCGAAGTCGACGACCGCGGGATCGGGGTTCACCGCCGTTTCTTTCCCCGCGACCGCTTGCCACGGTTCTTGGACGCCGGCTGCTCGGATTCCTCGGACGTGGCGGAAGCGGCCGCAGCCTGCTGCGGCTGCACGATGATGCAGTTCTCACCGAGATCGAGATCGTCTTCCTCCTCGATCGGCCGGCCCCGTTCGTCGAGCTTCACGTCGGCCTCGGCGGTCTTCTTCTTGGCGACCGCGAGCAGCTGGTCGTAGAGCTTCTGCCGGTCGACGCCGTTGATGCTCGCAACCGCCGTCGCCACCTCCCCGAGATACCGCAGGAAGATGCTCCGCCGCTGTCCCTCCTGCGCGACTCGCAGCCGCCGACGGAGGTACATGCCGAGCTTTCGGCCCACCGCCTGCAGCGCGAGCCGGATCTCCTTCTGGATCTCGGGGTACGAGGCGATCGCCTCCTTCGACTCGCTCGTGAACGGGACCCAGACGCTCGCCATGTGCACCATCACCGTCACCGGCCCGCTCGGGAGGTTGCCGCGGGACTGAGACAGCCCGTAGGCCCGCCAGTTCGTGCCGAGGATCGTCTGCGTCACGGCGCAGGCGCCGTGCTGGAACTGCAGCGGCACCCGGTTGGCGTACCGCAGCACCGTCATGTTCTGCCCCTCGTCGAGGTTGACGTGCTGCATCGCCGTGTGGAGCGATGCGAGGGCGTCCTTCTTCATCTTCGAGGGGGACTGGCGGCTCGCGAGCTGCGCCTCCTCGAGGATCTTCTCGGCCGCCTCCCCGCCGAGCCCGGCGAAGGTGGTCACGAGAAACTGCTTGAGGCTGCGGGCGTCGGACTCGCCGGCGAGCTCCGAGAGCGCCTCGAGCGTGACCTTCTGCGCGACCGGCGAGCCGCCGTAGGCGAGCGCCGCCTCGATCACGAACGGGTTGCCCCGGTAGACCGACGGCGGACGGGTCGCCGCGACGAAGAACTCGCCCGGCACGACCTCCTTGAGCCCCGCGAGCAGCCGCTGCTCGCCGATCGGCACGATGCAGTCGGTGCTCGGCGGCGGGATCCGGGTCTCCTGGAGCGCCTTGTAGAGGGCGTCGGCCTCGCCGCGGCCGATCTTCGCGGCGGTCGCGCGGGTCGAGAGCTTCGCCGTGTCGCAGACCTTCTTCGCGATCGTGTTCGAGACACGGGAGAAGGAGCCGGTGAGAAACTGCGAGAGCGTGAGCTTCGGATGCTCCTGGAGCAGCGTGACGAGCCGGCCGAGCTCGACGCCGTAGGGATGCGGCTTGATCTCCTTCGGCTCCGGCGGCAGATCCTCGTGCGACCGCTCGAGAATCCGCTCGTTGCCGTCGGGCCCCTGGTAGTGGATCCTCGCGTGCGGGTTGGCGATCGCGGTCTGCTCGAGATACTCCTCGACGCTGCCGCGGCCCCGCTGGTGCTTCGACTCCAGCTCGATCGTCACCCGCGTGCCGTGGGGCACGGGCTCCTGCCTGTCGTTCGCGGCGACCCACTCGATGCCGTGCTTCCGCATGAGCTCGTCGCCGTTCTTCCCAGGCGGGATGTCGACTCCCTCCCCCTTGCCGTTGAGGATTTCCGGCTGGTTGGTCTTCGTGTCGATCCGCAGCTCGTAGTAGTGGGCCGGATCCTTGGGCGATGTCTTCGAGATGATCTTCACCGGCTTGCCGGTCGTGAGCACGCCATACATGCCCGCCGCCGAGATGCCGATCCCCTGCTGGCCGCGGCTCATGCGGAGCCGGTGGAACTTCGAGCCGTAGAGCAGCTTGCCGAAGATGAGCGGGATCTGCTTCCGCACGATGCCGGGGCCGTTGTCCTGCACGCCGACACGGTGGCGGCCCGGCTCGGTCTCCTCGATGTGGACCCAGATCTCGGGCAGGATGCCCGCCTCCTCGCAGGCGTCGAGCGCGTTGTCCACCGCCTCCTTCACCGTCGTCAGGAGCGCCTTCCGCGGCGAGTCGAACCCGAGCAGGTGGCGGTTCTTCGCGAAGAACTCGCTCACGGAGATGTCCCGCTGGCCGGCCGCGAGCGACTGGGCGGTGGCCCGCCGCTTCGGCGATCCCTTCGCGGCCGCCTCGGCCCGCGGGCTGTCGGCCGAATCGTGCTCCGCGGCGGCCTTCGGTTCCTCGGCCGCCTTCGGCTGGCGTTCCGAATCCTGGCGGCGGTTCTTCTTCGGGGGCCTCTTGGTCGCTTGGGCCATGGTGGCTCGGCTTTGCTGGGGGCAGGGGAGGGTGGGGGGGCCTTGCGGGCAACGCAGAATATACCGACGCCTCGCCCTCGAAAACCGCCGACCGCCCCGGGGCCTGCTGGGGGACCCTGCGTGTCGGGAAGAGGCCTCCGGGAGCGAGCCTACGGGTTCATCCGGCCGGTCGATGCACGCCGAAGGAATGGATCGACGGGATCGGTGTGGTTTCGAAGACCGTGCGAGGTGAACCGATGAGAACGCTCCTCATGCTGCTCGTGTCGGCGGCGACGATCGGAATGGCTGGACTGGCCATGGCCGCGCCGATCGACCATGGCGTCGATGCCCCGACGCCCGACGTCTTCTACAACTTCTACCTGCCCCCATCGCCGCCGCCGCCCGGCTACCCCGGCGTGGGCGCGCAGCTCTACGTGTCGCCGAGGCCCGTGCCGCCGCGGGTGGGACACACCTGGATGACCTACCCGCCCTTCATGCCGCACGAGTTTCTCTACAAGCACCATCGCCGCTACATCCGTCCGGCGGGCGCCATGGGATTCAAGACGGATGCCAGGGTCTGGTGGTACTGAACATGAAGAACCGTAGCTTCGCCCGGATCGTTCGGCCTTCCATCATCGCCGCGTTGTCCGCAACGGCGGTCCTCGTCGCCTGCTGCCTCGAGGCCCACGCCGACGGCTCGTACGCGGCGCAGAAACGGTACTTCCTCCGCGCGCAGACCCGCAGCTGGCACAGCGGCTGGTACGACCCTTCGCTCGGCCGTCCCTGGGGCCTCGTTGTGCCGCCGACGGCCGAGTTCCAGTCGCAGTATGGCTGGGGCGTGCCGAGCTCGCGGACGCTTCCGATCTACCACCAGTACGGCCGTCCCTACCCGGGGCCGGGCGGCGTCCCCGGCGGTCGCGGCTTCATGCCGACGCCCAACATCCCGAGCGACACCGTCCAGTTCGGCATCCACTACGGACGAGGTCCGTGGTGAAGGGAGCACTACCGGGAGCACGATCGAGCCGGCAGTGTGCTCTGTGCTGACCGACTCCGCGGGTTCACGGAAGCCCGAGCCGCGAGCCGAGACGGGCGGTGACGCGGCCACTTGCATGGATGCCCGGTCAATGAAGCAGCCTGCATGAGGCCGCATTGCCGCCGGGGGTGCGAACGCATCGTAGCAACGGCGAGGATACGCCAGGTGCTACTCCGCCTCCGCACCCCCCGCGTT
>DHLZ01000131.1:0-1406 GCA_002405515.1 Planctomycetaceae bacterium UBA4655
GACTGGGGCGAACTCTTCCAGGCGCATGACGACCGCGAAGCGGTTCAGGTGTCGCCCGACGAGCTGCAGGTGATCGACATCCACAGCCTCTTAGCGGTGCCGGACGCGACCCACGCATGTCGGGAAACTGCGAATTCGGACGCGGTCTGCGCAGACGGCAGAAAAACGCCACCGAAGCGGGCGCGGGGCGTTTCGAGAGACCCGCTCCGGACGCCCGGGCCGCTCCTCCCGAGGCTCACGAGTCGCTCATCAGCCGGAAGTCCGTTGCGGTAGTGCCATTGACCGGGCTATCCTTCTCGACGGCGTCGTGATCGGCTGCACGCCGGACTACTTCGCGGCCAACAAGCTCGCGATCGCCCGCGGCCGCGGGCTTTCCGCACACGACATCGACCGTCGCGACAACGTGGCCGTGCTGGCCCACGAGATGGCCGAGCGGCTGTTTCCCATCGACGACCCGCTGGGCGCGGCCGTGCTGGTGGGACAGGAGTTCTACTTGGTGGTCGGCGTGGCCGCCTCGCGGACCGCCGCGGCGGCGATCGGCGGCAGCCTCGCGGCGCGGCAGTTCGACCGCGACGTCTACCTGCCGCTCTCCACGTTCCGGGCTCGGATCGGAGATCGGAATGTCACCGAGCAGCAGGGCTACTTTACCGCCGAGACGGTGGAGCTCGACCAGATCACGGTCGTCCTCGCCGACCTGGCGCGGGTGCCGGCGACTGCCGACCTGATTCGCGACCTGCTCAAGCGGTATCACAAGACCGAGGACTACGCGGTCGTCGTGCCCCAGGAACTGCTCGAGCAGGCGAAGACGGAGCGGATGATGTTCAACGTCCTGCTGCTCGTCATCGCCGGCATCTCGCTGCTCGTGGGGGGCATCGGAATCATGAACATCATGCTCGCCACGGTCACCGAGCGGACGCGGGAGATCGGCATCCGGCGGGCCCTGGGGGCCACGCGGGGGGAGATCATCCGACAGTTTCTCTGCGAGACCGTCGTGCTCTCCGGGGCCGGCGGCCTGTTGGGCGTGGCCGCGGGGTTTCTCTGCCGGCCGGCGGTGGCCCTGGCACGACGGGGAGTGGAGTCGTTCCTGCCCCGCGTCTGGGCCGCGCTGCCGCCCGACATCCGTGGCCTCGATCCGCCGCTGGTGCCCTGGTCGATCGCGGTCGCCTTCGCGATCTCGGTCGGCTTGGGAATCGTGTTCGGCATCTATCCCGCCCGACGGGCGGCCGCCTTGGACCCGATCGAGGCCCTCCGCCATGAGTGAACCGGCCGCCATTGAACAAGGAGCGGACATCGTGGCCAGCATCCGCGACGTGTCGAAGCGTTACCGGCTCGGGGGGCAGGAGGTGCGGGCCCTCGACCGCGTGTCGCTCGATCTGCGGCGCGGTGACTTCGTGGCCATCATGGGG
>DHLZ01000131.1:1636-9199 GCA_002405515.1 Planctomycetaceae bacterium UBA4655
ACGCGGCGCTCTCCCGCGTCCGCGGCCGCACGCTCGGGTTCGTCTTCCAGTCCTACAACCTGATTCCGCAACTGAGCGTGGTGGAAAACATCGCGCTGCCGCTGGCCTACAGGCCCAGGCAGCCGGGCGACCACGGCCGCTGCCTGGCGCTGGCCCGCCTCGTGGGACTGGCCGATCGGCTCGGCCACCGGCCGACCCAGCTTTCCGGCGGGCAGCAGCAGCGGGTGGCGATCGCGCGGGCGCTGGTCAACAATCCCGCCCTCATCCTCGCCGACGAGCCGACGGGCAATCTCGACACCGCCACCAGCCACGAGATCATGGACATGCTCGCCGCCCTCAACCGCGCCGGCCGCACGATCGTGCTGGTGACCCACGAGCCCGACATCGCCGCCCGTGCCCGCCGGGTGGTGCGGCTGCGAGACGGGCGGATCGACAGCGTGACGGAAAATCCTCCGGACGCGCGGGAGATCGCCGCCCGCGGATAGCGACGCAGCGGGATGGCGGTGCTGCATGCCTGGGACGGCGGTGAACCTGGCACAGCATGAACCGACATCAATCCCCCTTCTGCAAATCGCGGTTTTCAGAGGTGGGTGATCCGGCTTCCCTGATCAGGGAGGTGTCTTGCCGCGTTCGATTCGGTCAGGCCCCGACGCCTCATTCACGGAAGAGATTTTTGGTGGACCGGCTACTCTCGGCACTCGTGCTGCCGACGATCGCTCCGTCCTCGCCCCGCCAGAAGTCCCGAGAAGACCGCTGAACAACCCGATGCGGCGGCATGCCGGCGGCCAGTTCACACCATCGTGAACAACTGGAATATCACCAGGGCGTAGAGGCGATGTCCAAAATCATTGGGGTGATTGAAGTTATTTCCGCTGATGTCGGTGAACGATTTGGTTTTCAGCAGCTCGATCCATGGTGTCGTCACGTCCGCGACAGCCACGTTTTCTCCTGCCATCTGCAGGAGGACATCGCGGTATCCGATGAACTTCGTGGCTGGAAGACGTTGGGTCATCGACGACACCAGCACGACATCCGCGTCGGGCACCGCCTCCCGCACTGCCGCCAGCAGTTTCCGCATGGTGGCTTCAAATAACTCGGGCCGTTCACCGTGGTTCATCCCGTAGGCGATCGTCACAAGATCGGGCCGCTCTGATTTCAATTGCTCCAATTGCGTGAAGGCCCTGTCCGCCTTCGTGCCGGCGATGCCGAGATTTTTCAGGCTGACGGCGGATCCAAAATGCCGCTCCAGCAGGAGCGCCAGCAGCTCCGGATATGCCGGCTGGCGAGGTGGCACCGCGACTTTCTTGAACCCCGACGCGTTGTAGCCCTCCGTGATGCTGTCGCCGATCGCCACGACCTTGAAGGCTCGTTGTTCCTTGAGCTTCGTGATACTGCGGGCGAGTTTGGGTTCGGATGCCGTGGGCTGCCATGTCCACAAGCCTGCATGCTCGTAGCTGGCCTGCGGCTGCAGGTCATGGAAGAAATGCCCCTCCGACCAAAGCACCCCCTGCAGGGTGTTCTTGGCGCCCTTGGGCGGACTCATCTCCTCCACGGTCTTGAACGGAATCCGTGAGTCCTTCAGCAATTCGATGACATTCGAGCCGGATTTCCAGGTGAAATCCTTGCCCGGCTCGTAAACCGTCGCCAGGTCCGGGCTGCGCAAGGCGGGTGGCGCGGCGGGGACGAAGAGGAGCTTCGCGGTGGCGAAATCCTGTCCTTTGTCTTTGACGAAAAAGACGGGCTCGCAGTCCATCTTCGTGCTGTTCCAAAACGGTTCATGGAACACATGCTTGTAACTGTCATCCGCCGGGAGGGCCGAAGCATCGGCGGCGGGCCGAGACGTCGTGTCCTTGTCGGCGGCCTGCAGGAATCCTGCCCCGCCGAGAAGAGCGAGAGAGGCCACGCCCGAGGCAAGCCACGATGCATGACGCATGTTCGCGCCTCGGCCATGGCCGCGGGTTTCTTTTTCGAGAACCGCGCCAGATCGAGTTTCGACCCGGAGATGGCGGATCGTCCGCGTTTTCATGTCCATGCACGGCCGCCGACCATCGTTCGGTCTGAAACGAAAGTCCCGCCTCTCACCGCGCGTTTGACGCGGACGAGCCGGACGATGCCGAGCCGACCCAGTTGGCGGCCTTGTCTCTCGCGGCATTGTCCTCCGCACCGCAATTCTTGGTATCCTTTCATCGGACGTCGCCCCGCGGCATCCCAAGTGTATGTTCTGCCGCCCCGTCATCAACGGAGTCACACCCATGCCGTTGCAATGTTGCCGCCGCACGCTTCTCAAGATTGCGACGACGGGCATGGCCTGCGGCGCCGCGGGCGGCACGAGCCTTGGCGCCGACGAGGACGGTTCTTCCCGCGACGCCGTGCCGGGGCCGACCATCCTCCTGAAGTCTGGCTGGCAGACCGTCAATATCGGCGACATCGCCCATACCCCGGGAATGCTCGCGCTGCTGGAAAAGCATCTTCCCGAGGCCCGCACGGTCCTCTGGCCGATCGTCGTCGACGACGCGGTCGAGAAGATGCTCCTGACCCGATTTCCAAAGCTGACGATCGTGCCGCGTGAGCTGCGCACCCACAAGCCCGTCCCCGACGAAGCGATCCGACCCTTCTTCGATCGCTGCGATTTCTATCTGCATGGGAGCGGGCCGAATCCGATGCGGGTCGACCATCTGCGGCAATGGGTCGCCTTGACGGGCAAGCCGTTCGGCTTCGGCGGCGTCACGTTTCCCTCCCTGGATCAGAAGCTGGCCGAGTTGCTCGCTCAGGCCAGCTTCATCGGCTGCCGCGACACGAAATCGCTCGAGTTGCTGAAGCAAAAGGGCCTGCGCGGACCGACGCTTTCGTTCGCGCCCGACGCCGCCTTCGCCTGCGACGTCCTCGACGAACGCAAGGCCCTCGACTTCCTGCGGCAGCACGGCCTCGAAGCGGGCCGCTACGCCTGTTTCGTGCCACGGCTCCGCTGGACGCCCTTTCACAAAATGGATCAGTGGTATCGGCCGTCGCCCGCGAAGATCGAGGAAACCGAACGGGTGAACGAGGCCACGGCCGAGAAGGACCACGCCAAAATGCGGTTGGCGATCGTGCGGTGGGTCCGCGAAACCGGCCTGAAGGCGGTGATCGTCCCGGAAATGGCCTACATGGTCGATCTGATCGACCCGCTCGTGTTCGATCCGTTGCCGGCCGACGTGAAGGAGAAGGTGGTCCGCCGGCGCTCGTTCTGGATCACCGACGAGGCCGACTCGCTGTTCCGTCGCGCGCGGGCGATGGTCAGCATCGAGATGCATTCGCCGATCCTCGCGGTCGGCCACGGCGTGCCGGCGATCCATATCCGCCAGCCCGAAGACACCTGGAAAGGGCAGATGTGGCGCGACATCGGACTGGGAGACTGGCTCCTGGAGATCGATGAGTCGAGCGGCGATGACATCGCGGCCTCCCTGCTGCGGATCGACGCCGACCATGACGCGGCGCGGGCGAAGGTCCGTGCGGCGATGGAGAAGGTCGCCGCCTTGCAGCGGGCGATGATGATGACGTTGCGCGAGTCCCTGTCCGCGCCGGCCCGCTGAGGTGGCGGCCGGGGCAGCGGATGCCGAGATCACCGCGTGGCCGGCGCCGGGTTCGCGGCCGCGCGGCGGGCCGGGGCGTAAATCGACGTGCGGCCGACCGTCGAGGCGACCGGCCCCCGCGCCGGCGGGGAGGCCCCGGGCAGTGGATCCGGACTTTGTCCCCGGGCGGTGCCGTCCCGGGCCGCCGGTGACGGCACGGACGCCGCGAGCGCTGCCGGCGGCGCCGGACAACCCTGCTTCACCCAGTCGAGCCAGACCGTCTGCATCTGGGCCACGCCAGGAACACCATAGTGCTTCCGCAGGGCGCCGGCCCAGTCGTCGCCGGCCAGGCCATCGGCCACGAAGTTGACCTATGTGTGCCGACCACCGCGCTCGATGAGATAGCGCGCCAGCGAATAGCCCTGCGAGTAGAGGGGGAGCACGTCGGCCGGATACTCGCGCATCGCGAACATGTCCGGAAACGCGATGCCCCGGCCGGTGGTCAGGAACTCGATCAGCATCCGGTGCTGGCGGGCCCGCTCCACAGGGTGCTCGACCGTCGTGCAGGCGCCTTCGTCGGCCCAGCGCGGCAGCGGCCGCCGGAAGTGACTGGCGAAGATCGTGTGCGTGATCTCATGGGGCAGCACGGAATCGATGATCCGCTCCTCGCTCCCCTGAATCGTCATCGTCCAGTTGAAGACTTCCCCTTTGTCGAACACGAAACTCGTGGCGCCCCGGCCCCGAGGTGCGGGGCCACCTGGGCCTTGATCGGACATGGCCGGCTCCAGCGCGGCAGCGGCCGGCCGAGCCACTCGACGGCCAGCGTGTGGCGACAGTGCTCCGCGGCATCGCCGATTCTGCGGGCGAGCTCTTCGGTCGGGGCATCGACGAGGAAATTGGCCGTCCGATACCCGGCCGCGTGCGCCGCCCCGGCACTCCAGCAGCAGGCCAGCACCGCGATCAGGCACGCCAGCCATATCCGATTCCAACGCCGGGCGATCACTCGTCCGCAATTCATGCCGTCGTGCCTCCATGCATTCGAACCGGGCCGCGACGGAATCCTTTCCATCGTTGCGAACCGCACGGCGCCGGTCCCGGGTCGGGCACTCCGTGCGGCCGCCGATCGGCCCGCGAAGCCGCGGACGGTAGCGGCCGCCCCCAGGCCGGGCCAGATCGCTTTTCACTTGCCCGTTCCGCCCCGCTTTCCACCGCGCGGGTGGAACCGGCGTCAAACGTCCCGCAGTGAATGCGTCGAGGGATAGTCAGTCCACTCGTCATCGGCAACGGCCGCATGCCGTGACGTGTACCAGACCGCCAGCACGGTGGAGCCGGCCCCCAGCATGAGCCATCCCGGCAGAGCCGGGACGAGAACCGCCGCCCAGAAGCCACCACCGACGATGAGCAGCACGGGGATGGACCATGCGGCCACGGCCCGCAGCAGTTCCCATGTCAGACCGTGGCGACGTGACGCCAGCCAGCCCCACGCGGCGATGGCCGCCAGCCCGATGGTGGCCGCCGCCCGCGGCGCAGTGGAGGCGTCCGGCGCCCGCACGACCCGCACCGTCAAACGGCCATCGCCGTCGGCCGCCATCCGCATCGGCATCACGACCGGCGGTGACTCGATCGCAAGTTCCCAGTCCTGTTCGAGATGCGTGGCCTTTCCGGCGGCACGAGAGGCGGCGAAGATCCGCAGGCGATCGGCGTCAAGGCCGGCTCCTGCCAGCGCCTGCGAGAAGGCGGCGTCGATGCGCTCTTGAGCGGCATTCAACGCTGCCTGCCAGCGCACCGCGTCGAGGAGCCGTGCGGGCTCCGCGACCCGCAGCATGCGGCCGGGGGGGATTCGATCGACCAGAGCACCTCGCCACCCGGGACGTTCTCGATCAGCGGCGGCTGCAACTGAACGGGCTGTCCCGCCCCAAGAGAAGAATCGAGGTCGCCCGCGAACACCACCATGACGGATCGCGGCCAGGCCACGTCGTGCAACGGCACGTCCCAGGCATCCGCGGCGACCGGCCGAGCATCCACGTCCTGCCCGTCGATGAGCACATCGAAAAGCCTGGTCCGCGGGGGCAACCGCAGGCGAAGCGTGGAACGCGCCGAAACGACATCGTAGCGGGCGAGCCCGCGCAACCGACCACGATCGTCGATCGCAGCCTTGACCAAGACCCGCGCGATACGATCCTCCCGCGGACCGGACGCCGCGGCCGCAGGCGCCACTGGCTCCTCCACGCCGTCCCCAGCGGACGCCGGCGCCGGCTGGTCGCGAAGGTCGTACGACGGACCAGCGCCGCCGGGCGGCACTTCGGCCTGATGCGTCACTGTCTGCGGGTCGCCGGAGAAGCTCCACGACACGTTCAACGGGCTGCTCCCGCCCAGGTCGGCACGCAGCAACGGAACGCGGCCGTGAGACGCGGGACGGATCGCGAGTCGGCCGTCGATGTCGAGCCGATACCGGCCCGCCCGCGGCTGCTGCATGACGATGGTCAGCCGAGCAGCCTCGGTCCTGGACCACTGCAGATCGAGAGGCGGGCGGGCTGCGGCGTCGGGCGCCGCCAAATCGTCCTCCCGCAACGTGACCCGGCCGATGTCGCAGCCAGGCGGCAGTTCCACCGGAATCGTGACCAGGGGTGT
The DNA here is from genome assembly GCA_002405515.1 of Planctomycetaceae bacterium UBA4655. GTDB lineage: Bacteria > Planctomycetota > Planctomycetia > Pirellulales > UBA1268 > UBA4655. The sequence goes on from DHLZ01000131.1 coordinate 7,816, forward strand.
CGACGTGGCGTCGACCCGCGCCTGGAGCCGCCGGCTCACCACGAGCCGCGGGCGAGCGTTCGCTGCGGCTCCTCTCCCGGCCTCGTACCGCCACACGTCGCCGCCGGCCCCGAGGATCTCGCCGCGTTGGTCGCCCGACTGAGAAGCGGGCGCTTCCAGGGTGGCGATCAGATCGGGCGATGCCGACAGCCGCACGGTGCGGGCGTCCGTGTCCACGCCCTCGATCCAGATGGCGGGCGCATCGAACGAGCCGACCGGATCGACCAGCGGCATGCGAAAGGCGAGGTGCATGCGGGCAGGGCCAGGTTCCGGCGACGTTCGCTCGACGAGAAAGCGGCCGCGGCCGAGCGGCCGCACGCTCTGGCCTTCAGCCGTCGGATCCTCGAGCGGCTCGAGCAACGCGTCTGCGACGACGACGACCGCGCGGATGATGGCTTCACCGGCGATGTCGAATCGAGCCCGCAAGCGACAGGCATCGAGGTCCCACGCGATGTCGTTCTCGCTCGTCGCCGTCAGGCCTCCTCCGGAGAGTCTGTCACGGCGGTCGAGCGGGCGCACCAGCCGCCCCCGGGCCGCACCCGTAAGATCGAATCCCGGCCCGCCGGGATTGGCTTCGGTAGCCCGCATGAAGGGTCCGTCCTGCGCGGCACGATCGCACTGCACCGCATCGCCGGCCGCCGGCATCGCCGTCCCGTTGCCGTCGACCAGTTCGAGTCGCGTTTCAGCCGCCGGCGGCAGGCGAATCGTAGCCGTCTCCAAGCGGCCGCGGCGATCGACAGCCGGCTGCACCTTGACCTCGAGCCGCTGACTCCCGGCGACAGGAGCGACCAGGCGGACGAACCGGCCTTCCTGGCGAACCTGAACGGTGTTCGGGCGGGCGGCGGACGTTTCCCACCGGGCCTCGCCAGGCCCTTGGTCGAGCACGAGCGTGCCGCCGGCATCGGCGTCGATGTCAAGGACCATGCGCCATAGCGCCGGCACGGGACCATCCTCGACCAGCACTCGGCAGCGCATGATCCGCAGCGAGGTGGCCGCCACGGGCGGCCCTCCCCGGAGCAGGGTGCGAAACAGCGGCGCGGGCGAGCAGGCAGTTGCGACCAAACGTGCGCCTGTAAGCCTTGCCGGCCTCGAGATCGTGGCCGCTTATCCCGTAGGCGTCGTGGGTCGCGGCAGTCTCGCTGGACACGTCGAACGCCCTGCCGCGGGGCACGAAGTGAAATCGGGGATGGGAGCCGATTTCCCGTTGCCGCGGGCACGGCGTGAAGCAGTGGCAACGACGAACCAAGGAAAAGGAAAAACCTTGGACGCCATCGCATTGCGAACATGACGGGGCAATGGTCCCAGCCACACGGCTGGCCCGTTGGCCTTCAACGGGCGTGTCGGA
>DHLZ01000196.1 GCA_002405515.1 Planctomycetaceae bacterium UBA4655
CACCAGAGTTGAGCCGCCCCGACCGCACTTCTGTGCGGCCTGCTTCAAGCTCCTTGGCGTCACGCATCGCTCGGAACCATTCAATTATTCGATGCTCGCATCGGAATAACAAAATTATTCCAACGTCAGCCGCTGCCCGTCATTCCCGCCAAATCCCGAAGAACCCCACGTGGGTGGTTGTCGGCAACGTAGGAATAATGTACATATTGTCACTACACCAGGCCGTCCGCGATTCGAGGCGATTTACGTCTCGAGTTTCGCCTTCTGTTCACTCCGACGGCGACACGACGAATCCATAGATGGTGAGGAAGATGGTGTAGATCATCCCCAGCGAACCAAGAACGATGATGGCGAGCAGCCCCGGCGAGAGACGATTCTCCAGAAAGACAGAGGGATTTGCGAACAGCACGGCATAGCCGATTACGGCGACGACAAGCCGTGGCACGTAGGCGTAGCCGCTGATGTTCAGGATCTTCACGATGGATAGCCTCTTGCGGAAGAGCCTCAAAATCCGTTGCATCAGCCAGCCGCCCACGGGAAGCATGACAAGGCTGAGGGCGACGGCGAACAGAACGATCTGGAGATTACCGCCGAGGTTCTCGTGCAGCAGAGCGTGGTTGCGTGGGCGAAAAGCCCTCGCAACCCCGAAATAGAGCGGGTTCACGACGGCCAGGGCGTAGAGCCGATCGGAAGGCAACTCCTGCATCGTTCGCTTGGGGTGCAGAAATATATTGAGTACGGCTGCGATCTGATTCTTCATCGTCTCTCCTGGGCTCGAGAATAGTTCTGCTGTGCCTCGTGGGATCCTCGATACCCCGGGGGCCTCACCGGGCCAGTTCCACCAGGTGCTCGATCAACGCCTCGCCATCGCCGGGCTGGAGGCCCGCGGGGATGGCCCCGACCTCATAGCCCCCCTCGGCGAACGCGCCGCGGTGCGGCCAATAGCCGTTCCAGCCGTTCGTGAGGGTCGTCAGCAGCACCGGCTTTTCCAGCCGGCGACGCAGATCGACCGCCAGTTCGCCGAACAGTTCGACCGGTGCGGCCACGACGTAGCAATCCCCGACGTGCCAGACGGCGATGTCGATCTCGTGCCCACGGATGACGACCGTCGTGGCACGGCACGCGAGCTTGCCGCCGTCCTTCGTCGGCGCGATCGGCCGCGTGGCCTGGGCGAGCGTGCGGACGAAGCTGCCGGCCGTCTCTCCGATGCGATCGACGTTTCGGGGGTCTTCCTGCGTGGCCATCCAGGGATGGACGTTGCCCGCCGCGCCGAGCACGAACATGCTCTTGCCGTCGGGGATGTTCGCGTCGAGCCACTTGCACGCCGCGCCGGGGTAATCGCTGCTGACCATGCGGCTGGCCTTGCCGAACACGACCGGGTGTGCCCCCAGGCTCCAGACGTTCACGGTCCGCGGCCCGTTGACCTGCCGAAACTGCAGGAGCGTGCAGGTCGGATCGGGAGCCGGTCGGGGCGGGTGCTCGAAGATCGTCTGCGGGTTCCAGCACATCCGAACCGTGCCGTCCACCGGCACGCGGCGATTGTATCCCAGCCCGAGGGGCGCTTCCTGGATCCAGGCCGTCACCGGATGGCTGAGGTCGTTGGCCCGACGAACGGCATCGATGATCAACGGCTGAACCGAACGCACGTAGTCGTCGGAGGGGTTGGGGCCCGAGTGCGTGTGCGTCGTGCTGACGAGGACGTTCGCGGGATCGGTGTCGATGGCCTTGGCGATCTCGCCACGCAGCAGGCGGCACGCAGCGTTGGGCATCACGCAAAGGTCGAGGCTCACGAGCACGGCCTTGAGCGGTCCATCCTTGAGAACGCAGGCCCGCGCCAACAGCGGCAGATGGACTCCGTCGCTGCCCGACCGGTCGCGGGGCTCCGGATACCCCATCAGCGGCACCGAGGCGTCGGGCGTGATGTCGCTGGCCCCGAAGCCGCACCGCAGAACGATCGGCTGCGGCATCGGAGGCGGCGCCGGCCTCTCCTCCTGCGGCCGCGTTGCCTGAGGAGGAGGGGAATCGGCGGCCCGTGGCCCGAGTCCGACCACCACGCCGCCCACCACACACGCGACTCCGACCATCTCACGCCACGACATTGGCAAACCTCCTCGGAAAAAAATTGGCAGTCCTTGCAAACGGCCTGCCAGGTCTCATCGAGGAGCGCCTGGGGCCGCAGATCCGGTGCACACTACCGTCGCGAGTTCCCTTCAAAGCCATCGACCGAAAGCCGGCCCACGTCCACGACATCCATCGCTTCCCCGTAGTGCGGCTGCGGCCGCCCCGACCACCGCACCCGGCAGTTCCGAAGCGACACGCCCTCCGCACAACAGCAGTAGAACCCCGCGGTCGGATGCGGCACCAGCCCTTCCATCGTGCATGGCCGGCGATCGTGCTGTCCACCAGGCCAGTCGGTCCACTTGCCGATCCTCACCCGCACGCGGTCGAACGCGATTCCCTCGGGGCGGCTGACGTCGCACCCGGAGACGTACACCCCGTTTTCCGATCGGGCGTCGATGTTCTCGAAGCGGATGTTGCGGATCCGCCCGAGCTTTCCTCCCGCGGAGCGGACGAAAGCGCTGACGTGGATCGGCTCGGCCCGCCCCCACCATGCCTCGTGAAACAGCCGCGTCTCGACCGTCATGTTCGAGAAGACGACGTTCTCGACGTCCCCCTCGTCACGAAGCTGGATCACCAGCCCCCGGCTGCTGTCGCGGATGCGGCAGCGGTCGAAGACGATGTTGCGGAAGTCGGACACCGATTCGGTGCCGATCTTGAGCGCGGCGGAGCTGCTCCTCAGGTCGCAGTTTTCCACGCGGATATTTTCGCTGGGCCCCAGGTCGGCGTAGGGCCGAGTGTTCTTGACGACGATGCAGTCGTCGCCGGCGTCGATGTCGCAGTCGCGAATGGTGACGTTGCGACAATGGTCGGGGTCGATGCCGTCGCAGTTGGGAATCCGGCGGTCGTTCCGAATCGTCATGCGCTCGACGAGCACGCCGTCGCAGCCGATGAAGTGAACGGTCCAGAAGGCCGCGTCGCGGATGACCAGGTCGTGCATGCTTACCTGCCGGCAGCGGAGCATGCCCACGATCCCCGGCCTCCACGGGCCGGGCCGGTGGATGTGCTCGCCGAATTCGGCCATGAGGTGCCGGCCCTGTCCATCGATGACGCCTGGGCCGGTGATCGCGATCTTCTCGGCATCCTCGGCGTAGATGAGATACGTCCGCCCTTTCGCGGGCCAAGCGGCGCGATCGAGGTTGACTCGGAGGAGGGCTGCTTTCGCAAGGTGCAGCTCGACCCCCGACCGTAGCCGCAAGGGGCCGGACGTGAAGACGACGCCCTCCGGCAGCACCACGCGGCCGCCCCCGACGGCGTGGCAGCGGTCGATGGCATCCTGGATCGAACGCGTATCATCCTCCGTCCCGCCGTGAGCCACGACCTCGGTCGTGACGCCCTGCGGGGGCGGGGGGCCACCGCAGCCGCCGAAGGCGGCGATGTGGAGGAGGAGCAGCGTCGTGAAAAGGCGGGAGGTCATGCCCCGGAGTGTCGGCGTGGGTGACGATCGACGCAAGCCTCAGGCGGCACGGGGCCGCTCGCCCGGGCCGCGACCGCCGCCAGGGGCACGTCGATCCAGTCGGGCCTGTGGTCGGCTTCGTACGCAAGCTCGTAGACAGCCTTGTCGATCTTGAAGAGTTCGAGAAGACGCGTGGCCTCGCGTCGATCCTGCGACCACCAGGTCGCCCCGGGCCGCTCGCCGGCGAGCCTCCGCGAGCAGCCCTCGTACGCGGACAGAAACTGCGATTCGAGCGATTCGAGGTCGCCGACGTCGTAGGGACGACGCCCATCCTTGGCGAGCACCCGTAGCAGATAGTCAAATGAACGGCACATCCCGGCCACGTCCTTCGCCGCCGACGTCTTCTGCCGCCGTTCCGCGAGCGTTCGGCCGGGCTCCCCCTCGAAATCGACCACGATGCACCGGTCGATGTCGCGGCCCACGAGCACCTGCCCGAGGTGGTAGTCGCCGTGCACCCGGATACGAGGGCTCGAGGGGGGCCTCGTCGCCTCTTCCGCGAATTCCGCCGCGATCCGGCTCCACATCGATGCGAGGTCGGTGTGGCCCGTCGCAAGGTGGGCCGGCAGCGTGGGAAGCAGCCGCCCGACACGGTCGAAGACGCGATCGGCATGGTCCGCCATGGCACGAACCGCCGCCGCCCATGCTTCGGCCGTCCAGGGCTCGGCCGCGAAGGCCGGATCGTCGGTGCGGCTGGCCAGCGCCGCATGGAGCCTCGCCGTCGTCTCGCCGAGCGATCTGACGAGCGAAAGGCACCGCGGCCAGTCGGCCGTGGCGGACGCCAGCATCGCATCCCAGGCCGAGCCTCGCGCATCGACCCACTCGTGAAGAATCGCCACCGTCGCCGACCCGCCGGAATCGGCCGCGTCGCTCACGCGAGGCACATGGTCGAGCCAGCCGACGAGCCTCGGCACGTCGGCCTGCACGGCCGCCCCGGCGAGGAACCGGCCTACCTCCAGCTCGGGATGGATGCCGGCGCGGCATCGCCGCACGATCTTCACCATCACCGCCCGGCCCGCATTCCACGACACCGCGAGCGACGTGTTCGAAGCATCCCCACCGACGTCGGCGATCGCGAGCGGCAGGGAGGCTGCAGGCGGCGTTTCGCGGCCGACCGCATGCCCCCGAAAGATCCCGCCTTCACTCGAAAGCGACTCCTCGGCGAGCACCACGTGCAGCAGCCACCGCACGAACGCGTCGCTGCGAGCGGCATCCTCGAACCCACCATCGGCCGCGGTCATCGGCAGGAACAACCGCGGAGACTCTCCAAACGCATCATGGCCAACCAGTTCCACGATCCCCACCCAGGTCGGTCGCTCCGTGGTGCTCCGCGGAGGGCCGCCCTCTGGAATCCGTGCGACGTCGTGGAGCACGATCCTCCCGTCGCTCCCCTTCGCCGGAAACCACCGCGCGGCGGGCAGCCACGGGAGCTTCCCGCCGATCTCCGAGCCGGATGGTTCCATCGCTCGACTCCCTCAGCCCGAAGCGGCCGACAGCCGGTAGACGGCCGCGGGCTGCTCGGGCGTGCACTCGCAGATAGCCTCGGCGGATGTCCAGCGGTGCGTGCAGCCGCCCAAAAGCTCGTGGGCGTCGATCGTCCCGTCGGGCGGCAGCCCGAGTGCGGCTGCGTCGATCGAAATCCGCGTCGCCCTCCGCGTGCCGGGGTCGAGGTTCACGACGACGAGCAGCCGGCTGCCGCTTTCCGCGTCGAACCGGCTGAAGGCGAGCAGATGATCGTCGTCGGTCGGGTGGAGCACCGCGGGACGGGCGAGGTGGATCGCAGGCTCGGCCCGACGGATCGCGTTGAGCCGCGTGATGAACGGTGCGAGGCTCTCGGGGTCGGCGAGATTCCACCGCTTGACCTCGTACTTTTCGGAATCGAGATACTCCTCGCTCCCGGGCTGCACGGGCTTCGATTCCATGAGCTCCATCGCGGGCCCGTAGATGCCCCAGTTGGCCGCCCCGAGGGCCGCAAGCGCCAGCCTCGCGAGGAACATCGGCCGCCCGCCGTGCTGGAGCGTCGCATGGAGGATGTCGGGCGTGTTGGGCCAGAAGTTCGCCCGGAAGAAATCCGAGATCGGCGGCGTGGACACCTCCACGAGGTAGTCGCCCGTCTCCCGCTTCTCCGTCCGCCAGGTGAAGTAGGTGTACGACTGTGTGCATCCGAGCTTCGCCAGCCGATACATCGTCTTCGGCCGGGTGAACGCCTCCGAGAGAAAGATC
>DHLZ01000243.1:0-2997 GCA_002405515.1 Planctomycetaceae bacterium UBA4655
CCAACCCCCGAGATCCCCCTACACTATCTTGGGGTGCGCTGTCTTTCCGGGGCGCCGACGCGCGTAGCGGCGGCGTGGTGCCGGGCCGTCATGAGGCCGGGGCCGGGGCCGCGCGGGAAACCCGCAGAGGGCAGCGACCATGGACAGACCGGGGCGAGGGCAGTGTTGCTGTTCGCCCGCACACTACTTGCGGGATGCACCCCCCCGCCAGCAGCCCCCTCGGTCGCGCAGCGATTCAGGTCGCTGGCGATTCCTAAACAATCGCGAATAACCGGGCATATTCCTTGAGCGGCCTACTGGTATTGGCCGCCGTTCTCTCCAGTCTCGGTGGACTTGGTGCGCCAGTCGAGGTTGCTGCCGAGGACCCCGGCGTTTTTTGGAGATTCGCTCCTGCCGACTCGGCGGTAGAATGCTGTGATGATCAAAACCGTAGAAGCTGTCGTTGATGAGCAAGGCACGGTCAGGCTGGCCGAGCATGTCGAGTTGCCATGCGCACGTCGGGCCTTGGTGACGATCCTCGATGAGGAGCCGACGTCGCTAACGCCCGAGCCTGCATTACTGAGCGAGAGGGCGCTTGCCGAGGATTGGAACCGCCCCGAGGAGGATGCCGCTTGGGCACACCTGCAAAAGGATCAGTAGTGTCGGTGCCGTTACCTTTTTCGGATCTCGCGCAAGCGAGACGTCGCCCAGCAGCTGTGATGGTGTTCTCCGGCAGAAATGCGTTACGATGAGAGGAAGTCTGGTCGTGCAAACCTCTGGGTTGATCGAGTCTCTCCCCCCATTACGACAACACCGCCATGCAAAGCCTCGTGGACATCGAGCAGGCCGTGCAAAACCTCTCGGCTGAACAGCAGGCCGAACTGCTGCTATTCGTCGCCGAGCGGCTGCGAAGTCAGCGCGTCCCGCTCCCTGAGCCGCGCGAGTTCTCCCAAGAACAACTCAAGGCATGGCTCGACGAGGACGAGCAGGCCATGGATCGGTTTCGGTCCGGATCGTGAGGTTGTTCGTCGATGCCAGTGTAGCGCTCGCCGCCTGCGGAAGGCCGCGCGGGGCATCTCGGGCCATTTTCAACGCCGCTTCAGCCAATGGCTGGGAGTTGGTCTCGAGCGGGTATTCGCTTGCCGAGGTGACTCGCAACCTCGGTAAACTCCCCGCGCACGCGGCGGTCGAATGGGAGACGATCGCGGTTCCTCTTCGCATTGTTCGGGATGTCTGGACGAGTGACAAGCCAGCCGTGTTCGGCGTTGCCAAAGACCGTCCCGTGCTGTTTACGGCAGCGGCATGGGCTGACGTGTTGCTCACGCTCGACACAGCGGACTTTGTCGCACTTCTGGGCAACAGGTTTTACGCCCTCCATGTTCTGACGCCCGGCATGTTCTTGGAGTGGCAGCGGGCGACGGGAGTGTTGCGAATAGAGCGTGGCTAAGCGAACGCTCGCCGGTATCCCGCGGCCAGGCCGCCGAGGGCGTTGTCGACGTGATGGACGCCGCGGTTCGCGGCGATGGCCTTCAGTCGCTCGGCGCTCGTCGCACAGTAGCTGCCGAGCCAGCGGGTCTTGCCGAGAAGCTTTTGGAGGTGTGACTGCCAGTATTCGGGGCTCGTGCCGAGCCGCGTCATGATGGCGGCCACTTCCTGCGTGATCCGTGCCTTGCCCGTGCGGCAGAGCCGGGCCGTCCAGTCCACGAGTTCGAGATAGCTCGATAACGAAAACCCGGGCAGCATGCCTTCGCGGGCTGCGCCGTTGGCGTTGCGATCTTGGAGCGGGCAGAGCCAGTGGGATTGCTCGAGGTCGGCTTCGATACGGGCGGCGGGGGTCGACTTGGCTGCTGCGGCGGCCTGGAGTGTGTCGAGGGCGCCGCTCCTGCGGACGTGATCGACGCGCTGCTTGATCGAGGTGTGCGGGGCGCCTTCAGGGGTCTTGGCGAGGCCGGCGGCGAAGGGGTTCAGGTCGATGTAGGCGCAGGTCGCGAGCAGGGCTTGTTCATCGAGGATGGCGATCGACTTGTAGCGGGCTTCCCAGAACGTGCCCTTGCAGTCGTCTTCCTTGTTGGCGAGTCGGGCGAGCGGTTCCTTGAGGGCCTTCATGAACCAGCCGAGATCCTGGAGTCGCTGGCGGTAGCGGGCGACGCGGGCGGTGTCTTGGCACTGGTTGTCGATCCAGGCCTGAATGGTCGCCGGGTTCTCGACGTCGAGGCAGGAGGGGCGGTAGACGGCGATCCAGCGGCGGACGACGTCTTCGTCGCTCCAGCCATCGGCGATGCCGGGATCGAGGCGGCAGAGGACGTGGAGGTGGTTGTCGAGGATTGCGAAGCCGCAGACGGAGATGGCGAAGTGCTTGGCGAGGAGTTCGAGCCGGGCTTCGATCCAGGCCTTTCGGTGCGTCACGCCTTCACCGCAGAGGAAGGCCCGCCTGACGCAGCGGGAAATGCAGTGGTAGTAGCGCGTGACCGCGACGTCCACCAGCTGCCGCCTGGGCATCGTCATCACGGGGACTCCTGCAGGATTCGAGAGTACTGAACGCCCGTATCCTATGGCTCCCGCGGCCGGTCGTCAAGGATTATCCCTGTCCTTTTCCGCGGCTATGGTGGCGTTTCAGGATTATAGGATTATGCCTGTCCTTTTCCGCGGCCTTCAGATTATGCCTGTCCTTTTCCGCATTCCTCCCAAGGGATTATGCCTGTCCTTTTCCGCATCCTTCCGCGGCTATGGTGGCGTTTCAGGATTATAGGATTATGCCTGTCCTTTTCCGCGGCGCCTTTTCCGCGGCGCTGATTATGCCTGTCCTTTTCCGCGGCCTTTTTTCCGCGTGTCCTTTTCCGCGTGTCCTCAAGGGATTATGCCTGTCCTTTTCCGCATCCCTCCTCGCGCCGGTGATGACGCCGCTGATGGTCTACGTCTACGCGCGGCGGACCGTCGATCTCGATTACGCGGAGATGTTTTCCAGCATCCTGGCGACGGTCGTCGCGCCGGTGGTCGTGGGGCTCGTGGCCAACGCGG
>DHLZ01000243.1:3147-7577 GCA_002405515.1 Planctomycetaceae bacterium UBA4655
CGCGGTGCTCACCCGCTGCCGGGCCGATCGGCGTGTCGCGGAGCGGCTGCTCGCCGTCACGTCGATGATCGCGATCTGCCTGATCTGCGGGGTGATCGCCTTCCGCAGCCGCGCCCGGGTGGAGCACGTGGGCGGGCTCTTGCTGCTGGGCGTCACCGTGCACAACCTCGGCGGCTATCTGCTCGGGTATGCCGCCAGCCGGCTCGTGGGCATCAACCGCCAGGACAGCCGTACGATCGCCATCGAGGTCGGCCTGCAGAACGGCGGGCTGGCCGCCAATCTGGCCGCCGAGGTGCTGAAGCTCCCGGGCGCGGCGATCGTGCCGGCCCTGTTCTCGGCCGTGATGAACGTCACCGGCTCGGTGCTGGCCTCGATCTGGGCGCACCGTCCGCCGCAGGACGCCGACGCCGGCACGCTGGCGCACTGAGACGGGGTCGGGCGGCGGTTCACTGCTGCTTGCGCAGGTCGTAGCAGTGGACGCCGTCGAAGCCCCGCATGAACAGCCGGCCCTCCACCACGGGGAACACCATGCACTTGCAGTGGTAGGAATTCGTTTGGTGGTGGGGCGGCGACCAACTGCCCAGGAGCTTGAACGTCTCCGGGGTCGCGCCATAAACATGCAGGGCGTTTCTGCCATGCGAGCCATCCGGGCTGACAAACACCAGGTTCTCGGCCATGAAGATGTGAGGTTCGTTCGCCAGTTCTGATTTGGCGGTCGCCAACACCTTGCCGGTATTCAGGTCCAGCAGGTGCATCTCGTCCCGGCCGACAGCAACGTACTTGTCATTCACCGCCGGGGCACTGAGTTCCCCGTGGGCCTTCACTGGCGTCGCCCAGATCCGCTCCGCCTTCTCCGGCGTCATCCGCCAGGCGACGCACTCCGGGTCTTTTTGGGGCTCGCCCTTCACGCTGAACGTCAGCCCCACCAGGATGTCGCCGCTCACCGCGACGCCTTTGGAGCCGCCCTTGTAGTCCGTTTCCCAAAGCACCTTGCCGGACTTGGGTTCGATGCAGAAGAGTTTGATCGAAGCGTCACGCCCGCCGTCCATCGAAATGATGTAGTCCTTGCCCTGATGCTTCCACAGCGAAGGCACGACGAGCGAGCGGCTCTTCCCCGGCAGTTTCCAGAGCTCCTTGCCCGTGTTGGCGTCGAAGCCGTGGAGCGTGTCGGCCTGGTTGCCCATGACCACCACGCCGTCGACATACACCGGCGCGTTGCCGTGAAAGCGATTCAAACCTTCCGGCGTTTTCAGCGTGACACCCGTGATGTTGGGGACTTCCCACAGCGGCTTGCCGGTCTGGGCATCCAGGGCATAGACCCGCCCGAGACTGCCCATCGCAAACACCTTGCCGTCGCCCAGGCAGGGCGTATTGTTCACGGGGCCGATCTTGTGCCCCTGCTGATAGCGGCCCTTCTCCGCGAACACCGTCTTCCACAAGGTCTTGCCGGTGACCGCGTCCATGCAGACGATCACGTCGTCGGCATGCAGCAGGAACTTCTCCCGCACGCCGGGGCCCAGCTCGCTGTTCCACTCCGCAGCCAGCTTCTCGAGGTCCGCCAGGGCGTTTGCTGACTTCCCATACGCCTTTTCGATGTTCGACACCGTGCCGGCAGGCTGGATGTAGTTGACGTACACCTTGCCGTCGGCCGACACCACGGGGCTGGCGCCGCCGCCGATCGTGCGGCACATCAGCATGCCCGGCAGGTAATGGCACCCGTTGCCCTGCCCGCAGGGCATCAGTTCCTCGCTTTTCCAAGCCAGGCGGAAGTCCTTGGGGTCGGTCGCCAGCGTCAGGCCGCACGGCGCGGCGGCGAACGAACTCAACGATCCATGGTAGAGCGGCCAGTCCTTGCCCTTGGTGAAGGCATTGGCCGCCTGCAGCTCCTTTTCCGTCTTGACCGAGCCGGACACATTGCCGGTGCGCTTGCCGTCCGCGGTCTTCCAGGTGCCCGTGATCGCGCCCCCGGCGATCTTGGCATCCACCGCGTACTGGTGAATCACCGCATCGGACGGCCCCTGGTTCTGGGTCTTGTCGGGCCTCCGCCAGCCAAACTCGCCCTTCACCGCATCGGTGGTGAAGACCAGTTCGCCGGCCTTGATGCGCACGCTCAGCGAATTGGGAACCATCAGCTTGCCGTCGCGGATGCCGCCGCGCAGGGTCAGGTTGCCTTCCCCAGGCTGCCCGTTCTCGAGCACCACCTCGACCATCTTGTAGTCGCCCGGCGGCGGGATGATGGTCTGGTCCTCGGCCGCGCCGCACGGGGCCACCAGGGCGGCCAAGAAAGCCACCAGGGCCAAACCGCGGGCGAGCCGCAGGAGGACTGATGTGATTGCCAGGGCTGATTGCATGTTTTTCTCCTTGCGGGCGGTGCGGCCAGAAACGGTTGCGATCCTTGGTTCGTCGCGCATCTGGCGTGTCATATGAATATGACGAGAATCAACCCGCGGTTACAAGAAATCCAAAATTCCCCGGGCGGCGGACGCCCCGGCCCAACGCGATTGCGCGGCAGCCCCGGTTGACCCGGTCGGCCTGGTGGCCCAGCCTGACGAGCTTTGGCGGGATCAGCCGATCAATCCGTCCCGTCGTGCAGTCCCGTCGTGGACGGTCGAACCTTCATGCACGGCGGCGGATGAGCGGAGGTCGCCGCGGCCGACGTCCGCGAGCCGGCTCTTGCCCGCCAGGGCGAACGTCAGGTCAAGGTCCGCGGCGAGGTTCAAGAGATACTCCCGCACGCCCTCCCGACCGCCGGCCGCCAACGCCCACAACACCGGCCGCCCGACGAGCACGGCCCGCGCCCCCAGGGCGACGGCCTTGAAGATGTCCGCCCCGCGGCGGATGCCGCCGTCGAAGAGCACCGGAACCTGGTCGTGGACGGCGTCCACCACGCCGGGCAGGACCTCGAGCGTCCCGACCGAGCCGTCCACCTGACGGCCGCCGTGGTTCGACACGACGATCCCATCGACGCCCTGGTCGATCGCCTGCCTCGCGTCTTCGGGGTGCTGGATGCCCTTGACGAGCAGCGGCAGGTCGGTGGCCTCGCGGAGCAGCCGCAGGTCCTTCCAGGTCCGCGACAGGTCGGAAAACACCTGGAGGTACCGCTCGGCCGCGGCCGGAACGTCCTCTTCCGGCGGCCGCGCGAGCGAGCGGCGAAACACCGGGTCGGTGAAGTAGTTCGCGAGGCCCGTTCCCTGGAGGAACGGCAGGAACGCCAGCTGCAGGTTTCGCTCCCGCCAGCCCAGGCTCTGCGTGTCGAGCGTGACCACGATCGCCGTGTAGCCCGCCTGCTTCGCCCGATCCAGAAAGCTCGCGGTCAGTTCCGGATCCTTGGGCCAGTAGAGCTGGAACCACCGCGGCCCCGGCCCCGCGGCCCGGGCCACCTCCTCCATCGAAAAGGTCGCCACGTTGCTGAGCACGAAGGGAATCCCGAGGGCGGCCGCGGCCGCGGCCGACGCCTTCTCGCCTTCCGGATGGGCCGCCGCCTGGACGCCGATCGGGGCGATGAGCAGGGGCAGGGGCAGGTCGTGGCCCAGCAGCGACAGGCCGAAATCTCGGCTCGAGATGTCGCACAGCATCCGGGGCACGATCCGCCAACGATCGAACGCCGCCAGGTTATTGCGGGCGGTGCCGCCGCTGCCGGCGCTGCCGGCGATCCAGTCGTAGGCTTCCGCGGAGAGGATCGACCGGGCCTTCTCCTCGAGCTGCTCCACCGCCAGGGGGATGAAGCCGGGGTCGATCCGTTTGCCCGTGCGGTAGATCTCGATCTGTCGCCCCGTCTGAAACGACCGCTGAGGCTCGGACGCGTGCATGGACTGGCCCATTGAATGGATTCGTCGATCGCCGCGGCATCGGCCGCGGATGCCGTCCCGGGAACACGACGTTCTCGGAGCCCGACGCCCGACAAGGTTACATGAGTTTCGTTCCGGCCTTCAATCGGCAGGCATGTCGAACGAGCCACGCGTGCAGGCGGCGGAGGTATGCTCATCGCCGGATCACTGGCCCGTTCATCTGCCTGTTCGCCGGCTGTTCCGCGGCCATCGCCATGAGGTCTGCCATGAACCCACGCGATCGAGAAAATCTCCCCCAACACGCTCTCTGCCCTTGTCGAGAAGCAAGACATCGACATTCCGCTGCTCGAGTCGCTAGAGTTGATCGCAGAACCCGACGGCAGCACCGAGGACTTCATCATCCCGGATTGGCTGGAAGAGCGGCAGAGGCTGAAGCGGGCACCCCTGCCGGCGAATTGACCGTTGCCCGTCTTTCCACGGACCGCCTTGAAGCCATGCGACAAACCCTCCTCTGCCGAACGGTTTCGTTGATGGCGATTCCTGCTCGTGCCGATCCGGCTGACGCCCAGCGTCGGCGAACCGGTGCTCAGCGGAATCGAGATTCGAACGCGATGACTCGATGTGGCGGCATGCGGTGGGGCG
>DHLZ01000243.1:7961-8121 GCA_002405515.1 Planctomycetaceae bacterium UBA4655
CAACGGGGCCCTGCTGGCGATCGACCTGGAAACCGGAGCGGAGCGGTGGCGGTTCTACACGGACGGGCCGATCCGGATGCCGCCCACCGCCGATGCGGAGCGGATCGCGGTCGCCTCGGACGACGGCCATCTGTACTGTCTCGACCACGCGGGCAAGCTG